>CAMBFA010000232.1 GCA_945865325.1 Candidatus Kuenenia stuttgartensis
GGCCGCAGTCAGCAGCGTTTCGCCGACACCGTCGGCTTCTTCGTGAACATGCTGCCGCTCCCGGCGCGGCTCGACGACGCCCCGACGTTCGCCACGCTCGTCCGCCGCGTCGGCGCCACGCTCGTCGCCGCCCTCGATCAGGAGGACTACCCCCTCGCGTCGATCGTCCACGACCTCGTGCCCGACCGCGACCCGTCGCGCAGCCCGCTGATCCAGGTGTCGTGCACGTTCGAGAAAGCGCAGCTCCGCGCGGAGCAGGGGCGGGCCGGCTTCCTCTTCCCCGATCGCGCTGAAGTGGCGATGCTCGGCGGCCTCCGGCAGGAGAGCTTCCATGTGCCACAGCGGACGTGCCTGTTTGACATGGAGCTGATCTTCGAGCTCACCGACAGCTCCCTGCGCGGCATGATCGCTTTCTGTCGCGATCTCTTCGAGCCGGACTCGATGCGGCTGCTGGCGCGCCATCTCGAGCGGCTGTTGGCCACCCTCGTGGCCGACCCCGCGACCCCGATCGACCGGATCGCCTGGCCGCTCGAAGGGCTGCCGGCGCCAGGCCCGGCCGTCGCCGGCGGAGAGGATCTGCTCGGCACGATGATCGGGCGCGTGATCGCCTTGGCGCCCAACCGCCCCGCGCTCGTCGCCGGCGACAGCGTCTGGAGCTACGGAAGGCTGGCGGCCGTCGGCGGGGCGCTGGCGGCGGCGCTTGCCGCGGCCGGCGTGGGGCGGGGCGACCTCGTCCCGGTCGTCGGCCAGGGGGCCGAGGCTGTTGTGGGGACGGTGGCGACGATTCTCGCCGGGGCAGTGGCGGTGCCGATCGATGTCCGCCAGCCGGCGGTCGACTCCCCCCACCTTCTGGCCGACACCGGGGCCCGGGTGGTCGTTGTCGCCGGGGAGGGGGCGTGGCTCGCGGCCACGACCGGCATCGACAGGATCGCGGTCGGGGATTTGAAACCCAATGGGGATGCGGTTCCCGCCGCGGCGTTCCCCGCGCCGGTGGCGCCGGGCGACCTCGCCTACGGCATCTACACGAGTGGCTCCAGTGGCCGGCCGAAGGGGGTGCTCGTCGATCACCGCGGGATCGGCAACACGATGACCTGGCGGCGCACGGCGGTGCCGTTGGCGGCCGACGATCGCGTTCTCCTCCTCCTCTCCCATCAATTCGACGCGGCGCTGGGCATCGCGCTGACGGCGCTCACGCAGGGGGCGACCGTCGTCATGGGCGATGACCGCGCCCGGGCCGACATCTCCTGCCTCATCGACCAGATCATCGCCGCGCGGATCACCGTTCTGCCGACGGTGCCGGCGGTGCTCCAGCTTGTCGCCTCGCATCCGCGCTTTGTCGAATGCGTCACGCTCCGCCAGGTGTGGTCTGGGGGGGAGGCGATGCCGGCGGGGCTCCCCGATCTCGTCGCCCGCATCCCCGGCCTGCGGTTGATGAATTTCTACGGGCCAACCGAGGCGAGCATCGAGGCGGCGGCCTGCGCTGTCGTCGCCGGCGATCCCACCCGCTATGTGCCGATCGGATATCCCGTCGCCGGCATGCGGCTGCTCGTCCTCGACGCCCACCGGCACCCGGTGCCCGACACCGTGCCGGGGGAGTTGGCGATCGCCGGGCCCGGGCTCGCCCGCGGCTACCTCGGCCAGCCGGGCTTGACGGCCGAACGCTTCGTCACTCTCCCCTCCGCTTCCGGTGGGCTCGATGTCTACCTGACGGGCGACCGGGTGCGGCGCCGGGCCGACGGGGCGCTGGAGTTCCTCGGCCGTCTCGACGACCAGGTCAAGCTGCGCGGTTACCGGCTCGAGCTGGGGGAGATCGAGAGCACGCTGCGAGGCCATCCGGCCGTGGCCGGTGTCGCCGCGAAGGTCCTCGGGGGAGATTCCCCCCAGGCCCGGCTCGTCGCCTTCGTCGTGCTCCGGCCCGATCGCCCCGCCCCGCTGGGGTTCGCCGCCGAACTGCGGCGCTTCGCCGCCGGGCGACTGGCGGCTTACAAGGTGCCGGCCGCGGTCATCTTTCTCGACACGCTGCCGGTCTCGGCCGGCGGGAAGCTCGACCGCTCCCGGCTCCCCGACGAGCTGCCGGAGGAGGTCGTCGCGGAGGGCTTCGTCGCGCCGGCGACGGCGCTGGAGCGGCGTCTCGCCGACGCCTGGCGGGAGGTGCTCGGCATCGACCGCGTCGGCCTCCACCAGAACTTCTTCGATCTCGGCGGGACGTCGCTCCAGGCGGCGATCGTCACGGCCGGTCTGGGGGAGCAGCTCGGCGTCCATGTGCCGACGGCGCTCCTCTTCGACCTCGCCGATGTCGGTCAGATCGCCCGCCGCCTCGTCCAGCTCCACCGCCCGCAGATGGAGGCGCTCTTCGGCCCGGAGTCGGTCGCCGCCTACGACGCTGAGCCGTCGGCCGCCGACGATCCGCGCGGGGAGTCAGGCGCGCTCCATCCGCTCCTGGTTCCCCTCAAGGTGGATGGGACGCTGCCGCCGCTGTTCATGATCCATCCCCCGGGTGGGATCGTCGTCTGCTACCGCGACCTCGCCCGCCACCTCTCCGTGGATCGGCCTCTCTACGGCCTCCGGTCACGCGGGCTCCATGGCCACGAAGCGCTTCCCGCGACGCTCGCGGCGATGGCGGCGGAGTATGTCGCGGCGATCCGTACGCGCCAGCCCGAGGGGCCCTACCTCCTCGGCGGCTGGTCGCTCGGCGGGGTGATCGCTGCCGAGGTCGCCCGGCAACTCGTCGCCGCGGGGGAGGGGGTCGGCCGCCTCCTGCTCCTCGATTCCGCGATCCCCGAGTCGGCGCTTCCTGCGGAGGCCGGCGAAGAGCGTTTCCACGCCGGCCGGGAATACGGCCTCGACTTCGATCTGGCGGAGCTGGCGCGGATGGAGCCGGAGGCACAGCTCCCCTTCCTCTTCGAGCATGCCCGCAAGCTCGGGCTGATCGACGAGGCGACGCCGCCGGAGCTTGTCCACCGGGTCCTGGGGGACCTGCGGACGCTCTTCGCCCACCATGTCACGCTCTGCCAGCGCCACCAGCCTCAGTGGTGCCCCGTCGACGGGGTGGTCTTCCGGCCGGCGGAGGTGCCCTTCGAGCGCGGCGGGCCTGAGGACCGTGGCTGGAGCCGGTTTCTCCGGTCGGTCGAGGTGGTGATGGTGCCGGGGCACCACCACAGCATGGTCGCGCTGCCGCACGCCGTGGCCCTCGCGGCGGCGATCGATGCGGCCCTGGCCGGGCCGATCGCCGCTGTCAGCCGCTGACGTCGTCGGCGACAATCCTTCCGTCGAGCATCCGAACGACGCGCTCGGCCCGTGCCGCCACGCCGGCGTCGTGGGTGACGACAACGAGCGTCGTGCCATGCTCGGTGTGGAGCCTGCCGAGGAGATCCATCACTTCTGCGCCGCTGCGGCTGTCGAGGCTCCCGGTCGGCTCGTCGGCGAGGATCAGCGCCGGCTCGTTGGCCAGGGCCCGCGCGATCGCCACGCGCTGCCGCTGGCCGATCGAGAGCTGGGAGGGGAGATGACCGGCCCGGTCGGCGAGGCCGACCAGCGCCAGGAGCGTCTCGGCCCGTTCCACCCGCGCGGAGTCGCTGCGGCCGTCGCCGAACATCGGCATCTGGACATTCTCCCGGGCGGTGAGGTTCGGGAGGAGGTAGAAGGTCTGGAAGACGAAGCCGATCTCCCGGGCGCGGAGCCGGTCGGGAGCGCGGATCGCCGTCAGCGGCACGCCGCGGAAGCGGATCTCGCCCGAGGTCGGGGCATCGAGGGCCCCGATCATGTTAAGGAGGGTCGACTTGCCGCAGCCGCTGGGGCCGACGATCGACAGCGACTGCCCGGCGGGGATCTTGAGCGACACTCCGTCGAGGGCCCGGACGGCGCCGTCGCGGTGGATCTTGACAACGTCTCGCAGCTCGACCAACAGCTCGATCGGGGCGGGGGCTTGTCTTGATTCCATGGAGCGAATCCCGCACGATGCCGTTTGAAGTCAGGCCCGCGCCAGGAGACGCCGATGGAGCCTTCCGTCCACCGCCACGCCCCCGTCGCCGGGCGCCGCTTCCTTCTCGGGGCGGGTGCGGCGCTGGTCGCTACGGCCGCGCCGGGGCTGCTCGGGTCTTTGGCCTGGTCGGCGGAGCCGGTGGCGACGCGGCCACTGGCTATCGTACCACCGGGAACACCGGTCGACCTCCCCGACGCCGTCCGCTGGAACCGGCTGATCCTCCTCGCCTCGCCGCGGATCGCCTCCGGGGATGTCGATACGCTGCCGGCCGCCGTCCGCACGCAGTTGCCGAAGTTTACCCTCGTGCTGATGGCGACGGTCCGCGCCGTCGCCTCCCCGGAGGGGCTGCGCCACGAGTTGGCCGAGCTCGGCGCCGGCTATGCCCTCCCGCTCGACGGGCGGCTGACCGTTGTCGACACCGAGAATCCGCCGCCGCGCCTGGAGCTCGATTTTATCGGCCGACAGATGCTCTCCCAGAACGGCAGAACGCTCGTCGGGCTCCAGACGGTCGGCGGCGCGGGGACGATGCAGATCTTCGACGCCGACACGATCCTCTTTCGGGACGGCCGGCACGGCGATTATTCGATGCGCCATTTCGTCTGGGTGGAGCCGCTGTCAGGGGAGTGCTCGGCGTGCGTCTGGCTGCTCACGAAACGCCCCGACGGCAGTCTGGCGGCCGTTGACGAGCAGCCCCGTTGGCTCTCCCCCGGCACCCGTGAGGATCGGGCGATCCATGTCGATGCCAGCGAGTACGTCCTCGGCATCCCGACGATGCGCGCCTTCGCGCTCCTCGACATGCCGCCGGGGCAGCCGTTCCCCTGGTCGCCGGCCCTGCGGGAGGTCGCCGCGCGACGGACCTTCCCGCCGGAGACGGTGCGGAGTCTGGCCGTGGAGCTCAACCACGGCCTCGAGACCCTCCGCGCCGCCGGCCCAGCAGGGAAATAGCCGGCCGTTGGCGTACCCTGGTTCGCGCGTCAGCGATCGGCCGTGGGGCTGCGGCCCGGCCACTCATCTTCAGCGCCGTACGTCTCGACCTGCAGCTGGCAGACGCTCCCGGGGCAGGCGAGGGCGGCCAGCGCCCCGACCGCCCCGTCGAGCAGACAGACATGCCACGGGGGGGCGACGGGGGCGAGGTCGACTCGCTGCGGCAACGTGCCGGTGACGAGTGAAGCGTGCGGCGGCGGCGCCGCGATGATCAGATGCCCCACCCCCGCGCCGATCCCCGCGCCGGTCCCCTTCACAACCGCCTCCTTCACCACCCACGCCGCCAGGAGCGCGGCCGGCCGCAAACCCGCGGGGTGCTCGAGGAACGCGGCGCGTTCGGCGGGGGCGAGGATCGATCCGGCCATCTGCTCGGCCCAGGCTGGCGTGTGAGCCGGCGCGGTGAGCTCGAGATCGATTCCCACGGCGGCATCGGGGGAAAGGGCGAGCAGGGCCGCGTCGCCGCAGTGGGTGAGGTTGAAGTGACAGCGGCCGGCGTGCGGGCCGGCGAGGAACGGCTTACCCTCCGGGCCCGCTTCGAAAACGAGCCGGCCGGGGTCGGCCCCGAGCCATGCCCCGAGTACGCGCCGCAGCCGCCCCCGGCCGGCCACGAACCGGCGCCGGACCGGCTCGACGAGCCGAGCGGCCCGGTCGCGCTCGGCCGCGGAGAGGATCGCCTCGAGCTCCCCGCGCTCCCCGGCCCCGATCCCCAGCGGCACCGCCACGACCGTGACACGGAGCGGTCTTCCGGCCGACGGGGAGGCTAGGAGGGGAAGCGGAGGGGGCATGGCCAGGGGTAGAGGAGAAGGGCTTCAGGGAAGGGGGGCAGGGGAGGGGGG
>CAMBFA010000233.1 GCA_945865325.1 Candidatus Kuenenia stuttgartensis
TGGAGCGGAAGGCTCCGGCCGCCGACATGGCGGCGGCTTGGCGGGAGTTCCTCATGACGGCGCTGGTGGCCGATCGCCCGCTCGATCAGGTGTGGGGCGATTGCCTCGCCTCCGACGGCGCCGATCCGGCGACCCGCCCGGCCGCGGCCTTCTTCTTCGCCCGGGAGGCGGAGCCGGTACAGATGACCCGCTCGATCGGGCGGATCTTCTTCGGCCGCGACCTGCAGTGTGCCCAGTGCCACGACCACCCCAATAACGCCGATCTCCATCAGGCCGACTTTTACGGCCTCAATGCCTTCGTCGCGCGGACGAGCCTGTTTAAGGCGGAAGGGGATCCGAAGCCATTCCTCGGCGAGAACGCCGACGGCGAGGTCGAGTACACCTCGGTGTTCACTAAAGATGGCCAAAAGGGGGTCAGGCCGCGCGTCCCGTTCGGCGCCACTCTCGCGCTCGAGCCGCTCCCGGAATCGGCCGATCAATACACAACGGCCCCGGCGAAGAACGTCCGCGGCGTTCCGCTCCACAGCCGGCGGAGGGCCCTGGCGCGGATGCTGGCCGAGAGCGTCGAGTTCCGCCGTACTTTGGCCAACCGGCTGTGGGCCACGATGAACGGTCGCGGGCTCGTCCACCCGCTCGACGGTCTCGATCCCGACAACGCCCCGACCCACCCCGACCTCCTTGCACACCTGGCCGAGACGCTCCGCTCGAACGGTTTTCATCTCCGGCCGCTCCTCCGGGGCATTGCCCTCTCCCGAACCTATCAGCGGAGTATCGATTCGCCCGCTCTCTCCGCCGATGCCTTGGCGGGGCTCCCCTCACTCATCGATCAACTCACGGGCTTGCGTCCCCAGCAGGACGGAGCACTCGCCCCGCTCGAAGCCGCTGCGAAGGACGCGGAAGCTCGCTTCGCGGCGATCCTCGCAGCCGATGGAGCGGTGCTCGGTGAATTGCCGCCGCTGATCGAGGCGCGGAACAAGGCCCGCGGCGGGGCCGACGCCGCCGCCGCCGCGAAGAAGACTGCCGAGGAGGAGCTTGCCAAGAAGGTCACCCAGGCCGAATCGCTCGCTTCCGCTGCCACGAAGGTGGGAGAGGCAGCGACCCTCCTTGCCGATGACAAGGTGCTCGCCGGCGCCGCGGCAATCATCGCCGCCCGGTCGGCCGAGTTCACCGCCACCGTCGAGGCCGCGAAGGGAGTCGTCGCCGCCAAGACCGGCGAATACGATGCCGCCCAAGCGAGCCTCGTGGCCGCCCGTCAGGCCTGCGACGGGGTGACGGCGAAGCGTCCGCCGACCGACGCGATCGCGGCTGCCGATCAGGGGGCCATCGCGGCCCGCAGCGCCCGCCAGGAAGCGGGCTTTGCCCTGGCGCGCACCGATCTGCGGCTCGGCCTTGCCCGCGACCTTCTGCGGCACGGCGACCTGGTCACCACCGATCCGGTGGCGGCGGCCGTTCTCCGCACCTCGATCGAGGATCGCTGGACGGCGCTGGGGCAGATGGCGAGGCTCCGCCCCCTCTCCCCAGAGCAGCTGGCCTTCTCGCTCCTCACGGCGAGCGGATCGATGCAATCATTCCACACCGCCGCCGAGGCGAAGGTGGAGAAGGAGCCTCCCGAAAGTCTCAAGAACGCGGCACCTGAAGCGGCGCCGGCAATCCGTGCTGTTCAGGTGGAGCTGCAGACCATCCAGCAGGCGGCGGGGTTCCTCACCACCGTGGCCGGGCTCTACAGCGATCCGCTCGCCACCGATTTCCAGACGTCGGTCAATCAGGCGCTCTGGATCGGCAACTCGCCCGACGTCGCCGGCTCCCTGAAGCCGGGCGGGGAGAACCTCGCCGCCCGGCTCCTCGCGCTGGCCGACGACGGGGCCGTCGCCGACGAGGCCTTCCTTACGGTTTTCTCGCGGCATCCCGGCGTTGACGAGAAGGCCGACATCGCCGCGGCCCTCGCTGGCCGGGGCGACGATCGAGCCGTGGCGATCGCCGAGCTGCTCTGGGCGATGCTCTCGAGCACCGAGTTCCGCTTCAATCACTGACGCCCCTTCGCCACAGCCTGCTGTTTCCAGGAGACGCCCCATGTCATCCAAAGCCAATCCCGCCTGCGGCTCTGCCGACCACGTCCTCTCGCGCCGCGCCCTCCTCGGTGGCATGGCGGCGGCAGCGGCCACCGGCCTCGTCCGCCGGCCGGCGCTGGCCAAGGCGGTGCAGGGCTCGGGGAAGCGCGTCCTCCAGATCTTCCTCCATGGTGGCGTCAGCCAGCTCGAGACCTGGGACCCGAAGCCGGGGACGGCGACAGGGGGCCCCTTCCGGGCGATTCCGACCAGCGTGCCTGGCCTCCACATCTCCGAGCTCCTCCCCCACACCGCGCTGCAGATGCACAGGCTTGGGCTCATCCGCAGCATGACCAATGCCTCCGATGATCACGGCCGCGGCCAGCGGGAGATCTTCAGCGGCCGCAATCAGCCAGCCGCGCTTGATGTCCCCGATCTCGGCGCGGTCGTCGCCAAGGCCTGCATGAGCGACGACTTCCCCCTCCCCGGCCATGTTCTCATCCGTGGCTCCGGCGGCGGCCCCGGCAACGCCTCCTATCTCGGCCCCCGCTACGCCGGCGTGATCATGGAGGATGCCAAGCCCCCGGCCTTCACCGATCGCCCCGAAGGGCTTTCCCCCGAGGCCGACCGGCGCCGCTCTGGGCTGCGGAGCCGGTTCAACGATCGCTTCGCCACCCGCCGTCGCACCGCCGACACCGAGGCCTACACCTTCTCCTACGGCCAAGCCCTCGATCTCCTCGACCAGAGGAAGGTGTTTGACGTCAGTCTCGAGTCGCAGCGCGACCAGGAGCGTTACGGGAAGCACGAGTTCGGCCGCCACTGCCTCATGGCCCGCCGGCTCCTCGAGCACGGCGTGTCGTTCGTCCAGGTCAACCACTCCAACTACGACACCCACTTCGAGAACTTCGACTTCCACATCGAGCAGCTCGGTGAATTCGACCAGCCGTTCGCGACGCTCGTCGCCGATCTCGCCGCCCGCGGCCTCCTCGAAGACACGCTCGTCTGCGTGATGAGCGAGTTCGGCCGCACGCCGCGGATCAACGCCGGCTACGGCCGCGACCACTGGGGAAAATCGTGGAGCGTGCTTTTAGGTGGCGCCGGCATCCAGCCGGGGGCCGTGATCGGCGCGACCAGCGCCGACGGCACGGAAGTGATCGATCGACCCGTCGATCATGGCCATGTCTTCCACACGATCCTCCAGGGGGTGGGCGTCGACTCCACCGCCGACTTCCACATCGGCGGCAGCGATTTCACGATCGCCGATCCGGCCAAGCAACCGATCCGCGAAATGCTCGCATGACGCCCGCCACTGAGGAGCTCCACCATGCCTGACTCACCTCCCATCGATCCCGCCGCAGCCCACGAGATCGCCTCACACAAGCACGAGCGGCCGTTGGTCAGTTGTGCCTGGGATCCACTCGGCAGGTTTGTCCTCTTCGGCAGCGAAGATAGCGCCCTCCACCGCCTCGGCATCGACGGCCTGGCCGCGGCCGCATTCACCGGGGCCCACGATTCCTGGGTGCGGGCCCTCGGCTTCTCCCCCGACGGCCGCTTCTGTTTTTCCGGCGGCTACGACGGCAGGCTCTGCCAGTGGACGCTCGACGGCGAGCCCGCTCCCCCGCTCCGCCTCATTCAGGCCCACGACGGCTGGCTGCGGGCGATCGCCGTCAGCCCCGACGGCACGAAGCTCGCCACCTGCGGCAACGACAAGCTCGTCAAGCTTTGGACCATCACCGACGGCCTCTTCGCCGAGACGCCGACTGCGATAGGCACGGGGCACGAATCGCATGTCTACGAAGTCGCCTGGAAGCCCGACGGCTCGGCGCTTGCCTCCTGCGATCTCAAGGGGAATGTCAAGGAATGGAGTCCGGCGGGGACGCTCGTTCGCGATGTCGGCAAGGCCGAGGCCCTGTGGAAATACGACGAGGGATTCCGGGCCGACATTGGCGGTGCGCGGGCGATCGCCTTCCGGGCCGACGGGGCGCAGCTTGCCGTCGGCGGGATCACGGCGGTGACCAATGCCTTCGCCGGCGTCGGCCATCCGGGGGTGTCGGTGCTCGAATGGGGCGACGGCAAACTGGCCACGCTGCTGGAGCCCAAAGAGAAGCAGCAGGGCGTCTGCTGGGGGATCGCCTGGCACCCGCAGGGGATCTGGATCCAAGTCGCCGGTGGCGGCAGCGGCGGCTGGCTGCGGTTCTTCAAGGCGGGGGAAGCGAACGACCTCCACGCCGTGAAGCTCCCCGCCAACGGCCGGGCCCTCGCCCTCTCCCCCGAGAAGACACGCGTCGCCGTGGCCCTCGCCGACGGCCATCTGAAGATCTTTTCGCTCGTGCCGAAGCCGGTGTGAGCCTCACGCTGCCCACATTCTTTTGCTCATGACACCACGATCCTCGGGGAAAACTGCGGTTTCCTCGGGGATCGTGTCGTTTATTGACCCACCGTGCGACGTGCTGCGATTCCCTGCGGGCGCCTGCTGCGTCGCTTTTTGAGTTCTTCCGGGATTTCCGTAGCAGGGAGATGGCAGCAGGCGTGCAGGCCGCCGGAATAAGCGACGACCGGAAAACTGAACGTCCGTATCTGACCATGGAAGCCAGATGACCCACCTCTGAAAACCGCGATTTACAGAAAAGATGTTGCTTTATCGACGTCAACAAAGCTTGGCGAAGGAGCCAGCAACGGTGAAGCTATCTCCTTGGATAAGTGCTGTGAATGAGTATCGCCAATCCCTCTGAGCCAGCTTCCTCACCTGTCTGATCTAGCAACTCTTGTCGAATCCAGGCAAAGCGCTCCCTTAGCGACTTTTCATCGATTGTTTCACCAGCTCGCTCTAACGGAATTGCGATTTTTTTACTCATCAAGAAAGCAATTTCAACAAACTTATCGGTCAGCTCAAACGGTAGGCTTGCAAACAAATACTTGATCCGAATAGTATCCCATTGCCCCTCGTCAAAGCCGAAAATCTCCTCGCCTCCACAAAGAACCTCGACTTCAACGACGGACGAATGCTGCCAAGGCGGCATCCTTTCTTGCCGATCTAGGCTTACAATATCTTCGTGACACGTAAACCCGAGACTGCGGAAAATAGGAGCTAATTCGGAAATCGGTCGAGGAAACGGCGAGCGAATTTCAACGTGCTCAACTTCGTGAAGATACTCATAGTTCATCATCGAATTCCTCTGCTTGGCTGAATCCCCGGCACATGGCGAAATGGATCCACTTCCGCATGCCAGTCTGGAAAAAGCTCGCGTAGATTCAATGGGCCGTTATCGACTCGATGCCGCTGTGGATCGACACGGTGCAGTTCACGCCCTTCTTGATCACTCCGATAAGCGGGAACAAGCCAATGGTGTTGAAGGCGAGGGTTTGGCCCCATTTATAGGACAGCTCTGGGTGCGTGACGGTATGCCCCAGATCGCGCAGGTCCATCGGCAAGTCAACGCCGATCACCCCCAAACCAATGCCGGTGCCGATCGAAAGGCCTGTAGGCTTCTCATCGGTCCAATCGCCCAAGATGAGGCTCTTGGCGGAACGGCCGACGTAACTCCCTATACCAAGTGCAGTATCGCCAACCGCGTCGATCCACCCGCGACTACCGGAAGTCGATGGCCCACTGCCCGCCTGTACGCTCCCGGTGTCGCCCGTCTGGACAACCTGCGCCCCCCCGTCATCAATGGGCTCGTCGCCGAGGAACCACCCGCGAATTCCCCACCACGATCTTGCCCGCGA
>CAMBFA010000234.1 GCA_945865325.1 Candidatus Kuenenia stuttgartensis
GACGCGGGGAAGAGCCGGTCGAGCTCGTGGTTGATCGACTTGGCGAGCGTCGAGAACTCCGGCACGCTGTCGTCGTAGGCCGCGGGGAATCCGCCGCCGATGTCGAGGAGCTTGAGATCGAAGCCCCGGCTCTTCGCCTCGGCGAACACGCTGGCGCAGAGGTGGAGGGCCTGGATGTAGTTTTGCGGATTCGTGCACTGGCTGCCGACGTGGAACGACAGCCCCTCGACGACGAGATCGTTCTCGTGGGCATACTCAATGAGCCCGACGGCCTCTCCCGGCAGGGCGCCAAACTTGCTCGACAGCTCCACCATCGAGCCGGTGTTCGGCACGCGCATCCGCAGCGCTAGCCCGGCGTGCGGCGCGTGCTTGGCGATCTTCTTCACCTCCTCGTGGTTGTCGTAGGTGACGAGGGGACGGTATTGGTCGAGCTCGCGGAGCGTCTCGGTCGGCTTGATCGGGTTGGCGTAGATGATCTTGTCCCAGATGAAGTCTTGGCGCGTCTTCTTGGGGAGATCCTCGATGAAATGGTGGACGGTGTGGAACTCCTGCATGCTCGCCACATCGAAGCTGCCGCCGGCCTTATAGAAAGTCTCGACGATCGCCGGATCACTATTGACCTTCACGGCATAGTAGACCTGCACCCGGGGGAAGTGTTTGCGGAAGGTGGCGTAGTTGCGGCGCAGTTCGGCGTGGTCGACGACAAACAGGGGCGTGCCGTGGGTCTTGGCGAGCTTGAGCAGCGTAGCGGGGGTCATGCGGCTTTCTTTCAGCCTCCGTCGGGGAGCAGGAAGTTCTTGAATTGCCAGGGATCGTCGGAATCGCGCCGTGCCGCGACCTGGCCGCGGAACGGGTCGTACGAACGCTTCAGGGGTGTCCAGTCGGATTGCGTCGAGATGAACTTCCCGAGATAGGGCTTGGCGATGCCGAGAACATACTCGTGGGGGAGGTCGTCGGGGAGGAGGACTCCCCGGTCGGGATTCTCAATCATCCACATGCAGGCGGCCACGACCGAGATCGCCACCTGCATCGTCGTGGCGTTTTGGTGGGGCACGAGGCGCCTCGATTCCTCGATCGAAAGATCCGTACCGCACCACCAACTTGTCAGCGGGTGGCCCATGACGAGGGCCCCGAGGATGTCGGAGCCCGACGTGATCTCGTCGGTCATGATCCGCACCCGCGGCTGAAGATCGTAGTCGTATCCCCGCAGTTCGTGGAGGCTGGCGATCGCGGCATCGCAGGGGCAGTAGGCGTAATGGACAGTGGGGCGGTAGATGGTCACCCCGTGGTCATCGCGCACCGAGAGCTTTTCGGTGATGCTGAAGGCCTCGCCATGGCGGACCACCATCCCGACGATCTCGTAGTGCGGCACCCAACTCGAGACGAAGGTGTTCATCCCCATCCGCGCCAGGCCGATCTGGCTGCGGGGGCCCTCCGGGTGCTCGAAGGCCCGGTCGGGGAGCTGCTTCTCGTGGGTGCCCCAGCCCATCTCGGCGGTGGTCGTCCCCTCCTCGCGGAAGCCCTCAACGCTCCAGGTATTGACGAACTCGTCGACCTGCTTCGGACGGTCGGAGATCTGCGTGTCGCGTTCGCTGCAGTGGATCACCTTCACGCCGAGCTCGTGGGCGAGGTGGTTGAAGGCGCGCGTCCGAGCGAGCTCGCGGATCTGCTCCCCCTTCCGGCCGGTGAACTTCCGCTCCTCGAGGCAGCGCACGGCGATGTCGAGGAGGGCCTGCTTCGTGAAATGGCTGATGAGGCCGGGATTGGCGCCATGCTCGAGAACGGCCGACGGGCCGGGCGTGCTCCAGTTGGCGATCATCCGCCGCAGGTTCATGTGGCGCCAATAGAGCGTCAGCTCGTTTGGCTTCGCCGTCACCGCATGCTCGTACGGATCCCACATCTCGACGGAGGTGTTGAGATAGAGCACCCCCTGGTGATGGCACCACTGCACGATCTCGCAGCAGTCGATGTTCCAGGCGAGATCGATGAGGAGATCACCTGCGGAGAGGTGCTTGCCGAGGACCTCGCCGAGGTTGTCGGGGGTGATCCGCTCGCGCACGAAGCGCACGCCCCGTTCCATCCAGGGGCGGATCGCCGATTCGAGGGGCTCGAAGTCGAGGATCGTGATGTTGTGAGCCGGCACCTTGATGTGGTCGAGGAGGATCGGCAGGGTGCAGCGGGCCACGGCGCCGAAGCCGACAAAGAGAATCCGGTTTGGGAAGACGAGCATCGCGTGTCCACCGCGCGCGAGGGGCTGAATTCTCCCCGAGCCGCCGCGCGACGACCGAGGGAGTGGGGCAGAGTATATCGACCGGGGGGGGCGGGTGCCGCAGCGGGCTTGGCGCTGGCCGCTGCGGGCCTGGCGCTGGTATTCGGGGCCTGCCAACGGCAATCTTGGCAGTTTTTATCCGAGCCGATCGATACGGGGCCTCGGGCGCGATGGTTCAGCCCGCGCCGATCCGGTCGACCGGGCCGACACCCGGAAGGGAGGCCCATAGCACCGCGCCGAGGAGCGTGGTCAGCGCGGCGAACCGCGCTGTGAGGCGCTGCGGAGGCATCGATCCCCTGCCAAGAAAAGGGGTGAAGCGGGCGAGCCGCGGAGGGAGAAACGCCGCGACGTTCGGTGGGCCGTCAGAGGGTCTGGTCGATGGCCATCCGGCCGAGAGCGTCAACGCCGGAGCGGATGGCGAAGCTGACGACCAGCGGCGCCGCGACGAGGATCGCTGCCGCAGCGACAAGAATCACGACGAGAAACAGGGCATCATGCCGATTCATGGAATTCTCCGTCGGGGAAATTTGGTCCGACGCTCCCCCATCGTCTCCACAGTCCATTTTTTTACACGGAGATGGGGGGATGTTGCAACATCGGGAATCTGGCCCGCAGCCGGTTCGGTCAGGGATGACTTTTTCGACGGGAAGTTAGGATTCGATGAACGTCGGATGGGCCGGCGTGAACAGCGGAACGGTTGGGAGGGCGCGATGTCGACGATGGGCCATTGGATTGCCGTAGCCCTAGCCGGTGCCCTCGGGACGGTGGCGAGGGCCGGGGTCACCGTCGTGGCCACGCGTCTGTTCGGCACCGGGTTCCCTTGGGGAACGATCGCCGTCAACGCCCTTGGGGCGCTCTGCTTCGGGGCGATCGTGGGGGCGACCAGATCGCGCGTCGCGTTGCCGCAGGGGATCGAGACGATCCTCTTGGTCGGCCTCTTGGGGGGCTTCACGACCTTCTCCAGCTACGCCTTCCAGGCGGTCGAGCTGTGGCAGTCGGGGCGGCCGGGCTTGGCGTTTTTGTATGTCTTGGCCTCGAATCTGCTCGGCTGCGCGGCCGTCTGGGGGGGGCTGAAGCTGGCCGGGTGACCCGCAGCCATCCGGAGGTGACGAGTCAGACCCGGCTCCCGGCCACGGCGGTGCAGTTTGCGGCGCTCGGGCTGGGGAGGCTGAGTCTGGACCCGGAGGCATTGGTCACCACCCCGCCCCGAGCGTATCCTTGCTGAGATGGACGGGGTTTGGCAGGGTCTTCCTGCGCCCGCACCGCGCGTGGATCAACTGGCCGCGGTCAACGTCTCGATCGCGAGCCGCTGCCTCAAAAATAGTCAACCCTCGCAGGGAGAAATGCATGAAGGCTCGAGACTGCGGACTGACCGGTCGACTGGTTCTGGAACTGGCCCGGAGCGTGGCCTTGCTGCTTCTCCTGACGGCGGCTGCCGGTCTGGCCCAGGCCGACGACGGTGCCACCGCCGTCGCCGAGCCCCCTGCCGCCGAGGCGAAGCCCGCCACCGAACCCGCTCCTCCAGCGCCGCCGGCGGCCGTGGCGGCTCCTGCCGATGCGAAGCCGGCCGATGCGAAGCCGGCCGAGGAAAAGCCGGCCGTAGCCAAGCCCTCGGATGCAGAGGCGGCACGGGCCGAGAAGCGCAAGGAAGCCGAGGCGAAGGCAAAAGCCGAGGCGGCGAAGCTTCAGGTGCAGTTGGTCACGCTCGGGGGGACCTACGAAGACATCGTCGGTGCCAACGAGTTCGATCCGACGAGCCTGATCATCGGCGGCAGCCCGGGGAAGCGGAGGAATTTCTATAAGCTCTGTGAGCTCCTCGAGGAGACCTCGAAGAACCCGAAGATCCACACCGTCGTCTTCGATCTCTCCGACGCCGATCTCGGCATGAACCTCGCCCAGCTCGATGAGCTCATCCGTCGACTCGCAGCGCTACGGAAGTCGGGAAAGAAGGTCGGGGCCTGGCTCGAGAGCGCCGAATCGACGCACCTCGCGGTGGCGGCCGGCTGTGATCACGTGGCGATGGCCGATTTGGGCGGTGTCGACATGCCGTCGAAGATGATGCAGTCGTATTTCTACCGCGATGCGATGGATCTCCTCGGCCTCAAGGCCTCGGTCGTCAAGGCGGGCAATTTCAAAGGTGCCGTCGAGCCCTACTTGAACTCGACGATGAGCCCGCACCTCCTCCAGCACTATCGTGACATGCTCACGAGCATGAACGACGCCCAGGTGTCGATGATCGCCCGCGGCCGCGGCCTGACAACCGAGAAGGTACGCGAGCTCCAAAAGCAGCGGCTCTTCCTCCCGGCTGAGGCCCTCGCCGCTGGGCTCGTCGATGAGCTCGCCCCGTTTGGCACGATGAAGGCGACGCTCAATCGCTGGGTCGGCGGCGAGACAAGCTGGGTGGAGGCGGCGGCGAAGCCGAAAAAGGAGATGTCGTTCTTCGAGCTGATGGGGAAGGTGATGTCGGGGGGGCCCGAGAAGGCGACGAAGGTCTCGGAAACCTCGATCGCCGTCATGCACCTCTCCGGGGCGATCGTCGACGGCAAGAAGGAATCGCCTGGCTCAATCGTCTCCGGCCCCACCGTCAAGGCGATCCAAGAGATCGTCCGTGACGACAAGATCAAGGGAGTTGTTGTCCGCATCAATTCACCGGGGGGTTCGGCCACGGCGAGCGAAGCGATCCGTCAGGCGCTCGCGGAACTGACCAAGAAGAAGGCGACGGTCGTCTCGATGGGGGATGTGGCCGCGTCGGGGGGCTATTGGGTGGCCTGCCTTGGGGTGCCGGTCTACGCCGAGCGGGGCACGCTCACCGGCTCGATCGGCGTCTTTTCGATGAAGATCAGCTACGGCGCTCTTCTCAAGCGCGTGGGGCTCCACATGGAGAACATCGTCCTCGACGAGGCCGCCAGTGCCTTCGCCCCCGACCGGGGCTGGGACGAGGTCGATCAGACGAAGCTCCAAAAGACGATCGACGACGTCTACGGACGGTTCTTGAAGCTCGTCAGCGAGTCGCGGGGGATCTCGGTCGAGAAGCTCCAGGATCTGGCCGGTGGCCGGGTGTGGTCGGGGAGCCAGGCGAAGGCAGCGGGGCTCGTCGACGAGATCGGCGGCCTCGACGACTGCCTGGCGGCGGTGGCGAAGAAGGCGGGAATCGAAAAATACGAGATCGTCCATCGGCCGAACGTCTCGGCGGGCCTCGATCTCTCGGTCTTGTTCGGTGATCCCGATGCCAGCAGCCGTCTGGCGGCGCTGGGTGTGTCGAGAGAGGCGCTGGCCCTCCTCGGCCAAGCTGGCCTACGGACGGGCGTGATCGACCTGTTTCTGCGCGAGACGCTCGGGGGGAGCAGTGGCCGGCCGACGGTCTGGGCGCTGGCCCCGGATGATCTCTCGATCCGCTGAGCAGTCGCGAGGGGCACGGGAATCGTTCTTCGGG
>CAMBFA010000235.1 GCA_945865325.1 Candidatus Kuenenia stuttgartensis
CCATGGATACCGGTGCCGCGCATGCAAACTGGTACCCAGGCGTCCGAAATCCGAGGATCACGAGAGGAGCGTCATCATGCCGTCGTTGGAATCGTATGTGGCCCGATTTGGCCGAGTCGGATCGGACCTCCTCGCGAGATCCGGAAGTCATCGAATCTTGCGTATCGCGCTCGTCGCTGCGCTGATCGCCTATCAGCCGGGCACGACGTATCTCCAAGCAGCCGGCAACTGCGAGGTGATCCGCGAAGTAAAAACAAACAATAATCAGTCATGTCAATGCTCGGATGGCAAGTGCCCGCCGATGATGGTAGGTCATGATTACCTCAAATGTGCTGACGCCGCCACCGGCCAGCAGGGACAGGATGGTGGCTGCGTGTCCGAAGTAGGAACAATCGCACATTTTGTGAACTGCGAATCAAATGCGAACTATATGGCCATGATGATATGGGCTGGTTCGTTCGTTGGATGCATGATCGTCTGCGGTTCCATTCCCGCTGCCGGGCCGGCCGTTCCGTTCGCGATCGTGAGGTGCCTAGCGTGTATCGCTTCATTCAGCGGTGCACCAGCTATCGTACCATGCAAATTTGTCTACTGCACCAGCGGCGGCAAGGGAAAAGACATCCCTGGAAATATTGCAACAGGAATCTCAGGAAAACCATGCATCGGCGGACAAGCCGCGCCCGCTATATGACAACCTATGACCCTGCTTCGCTGCAATGACGCTCGTCTGCCCTTTTCATCACGGGAACCACGGTTGAACGCCATGAATCGCTCGTCCGGCGTGCCCCTCTTGCTGACCTTCACGCTGATCACCGTAGCCCTGCCCGTTTTCGCGGGAGACCCGCGTACCGAGCGGCTCATCGAGGTGGCTCAGCGACCGGCGCCGACGGCGATGGATGCCGAATTGGTCGTTCGCTATCCAAAGGCGAAGCAGTCCCGCGAGGAGATGGTGAGGGATGCCGAAAGCGCCTTCGACTTCATGATGAAAATGGAGGTCCGCGATCCCAAGGAGGGGGAACGTGAGGAATACATCAAAATGGCCGTGGGTTACTGGGAAGCCACGGCCGACACGGACATCATCACCCATAAGCGGGTTCGCTACCGGGGCATCTTGTATCGCGAGGACCGATCAGCCACCACCAACGGAATAGCGCCGCTCCCGGAAACGCTCTACGAGGAGACCGTGGTCAACGTTGGTAATCCCGCCCAGGGAGACTTCACTAGCTTCACCTACTCGAACGGCATCGGGGCTTACCGGACGAAATCGGCGAGTATTCAGGATGAAAGAGGAGGCCAGTACACGATGGCACCCGTCTGGAATCTGCTCGGGCTGCATGACGCAGTTTCGTTCATCATCGAGTCGGCAACGAGCGACGGCGTTAAGACAAAGGGCCTGGTGCCTTCCGCAGAGAAGACCAAGGCGCTTGTGGAGGGGAAGAACAAGAACATCTCGCTTCAATGGGAGGCATCAGTCGTTCCGGGCACCGAGGTCGCGGCCGATAAGTGCTCCGTCTTTGCCAAGCTCAGCTCCACGTTCAACATCAAGCAGCCAAAGCCAGTTGCGGTAGTCTGGTTCGATCCGGCCGATTACCGCCGCGACTTGAGGGTGGAACTCCGTAATCCCTACACGGGCGAGCTGGCCACGGTGACCGAGAAAGCCGATTTCGATGGGGATGGGCTGCCACTCCGCTACGTCAAAACCGAGTATCCCGGCAACGGCGTCGAAAAACGTGAAACGATGGAGGTGATCTCCGCCCGAGCCGTTCCCTTCGAAGAGATGGACAAATCACTCTTCGAGTTCAATCCACCCGACGACTACGAACGGACCGACTTCCGCGAGCCGGGGCCGGCCCGCTGGGTCGATTCCAAGGGCAACGTGCTCAACCAATGGCAGCTCGATGCCATCAAGGCCAGAAGCGACGCGGAATTAAAGCAGGGCGCCTGGTCGTGGCGCAATTGGCTCCTCATGGCAAATCTCGGGCTCCTCGGTGCGCTCGTGGCCGCGATGGCGATACGAAGACGGAAGGCGACATGATGTCGCCTCGAAAATCCCTTGCCGGAACGGGTATCGACGGTACCCCGCAGCCGCTTTCATCCCTGCTTTTCCGTCGGCTCGCCCATTGGCCGGAGGGGCTGCTTTTCAGCCTCCTCTGCCTCGGCTCTGCGACACTGGTCGCGGCCGCGGCGGGTGATCTTGTGTCGCACTTTCTGGAGACTCCAGTCAAGGCCGTGAAGGCAGGCGAGAAGGTGTCTTTTCGCAGATCCTTTCGCTCCCCGTGGACGGAGCAGGTGATCGTCAAGCATGTCACCGCCGGATGCTCGTGCTCGCAAGCCTCTGTCACTCCGATGACGATATCTCCTGGCGACCGAGCCGAGGTCAGTGTGACGTTTGACAGCGTGGGCAAGCGCCCCGGGCGTTTCGAAATCGTTGTCGCCGTCGTTGACGACAAAGGCGCGTATCGGGATCTCCCGATTCAATTCCGCGTCGATGTCCTCCCCGCTGACTGATCGCCTTGGCTGATGCATCAGGCCGTACCCCCTTTGCCGCTACGATTACGGCACGCGGTCCGCCGGCGATCGGGGTCCCCTGCCCGCTGCCGTTTGACAGTGCCGTCGGCTGCTGCCGACACTCATCGGTGGCTACGGGGGCGTCGGATTCCCCGGCCGGTGCCCGATGCCCCCGCCCCCTGCGGCCCGGAATCCTCCCGTGAGTGTGTCGGCCGAGCCTTCGAACCCCTCCCAGCCCGCCGCCGGGGCGACGCGCTTGCGGCGCGTGGCCGTCGTGGCGCTCTTGGCGATTCATGGGCTGCTCCTCGCCTGGGGAGCCGCGACGAAGAGCCCCACGCTCAATGAGCCGGGCCACCTCGTCGCCGGGATCAGCTACTGGACGTTCAACCGCTTCGACGTCTACTCCGTCAATCCGCCACTGGTGCGCCTCGTCGCGGCGCTCCCCGTCATGGCTGCCGGCTGCGAAACCAATTGGAAGAGCTTTACGAGCGGCCCGGGTGCCCGCCCCGAAATGGCGATGGGGCAGGACTTCTGCCATGCCAATGGCCGGAGGACGTTTTTCCTCGTCACGCTCGCGCGCCTCGCCTGTATCCCCTTCGCGCTTCTCGGCGGGTGGTATGTCCACCGCTGGAGCCGCGAGCTCTATGGCGACACTGGGGCGCTGCTCTCCCTGACCGTGTGGTGCTTCTCCCCACTCATGCTTGCCCATGGGCAGCTGATCACGTCCGATGCCGCCGCCACCGCCCTGGGGCTAGCGGCCTGCCATGGCTTCTGGCGCTGGCTTAAAATCCCGACCTGGCAGGGGGCCGCCGTCAGCGGCGCACTCCTCGGCCTCGCCGAGCTTGCCAAGACGACGCTCCTGGTTTTCCTCCCGCTCTGGCCCCTCCTCTGGATCGCCTTCCGCCTCCCTGAGTGGCGCTTGATGACGGCCCGGCAGTGGGGGCGGGAGGCGGGGATGCTCGTCCTCCGCATTGCCATCGCATTTTATGTGATCAACTTCGGCTATGCCTTCGAAGATCCCCTCCCCAGGCTCGGCAGCTTCACGTTCGTGAGCCGGTCGCTCTCCGGCCTCGAGGGGGACGCTGCACAGCGGGGGGGCAATCGCTTTGCCGACACGCTCCTCGCCGATCTCCCCCTCCCGCTGCCGCGGAACTACGTCGTCGGCATCGATCTCCAGCGTCGTGACTTCGAAACCTACCACCACGAGTTTTTCCTCGCTGGCCGCTGGAGCAAGACCGGCTGGTGGTATTACTACCTCGCCTTCCTGGCGATGAAGGTGCCGCTGGGCACTTGGCTCCTTTTGGTCCTGGCGGCAACGGCGCGGGGCGGGCAGCGGCCCGCCACCACGCTCCGCGACGAGATGGTGCTCCTCGTGCCCCCGCTGGCGATCCTCGCCTTTGTCAGTGCCCAGACAGGCATGAACGAGCATGGGCGGTATGTGCTCCCGATCCTCCCCTTCTTCCAGGTGTGGATCGGTAGGCTCGGGGCCACGATCGACGCCGCCCGGCGAAACACGGCGGCCCCGCTGCCGATCCGGGCACGAGCGCTGCTCACCGGCGCGGGCTTGGTGTGGGGCGTCGGCAGCAGCCTGTGCTGCGTGCCCCATAGCCTCGCCTACTTCAACGAGACGGTGGGGGGGCGGTGGAACGGCTGGCGCCATCTCGTCAGCAGCAATGTCGACTGGGGGCAAGACCTGCTCGCCCTCGATCACTTCATCGCCACCCACCCCGATGCCAAGGGACTCACGCTCGCTTACTACGGCGGCCTCGAGCCCGCGAAGGTGGGTATCGACTGCGTTTCGATGCGCCCCGACGATGCCGACCGGCTCCTGGCCCTGGCCGATTGGAACGCGCCGGGAAGCGGCTGGACCTACTTCGCCTTTGGGGCGACCCCCGCGGCGGGCTACAACCCGGCGATCGTTCCCCCGGCACTCGTGGCCCGCCTTGCCGCCACCGAGCCCTTCGCGCGGATCGGCGACGCGATGATGGTGTTTCGGGTGGCGAAGCCGGCCGTGTCAGAGGAGGCCACGGGCTCTGAGCCTACCGGGCCTTCGCATAGCGAATGAGGGGCCTGGCCCGGTTCGAGGCGTGAACCTCAAACGTATACCGCCCCCCCTCGGCCACCTCGAGGAGGAAATCCCGCGATCCGTCGCCGGAGCAGGCGCCGTACGCCGTTCCTGGCGCCAGCGCGACGCCGAAGTCACACGCGCCGAGGTTGACGGCTTTCCAACTCGCGTCGGCCACTTTGAAGCGGTGGCTGCCGGCGGGAACGAGGAGCGTGCAGGCATACTTCGTGCCACCGGCATACTCGAGCCGGTTGCGGCCGTCGCAGACACCGAAGCCCGCGTCGGGATCCTCATCGAGAAACGTGCCGCGGAGGTAGATCTCGCAGCCGTAGGGGCGCACCCTCCCCGGCGGCGGCGGGTCGCAGCCGGCAAGGAGCGTTAGGGCGAGGCCGATGAGGAGCCCCCGCCGCGTCGTCGGCCCTGTCTGCGTCATCGGCGTCATCCGCGTCATCGACTTCTCCGTTGCCGCTTGAGCTCCTGGCGGATCGCCACGGCGGTGATCCCAACCAGCGCTGCCACTCCCCCGACGACCGGCCAATCGATCGGCCGCCTTCCCGGAGGGGTAAGCCACGATCTTTGGCCGCGCTTTTGGAGGAGGAGCCAATCCATGAGCCTCCAGTCGCGGAAGGCCGCCGTCCAGCAGTCGTGGTAATCGGAATCGACCTCCGTAAGCGCCGCGCTTCCCCCCGCCGCGCGGAGGGCCGCGATCGTCTCTTGAGCGCTCGTCGCCGGAAGAAGCGGATCGCGTGCGGCGTGGAAGGCCCACACCGGCACGTCGCGAATTGTGGCCATCACAGCCGGATCGCTGCCGCAGCCTGGCCCGGCCAGCGGGGCCACCGCGGCAAACAGGTCGGGCCTACGCTCGAGCAATTCCCAGCAGACGCCGCCGCCGGCCGAGATCCCGGCAAGATAGACCCGTTCGGAATCGATCGGCTCGACCTTCATGATCCGTTCGACGAGTGCTAGGAGCACGCTGGCGACGTCGTCTTCGGCCTCCTTCCCCTCCCCGTCGAACCACTGCTTCAGGTCAGCAGGCGATTGAAGCACGAGGCAGTAAAAAGGATTCTTCTTTCCACTCTCCGGATC
>CAMBFA010000236.1 GCA_945865325.1 Candidatus Kuenenia stuttgartensis
CGCTCGAGGACGGCGACGAGCGCCTCGACGAGGAGCGGATCGTGGCGCCGGGCGTAGGTGTCGAGGAAGAGGAGAACGCGCGGACCACCGCGGCGCGATGGCCTGGTCAGCCCCCGGCGTGCCGCCCAGCGCATCGTCCGGTTACCGGTAAACCGGGGGAGCTTCCGCCCCTGCGCAACGCCGACGGTCTTCTCGAGGATCCAGCGTGCCCGCGGGTCGGCGAGGGCGGCATTGGCCAGCGGGGCCATCAGCCCCCCCCACCGCGACAAGCTGTCGACGCGGGAGAGCAGCCACGCCGAGAGACCGAGGCTGTTCTCGGCGACGAAAGCCCCCTTGAGTTGCATCACGAGCGCCGGCACGTCGATGCCGGCGGAACACTCGACACGGCACTGGTGGCAGTTGAAGCAGGTGTCGGCGATCGCCCGGACCTCCTCGCCGGTGAGCGCCTTCGGGTCGAGCCGGCCGGCGAGGAACGCGCCGAACAGATTCGCCTTCGCCCGCGGTGATGCCTCCTCGGCGGGATCCTCGCGGTATCTCGGACACATCCGGCTCCCGGCGGCCTGCGTCCGGCAGGCGCCGCAGCCGTTGCAGGCATCGACCTCCCCAGCCGCACCAGGCTGGGGCCAGTGGAGCACCGGCAGCGCCAGCACCGGCAGCGCCGGCGACGCGCTGACAGGCGCGCTTGGTTCCGGGGGCACGAACACGTGGGCGCGGAACGGAAAGGGGGCTTCATCGGGGCCGCCGACGATCTTCCCGGGGTTCAGCAGGCCGGCCGGATCGAAGACCCGTTTAATCCGCGCGAACACCTCGGCCAACTCGGGGAAATGGCGAGCGAAGAATCCCGTCCGCGACAGTCCGAGCCCCTGCTCCCCGCCGATCGTGCCGCCGACGGCGACGACCTCGGCGTAAACCTCCTCGGCGAGGCGCACCAGCGCCGCCCGGTCGGCGGGATCGCCCGGATTGGCATACGGGCGGACATGGAGCTGGCCGTGAGCTGCATGCCCGAAAATCATCGCCGTGGCTGCACAGCGCTTCAGCGCCCCCTGAAGACGACCGAGGAAATCGGGCAGCGTCTCTGGCGGCACGACGATGTCCTCGATGAAGGGGACGGGGCGCGACACTCCGCGGACGCCATGGAGCGTCGACACGAGGCGGCGCGAGAGATCCCAGAACATCGCCACATCCGCGGGATCCTCGGCGCGGCGGATGTCGAGGCATAACCGCTTCACCCCCTGGAGGCGCCGGATCGCGTCGTCGAGGCGGGCGTTGGCGGTGGTCAGGTCGCTGTCGCTGAATTCGATGAGGAGACCGGCGTCGGCCACCGGCGGGATGAGAAGATCGAAGTCGACGCGCGAGCCCCGGGCAAGCGCCAGATGGCGCTTGTCGAACAGGTCGCAGGCACTCGGCCCCAACGACGAGATCCGCAAGCTCGCCTGGCCTGCCTTCTCGAGACAATCGAAGAGCACCAGCGCCACGGCGACGGCCGTGTCGCCCGGCACCGTCCGAAGGGTCGCCTCGGTGACGATGCCGAGGGTCCCCGCGGCGCCGCACATCAGCCGTGGCAGATCGACGAGGCCGTCGCGGCGCAGATCGTCGAGCCGGTAGCCGCCGTGCGAGAGCCGGTTGGGGGGCTGGCCGGCGGCGATCACCGCGGCCGAATCGGCGAGCACCGCGTCGACACCAACGGCCAAGCCCGCCACGCGGGAAGCCGGATCGACCGGACCGCCCACCGCCGCCCCGGGGAGGAGCCGGGGCGCTGTCGGCTCGAGTTCGACGACCGTCCCGTCGGCGAGCACGACCTGGAGCGCCGCGACCCGCCCGCGCACCGCGCCGTGACGGAGGAACCGGCTGCCGGAGGTGTTGCGACCGATCATCCCCCCGATCGTCGTCACTGCCGCGGCCGCCGGGTCGGGGCCGAAGGTGCGGCCGAAGCGCTCGAGGTGCTCCTCGAGCTGGAGCCCAACGACCCCCGGCTGAACACGAACGGTGTCGCCGGTCGTGGCGACGATCCGCCGCAGGTACCGCGAGCAATCGACGACCACCCCGGGGCCGAGGGCATCGCCGGTGAGGCTCGATCCGGCGCCGCGGGGATGGATCGCCACGCCCCGTTCGGCGGCCCAGCGGACGGTGGCCGCCACATCATCGACACTCCGCGGCCGGACGACGGCCAGCGGCCAAACCTCGAACAGGCTGCCGTCGGTGGCGTAGAGGGCGCGCGAGGCGTCGTCGCAGAGGACCTCCCCGGCCACGACCCCGCGTAGGTCCTCCGCAATCCGCTGCCGTTCCTGATCCATGAGCTCCCCTTCCCCGACCCTTCTGCCACCGTGCGCTGCCAGACTCAATCGCCGGCCGGGGGACGCGTCGCCAGTTCCTGCACCCGGGCCACCTGCTGACGGTGGCGCTCGTGGGTCTCCAGATCGAAGGGGGCGAAGCCGTCGGCGCCCGCACCGCGGTACCGCGCCCCGCAGCGGTAGCAGGCAAGGCAGTCGGGGACCAGAAGATAGAGGATCAGATCGATCAGCGCTGTCACAAACAGGATCGCGAACGTCGCCACGAGCTCGCGCATCCCCCAGGCGACACAGCTGCCGAGGAGCCCGACGACAACGATCCCCACACCGAGCCGCTGCGGGAAGTCTTTGCGCACGAAGAGGTCATGGCTCGGGCAGGCGAGGCACCGGGCGAGATGTCGCGACGAGTCACCGACGAAGCCGTTCTCCGGCACCTCGAGGGCGGTGCCGCACTGCGGGCAGGCGAGCACGGTGAGCGTCTCGATGTCGACAAGATGGACCGGCGCCGAACAGGTCGGGCATTCGTATCCGATCTGCATATGGGGATCCGTGGGTGGTGGGGGCGGCCCGTGAGCGGGGAACTGTCAGCCGGACGCCTCGAGGAGCTGCGCCGCCAGTTCGCCGACGATCGCCGCCAGGCAGGCCACATAGAGGATACCGGTAGCGCTCTGGGTGTTGGGGATATCGAGCGTTTTGCGGCTCATCCACAGGAGGATCGGCAGGCCGATGAGTCCGGCCAGCCAGCGGAGGGCGACCAGCGAGGCGGCGGTGGCGGAGTGGACCGCCGGCGCGGCTCCCAGCGAATCCGCCCCGAAACGGCCGCTGGCTGCCACAACGGCGCAGATGAGTTGCGGAAGCCAGGCGAGCAGCGCCACGTCGATCATCCGGCGGAGGGCATCGACGCGCATCCCGGGGGCATTGAGATACCAGTGTCCGAGGAGCATGGCGTGGACGGTGAGGCCGACGATCGCTCCGGAAAGGAGGTGACCGATCACCTTCCAGACAGGCCCCCCCACGCCAACGACCTCCCCCCCGCCCCCGGCGGGGACGAGCGTCGCAATCAGCCCGACGGCCACTGCCAGGAGCCCCCCGGCGAGCCCGCAAGCGCTCAGGCCGGCACCGATCCGGTGGGCGAGCCAGAGGACTGTGCCGATCCAGGCGACGACCGCCGCGGCCGCTGGCAGGATCCACACGCCACCAGGCACGGCACCGCGGGCGAGGAGGGCGGCAAAAGTTGCCAGCCCCATGACGACGAGGAGATTGACCCGGAAGAAGCCTGGGGGCACGAGCCGGGCCGGAGTCAGCAGGAGCCCGAGGGCCATCCCGAAGCCGAAGCGGCAGAGAAAGTCGACCAGCATCGTCATGGGGCGCTCCCCGGCCATCAAGAGGAGCGGCGACCGTAGATCAGCGACAGCACCTCGGCCCGACTGGAGACATTGGAGCGAAACAGCCCCTTCATCGCCGAGGTGACACACTCGCTTCCCGGCTTGCGGATCCCGCGGATCGTCATGCACGTGTGGACCGCCTCGACAACGACCGCCACCCCCTTGGCCCCCAACTCCTCGACCAGCAGATCGGCGACAGTCTCGGTGAGCCGCTCTTGGACCTGCGGCCGCCGCGCCACCACCTCGACGATCCGCCCGAGCTTGCTCAAACCGAGCACCCGCCCGTCGGGGATGTAGCCGATGTGGGCCTTCCCTATGAACGGAAGGAGATGGTGCTCGCAGACGCTGTGGAAAGCGATGTCGCGGACGAGCACGACTTCGTCGTACTTCTCCGTGAACGCCGTCTGCAGGTGGACGCGCGGATCTTGGTGGAGCCCCGAGAACAGCTCGGCGTACATCCTGGCGACGCGCGCCGGGGTCTGGAGCAATCCCTCCCGGTCGGGGTCCTCACCGACGGCCAGAAGGATCTCGCGCACGGCCCGCTCGATGCGGGGATGGTCGACCGGTCCGCCGCGGCCGGCCTGCAGCTTGGCCAGCTCGGGGTCGTCGGAGCCGCACGACGGGGTGTCGTCGGCGAGAGCGGTCGGGGTGGGGGGCTTGGTCATGAGGAAAGTGTACCACCCCTGTCCGGGCCCCGACCTGCCCGGAGAGGGCCGCGGAGCTTGCCGGCGCGACTCAATTGCGGCTGAAAGGGGGGGGAAAGGGGCGCGTTCCCCGGCCGGCCCGGGCCCCAAGGGCCTTGACGAGCATCCGGGTGCGCCGCAACACATCCGGCTCGCCGAGCATCCGCAGTTTCCAGGCCGGGTCGACGTCGAGGGAGTAGGCAACGATGTCGGAGAGCATCCCGAGCGACACCTTCGCCCCCTCGAGTTGGTCGAGTTGCTCTTGGGCGTCGGGGATCTGCGGCAGCGTCCGGCGGAAGGCGGCGAGGAGATCGGTCTGGAGGGTGGCGGTGGCCGCGTCCGGGAGGGCCGGCTCGACGTCCTCGATGATCTCTCCCTCGAAGACGCGGAAGGGGCGGATCGGCGGCAACTCGACGCCGAGCTTCAGCCGGCGGACCCCCAGCAGGAGGACGTTGTAGGTGCCCTGCGGGGTGCGTTGGTGGGTGGCGACCCGGCAGAGGCAGGCCATCGGCGCCACCGGCGGCCGAGCCGGCGCATCCCCCGCCCCCGACGCCCCGGCATCCTCGTGCTGGAGGAGGGTTCCCATCGTGATCAGCCGGTCGGAGGCCAGCGCCTCTTCAAGGAGCGTTCGGTAGCGCGGCTCGAAAATGTGGATGACCTGCATGACGTGCGGGAACATCACCAGGTTCGGCAACGGGAAGACCCGCGCCAGCCCCTGGAACTGCTCCGGCTCGAAGGCGAGTGGTTCGTCGGACATCGGCTTCAGGTGGGGGACGGGGCGAGGTGGATTTCGGGGAGGAGTTCGGGGTCGAGGGGAATGTCGGCCGTTGCCTCCGGGTTGGCCACCACGTCGGCCAAGCAGCGATCGAAGTCCCGCAGAAACGTCACCAGATCAAGGCCGAGGTAGCTGGGGAGGTAGGGATCGAGGTAACCATGGACGCTGCCATGGAGCTTGCGGGCTCCCCGGAGGTTGCCGTTGCCGAAATGATAGAGTGCCACCGCGGCTTGGATCAGCCCCTGGTAGAACTTTCTCGCCTCGCCCCGATACTCGGTCCACAGCTCTTCCCAGACCTCGTGGCTCTCGAAGTAGTCGCAGGCATTGAAATGGCGGATCCCCTCGAGATAGAGCGGATCGTAGGGAGGCTCGGAGGCCATGGAGCGGTTCACGCCGGCGGCGGCTTCAAGGGTTCGGGGGACGGAGATC
>CAMBFA010000237.1 GCA_945865325.1 Candidatus Kuenenia stuttgartensis
GGTGTCGACAAGATCGACGTCGCCGCCTGCACGGCCAACGGTATCCCCCTGCTGTTCACCCCCGGTGTCAACCACACGACCGTCGCCGAGCACTGCTTCCTCCTCATGCTGGCGCTGGAGAAGAATCTCCTCTTCCACACCGACTCGACGCGCACCGGCGGCTGGAAGCGGGCCACCGGCCACGAACTCATGGGCCAGACGATCGGGATCGTCGGCATGGGGCGGATCGGCCGGGAGGTGGCGATCCGGGCCCGGGCCTTCGGGATGCCGGTGGTTGGCTACGACCTCCACTGGGACGACGCCTTCGCCGCCGCCCATGGCATCAAGCGCGCAGCGGGCCTCGTTGATCTCTTCGGGCTCGCCGACATCGTCTCCCTCCACACCAATCTCACCCCCGAGACGCGCGACCTCGTCCGCGCCGAGACGATCCGGCAGATGAAACCGGGGGTGTTGATCGTGAATTGTGCCCGCGGCGAGATCGTCAACTCGGCCGACATGGCCGACGCCCTGCAAAGCGGCCGCGTCCGCGGCTACGGCACCGACGTCCTCGACATCGAGCCGCCGCCGGCTGGCCACCCGCTCACGAACCTCCCGACGTGTCTGGTTACGCCGCATGTCGGCTCACGCACCCACGAGAGCGTCCAGCGGCAGGCGATGGCGGCGGTGACCAATCTCCTCAATTGCATGCGCGGCGAGAAGCCGCTGGCGCAGATCAACCCCGAAGTCCCGGTGAAGAAGGTCGTCTGAAGCCCACCGTGTCGTCCCCGCTCCCGGAGCCCACCAGACCACCATGGCCGAGATCTTCCACGTCGTCCCCGTCGCGACCCACGAGCAGATCGTCACCTCCGCCTACCGCCACCGCGGCTACACCGCCGACGAGGCAGAGAAAGCCGCCAAGCTCGCCACGGCGGCGACGACCCACGGCATCCGCACGCACAACGCGATCAAGGCCCTCCACCTCGACGATCTCTTCGGCTCGAAGGCCGGCGGCTGCGTGCCCGGCGCCCACATCCGCAAGCTCCCCTCCCGCTTCGATGCGACGGAAGTTTGGGACGGTAACAGGAAGCTCGGCCAGGCCGTCGCCTGGGAGGCGATCGAACGCTGCATGACGCTGGCCGATCGGCACGGCACCGGCACCGTCTCGGTCGACAATGCCTTCCACTATCTGTGGGGAGGGGGCTACGTGATGGAAGCCGCCCGCCGTGGCTACATCGCCTATACCAATTGCACTGCGTCGCTGGCCGAAGTCGTCCCCTTCCGCGGCGTTCACCCGACGCTCGGCACCAATCCCCACTCCTGGGGCTTTCCCACGACCGACGCCATCGGCTATCCCATCGTCATCGACTGGGCCACGTCCGTGATCGCGATGGGGCGAGTCCAGCAGCTGAAGCGCGAAGGGAAGCCGCTTCCTCCCGGTGCCGCTGTCGATGCCTCCGGCAAGCCGACGACCGATCCCGACGCCGCCGTGGCCCTCCTCCCCTTCGGCGATCACAAGGGCTACGGGCTGTCGCTGATCAACGAGATCGTCGCCGCACTTATCGGCGGCTCGCTCCCCACAATCCGCAGCCGGGCTCCCGTGGCGGGCGAAAAGCAGGGGTGTGCTTTCTTCTTCCAGGTCATCCACCCGGAGGCGATCAGCGGCGCGGCGTTTCCCTTTGGCCGCTCGCAGAGCGACAACGTCAAGGCTGTCCTCGCCGACATCCTCGGCCATGGCAACGCCGGCTGCATCCTCCCCGGTCAGCTCGAAGCCGAGGCAGCGGAACGCACCTGCCGGGCCGGCGGGCTGCTTTTTTCCACCGCCGAAGTCGCCGCCCTCAACGACCTGGCCCGCGAGGCGGGCGTAGCCGAGATCGATCCCGCCGCGCTGCCGACCGCCTGACCCACCGACTCCACCAAGCCCCTTCCCCACTCAAGACGCCCCCACTCACGACGCCCCCCGAAGGAGCCTCCATGTCGCTGCCGATCAAGCCGAAGGACCGCTGTGGATTCGACTGCGTCTCGCTCGGCGAGGTGATGCTCCGCCTCGATCCGGGCGAGGGGCGGATCCGCACCGCGCGCCACTTCCAGGCTTGGGAAGGGGGAGGCGAATACAATGTCGCCCGCGGCCTGCGGAAGTGCTTTCGACTGCGGACGGGCTTGGTGAGTGCGTTTGTCGACAACGAGGTCGGCCGGCTCATCGAAGACTTCATTGATCAGGGGGGGGTGAACACCGATTTCGTCCAGTGGCGCGACGACGACGGCATCGGCCGCTCAGTCCGCAACGGCCTCAATTTCACCGAGCGCGGCTTCGGGATCCGCGGCGCCGTCGGCGTGCCCGACCGGGGCAACACCGCCGCCAGCCAACTCAAGCCGGGTGACATCGACTGGGAGAAGCTCTTCGGAGACGTTGGCGTTCGCTGGTTCCACACCGGCGGGATCTTCGCCGCTCTCTCCCCGTCGACAGCAGCCCTGACGATCGAGGCGGTCGAGGCCGCCAAGAAGCACGGCACGATCGTCTCCTACGATCTCAACTACCGCCCCAGCCTGTGGAAGAGCATTGGTGGCTTGGCGAAAGCGCGCGAGGTCAACCGGGCGATCGCCCGGCATGTCGACGTGATGATCGGCAATGAGGAAGACTTCACCGCGTCGCTCGGCTTTGAGGTGAAGGGGGTCGATCATACGATCTCGGCGATCGAGACCGACGCCTTCAAGGCGATGATCGAGACGGCGGTCAAGGAGTTCCCAAACTTCAAGGTGGCGGCCACGACGCTGCGCCGCGTCGTCTCGGCGACGAAAAACGACTGGTCGGCGATCCTCTGGCATGATCGAAGCTTCCACGACAGCCGCAAGTATCCGGACCTGGAGATCCTCGACCGGGTCGGCGGTGGCGACAGTTTCGCCAGCGGCCTCGTGTTCGGATTCCTCGAGTTCAACGATCCAAACAAGGCGGTCGAATACGGCGCCGCCCACGGGGCCCTCGCCTCGACAACCCCCGGCGACACCTCGATGGCGACGCGCAAAGAGGTCGAGAAGCAGATCAGCGGCGGCGGGGCGCGCGTGGTGCGCTGAGCGATAACATCCGCCCGGAGAGCACGATTACGCGTCCGCGCTCTCGTCGAGCTCCACCCACGACCGGCAGCCGCCGTACGACTCCTGCCAGGGGAGCACGACAGGGGAGGGGAGGGGCGTGACCGCCACCTCGAGGACGTGAAGCTCGTCCTGCCAGCGGTGGAAGCGTTCGTCGACGACGCTCTCGGCCCACACGTGGCGGTCTCGGTACGCATCGAGGGCACGGCGGTCGGTGATCCGGTGCGCGGCGCGGACGAAAGCGCCGTGCCTGAACACGACCGTGCCCTCGGGGGGCCGGTCGTCGTCGATCCCCACGAGCAGGTCGCGGGCTTGGGGAACGAGGCTCTCGGCCGACTGGTGGAGAAACGTGGGAAGGAGGAGAAAGCGGGCGTACTCGGGGCGGAAGGCCCCGCCAGGCTCGACGATTCCACCCTTCCGGAGGATCACATCCTGCCGTCCCGACGCCAGCGCCCGGCAGATCACCGCCCATTCCTTGAACGCGGTGCGCACCGGGATGGCCCCGTCGACCGCCCCGGCATCGCCTTCCGTCATGATGTCACTTCTTCGCCGGCTTGCGGACATGAATCGCATCGGCCGTCAGCTGGATGATGGGAATCGCGAGCTTCGGGTCAAACACCCCCTGGCCGCTCACAACCACCTCCTGCCCCTTTTGAATCCCGAACAGCTTGCGGGCATCGAGCGGGAGCACCTTGCCATCGGTGCCGACGAACTGAACGGCGACCATCGGTGCGTTGGCCGACCGCTTCTTGCAGAACGGGCAGTTGTCGGCATTGTGGCCCGCCTTGCCGGCATGGTCGTCGGCAGGGATCTCCAAGAGGACGAACGACGCCTTGTTCTCCAGGAACGGCTCCATCCCCTTCGCCCCGATCCGCCCGGCGATCACGATCGGCTGCGGCCCTTTTGGAGCATCCTTGGAGAGAAGCGTTTCTTTCGCCGCCGTCGGCGTGAGGGGATCGACCGGCTCCTGTGGGAGGAGGAGCTTGGCGCGGACGGCGGCGGCGTCGGTCTGCGCACTCGCCGATCGCCCAGCTCCCCCCACGGCAGCGGCCACCAGCCCCGCGACGACGATCCTCCGCCGGCTCACTGAACAACGCATCGAACGGCTCATGGAAAAATCCTCCCTGATGACCCACCCACCACCACCGGAGCCACTTGCCTCAAGCGTCTCCTGCCGGTGCTCTTCGTCACTTGGCAACCGCGTCCTTCAACGTCTTCATCCCCGCTTCGATCCCGGCGGCCTCGTCGCCCCACACCTTCGCCAGGTCGTCGGCGCCATGGATCGCGATGTCGATCTTGTCGAAGGCCGTGAACAGGGCCTCGGAGGCCGCGATCACGGCCGTCTCGACGTCGGCCGGGAGCTTCGCCTCCTTCGCCAGCCCCTCCACATCGCCGAGGAAATGGCCGAGCTCGTGGACCGGTGCATCGGCCTTCTCGCGGACATTCGCCTCCATCCCCTCCTTGACGACGGCGACGAGCTTGTCGAGCTCACCGACGAGCTCGGCGAGGGTCTCGGGGTGATGGTGGTCGTGGGCCTCCCCCTCGTCCGCCGGCAGCGCCTCGGCCGGCGCGCTGCCATGGGAGGCATGGTCGTGCCCGGCGTGATCGTGGTCGTCGTGGGAGCCCTTGGCGGCCGGCAGCGCCGGGCCGATATCGGCCTGCTTCTTGGCAACGGCGGCCGGGGGGGCCGAGCCGTTGCAGCCGGCGAGGGCCAAGGCGCCGACGAGGAGGGCAGGGGACAGGGCAAGCGCGAGGCGGGGCATGGGATCTCTCCGGGCTACGGATTTTGGCGACGGTGGGCGTCGACGCGCCCGATCAGAACGAGGATACCGCTTCGCCCGACGGGCCGCCAATCGACGGCGGCCCGGCGGCGAGCGGATCTGCCACCAGGCAGACCAGGGCATGCGGCGGCAGCTCGAAGGTCGCGCCCGCCTCGACCAGCGGGCCAAGGGCTTCGCCATGGACATCAAACGGCGACGGCTCCCGGGTGTCGAGAAACAGCCGCCACGGCAGGGCCGCAACATGGGGGGCCTGCGGCAAGCAGAACGACCGCGGCTCGCTGCCGGCGTGGAGGAGGATGAGGACGTGCCGCGGGATTCCGGCAGCGGGTTCTGGCTTCGCGGCTGCCGGTTCGACGGCTGCAGCGAAGAAACAGGTCAGGCTTGCTCCGACCGCCCCCCAGTCGACCGGCCCGCCGTCGGCCGAGAACCACTCGACGTCGGGGAGCGCTCCCCCCGCTTCACCGGCGCCGCGCAGGAACGTCCGCCGCCGGAGGGTCGGATTGCCGAGCCGGAAGCGGATGATCTCGCGGACGAAGCGAAGGAGATCGGCGTTGGCCTCAACGAGCGACCAATCGAACCACGACACCGGCGTGTCCTGGCACCAGGCGTTGTTGTTCCCCCCCTGGGTCCTCTCGATTTCGTCCCCGGCGACGAGCATCGGTACTCCCTGCGAGAGCAAAAGCGTGGC
>CAMBFA010000238.1 GCA_945865325.1 Candidatus Kuenenia stuttgartensis
TCCCTGGCCTCGGCTGATCGACGCCGCGGCTAACGCAGCGACTTCACCAGCGTGTCGTAGTCGGCGTGTGAACCGATCCAAAACCAGGTGATGGTGTCATCCTCAACCACACCGAGCGCCCGCCAACCGATTCCAACCCGAACAGACCATACGCCCGTAGAGCCGATCGGCTTGAAGGCAAGACTCGGATGGCGGTTGTCATCAAGCCAGAGCCGATAGTTCTTGCGCGCTGTCTGCCGGACGTCGTCTGGGAGTCGTTTCAGGCAGGCAAGGAAGTCGTCTTCCAGTTTCGAATTCACAGGTCATCGATCCGCATTTCACGGGTCTTGCCGGAACGGATCTTCGCCCGAACCTTCTCGGCAAGCTGACGAAGGGCTGGCTGCGAGGTCTCGAACGCGTCCTCCCAACGCCGGTCGTCCGCGATCTCCTCAAGAATCAGGGCCGCGATGGTGTTCTGTTCCGCCGGGCTGCACTTTCGCAGCTCGTCGATGGCTTGTTCAAGAAGCGTCGTCATCGTCGTGTCCTCGTCACACGCATGGGTCAGACAGGTTCAACAAATTGTATCCGGGCGAGCCGCGCCCGCATCAACCTTCCGCCCCACGGTCATGACGCACCAGGCGATCCCGACGGAGGCGAGCCCCATCGATCCGAGGAACGTCGCCGCTCCCCAAGCCGGGCCGCCCGCAGCGACACCGCCCTCGCGCTGCGTCCAGAGTGCCCCCAGCCCCACGAGCCACGTGATCGTCGCCGCGCTGATCGACGGTGAACAGGCGGGCCCGAGGCGGTCACGGACGAGCGCCGCCCCCCAAGTAACCAGGAGCGAGAGAAAAGCGACCACGACGACAAGGAGACGGATGTCGGCTCCAGCGAGAGCCTCCCGATGCCGCGAAGCGAGCGCCAGGCCAAAGCCTCCCGCCAGGAGCAGCCCGCCGAGCGCACAAGCCGCCAGGCGCCGCAGCGGCGAGAGCCCGCCGACGATCTCGGCCAGCGCCGCCGGCCGATCGAAGCGGAGCCCGAGGAGAAGAGCCTGCCGATGGAGCGCCGCGGCAAGGACCGTGAGCGCCACGCCACACGCACCCCCGGCCAACCAGTCTGCCGTGACGGTGTCGCCCGCCACGATGTCGTGACAGAATCGCCAACCGACCCTGCCGACCTGGAAGAGCGTGAACCAGACGAACCCCGTCCGCCAAAGGGCCGGCTGCCTGACCATCGGGACCGATCGATTGACCAAGAGCAGTAACCAGACGACTCCCACGCGCATGATCAGCAGGGTCCCGGTCACCCAGGCGCGATCGACCTGGAACGCCGATCCCTGGAACACCGCCACGCCGACGGCGGTCACGGCCGTAGCCACTGCCGCCTCAGGAAGCCGCTCGATGATCATCGCCTGCCAGCCGCAGGCCGAGCAGGCACGCGTCCCCAGGAGCCGACCGAAGGCGAGATAGATCGAGCCGCCGAGAAGGGTGGCGGCCGCCGCGAGGTGAAGCGTGGCGACGACGACGCCCATGCTCCGCCAGAGGACCGCGGCGGACGCATCGGGCGCGGCGGTCTTCATCGGCTGCCACCATCCCCACGCGGCGAGGCCGCAGGCCATGAGCAGGGCAACTCCCGCTAGGCCGCCAACGCGTGCTCTCAGCACCGGCCGGAGCCGATGCCGGGCGCGATCCCAAACGCACGCCGCAAAGGCGGCAAGCGCCAACCACGCCCAAGCCGCGGCTAGGAGCCAGTTGGCCGACGGCATCGTTCAGTGCCCTGCCGGATGCGATCCGCTGGCTGCGGCAGCCTTGCCCCCGACCTTCAGATGGTCGGGAAGCCACTCGTCGTCTCCTTCGTCGGGGTTGGTGAGCGATTCCTGCGGGATCATCTCCTCGTGGTCGTCGACCGGCCCCGCCCCGCCGATGAACGTGTAGGCGACGGGTAGGAGGACAAGGATCAGGACTGTCGTCACCATCTCGCCGAAGACCATCGACGTCGCCATCGGAATGAGAAATTGGGCCTGGAAGCTCTTGTCGAAGAGGAGCGGAAGGAGCCCGCCGACCGTCGTCACGCTCGTGAGGAACACCGGGCGGAAGCGGAGGCAGCCCGCCTCACGGAGCGCCACCTTCATCGGCCGCCCCTCACGGACGCGCTGGTTGATGAAATCGATGAGGACGATCGAGTCGTTGACGACGATTCCCGCCAGCGCTACCACGCCGAACATCGTGAACAACGTCAGCGGCAGCCCCATGATGGCGTGGCCGAAGACGGCACCGGCAATGCCGAAGGGGATCGCCAGGAGGATGAGCAGCGGCTGGAGGTAGGAGCGAAACTCCATCGTAAGGAGGACGAACATCGCAAACACCGACACCATGAACCCGAGGCCGAGGCTCCGCAGTGATTCGTTCGTCTGCTCCTGCTCCCCCTCCCACCGAACGCGCACATCGGGATATTCGGCGAGCAGCGACGGCATCAGCCGCAGCTCGATGTCGTTGGTAACCTGGGTGCTGGTCAGCCCCGAACCGACGTCGAGATCGGCCGTGATCGTGATCGAGCGCTTCTGCCCGAGGCGGTTGATCTCCGAATAGCCGCGGTCGACTTTGATGTCGGCCAGCTCGGTGAGCGGCCGGGAGATTCCATCTCCCCCCTTGACGCGAACATCATCGAGGACGGCCGATGTCCGTCGCTCCTCACGCGGATAGGCGACGAGCAGCTTTACTTCGTGGCGCCCGCGCTGGAGCCGCATCACTTCCTCACCGTAGAAGCTCGCCCGGATCGTTGAGGCGACATCGGAAAGCGACACCCCCATCGCCTCGGCCCGGGGCTTGACCTTCATCTGGTATTCCCACTTGCCAGGACGGGAATCGTCGTCGATGTCGATGACCCCCTGGTACTCGGCGAGGAAAGCCTTCGTCTTTTCGACGGCCGCGTCGAGATCCCGGGCCCCGTCCTCCGTCGACGGCGCGAGGAGCTTGAACTCGATCGCCTTGCCGGCCGGGCCGATGTTTTCCGACGCGAAGACGACGCTGTCGACGCCGGGGATGCTCCCGGTGGCCTTCCGCCACTCGGAGAGGAAGGTTTCGCTCGTCACACTGCGGTGGATCGAGTCCTCGAGCTCCACGCTCACCGCTCCCAGATTCGATCCGCTCGACGTCGATTGGACACCGGGCTTCCCCTGCATGTCGATGGCGCCGATCGAAGCGTGGACGAGCGTCACCAGCGGCCTTTCCCCGACACCGAGCTTGGCGGCCGTGTCGTCGAGGGCCCGCTCGATCCGGGCGACGGCATCTTCGGTGACCGACACCGGCGTGCCGTCGGGGAAGAGGACGCGGGCCTGGATCCGCTTCGAGTCGACCTTCGGGAAGATCGTAAACGGCGTGATTCCGCTGCGGATCATGCCGAAAGCCACGATGAGCACGGCGAGCGCCCCGGCAAGCATCACCCAGCGGTGGTTGATCGCCACCTCGAGAAACGGCGCGTAGGCCCGCTTCACAAACCACTTGAGGCCGCCGTCGCAGGTCGACTGAATGGCCTTCACGACCGGCAGGAAGGGGTGGAGCGGCCATGTCAGAATGCGGAAGAGCTTGAGGATTCCGGAATCGTCGTGGGCAAGGTGCCCCGGAAGGATGAAGATCGCCTCGGCGAGCGACACGATCAGGCAGGAGATGAACGCATACGGCATGACGGCGATGAACTTCCCCATCACCCCCGATACGAAGAGGAGCGGGATGAAGGTGAGAATCGTCGTCATCACGCCGGAAACCACCGACGGCACCACTTCGGCGGTGCCGTCGATCGCCGCCTGGACAGGCCCCTTCCCCATCTTCCGGTGGCGCTCGACGTTGTCGCTGACGACGATCGCGTCATCGACATCGATTCCCACCGCCATGAGGAAGGCGAACATTGAGAGCATGTTCAGGGTCTGGTCGCCGGCGAACATCAGCGCCCCGGTGCCGAGCATCGACACAGGCACCCCCATCGCCACCCAAAAGCCGATCTTCAGGTCGAAGAACATCGCCAGGATGATGAAGACGATTGCCAGCCCCTGCGTGCCGTTGGAGAGGAGCATGTCGAGCCGCTCCTTGACATCGACCGAGGCATCGGACCAGGTGACGATCGAATAGCCCTCGGGCATGCGGTGATCGGCCACGTAGCCCTTTACCGCCGCGACCATCGCCAGAAGGTCCTCACCAGAGCTGCGGTCGATCGAAACGACGAGGCCGGGGCGGCCGTTGATCCGGTTGCGGCCGGCAACGTCGGCGAAGCCGTCGCGCACCCTCCCCAGATCGCCGACTGTCAGGACGAGCCCGTCGGGAAGCGTGACGAGGGGAAGCTTGGCGATGTCCTCGCCGACATATTGTTTGTTCTTGCCGCGCAACAGAATCTCACCGCTCTCGCTGCGGATCGTGCCGCCGGGGAGCTCGAGATTCTCGCGGCGGACGATCTCGGCCACTTTCTGGAGCGTGAGGCCGTATTTGCGGAGCGTCGCCTCCGAGATCTCGATCGTGATCTCGTAGCTCTTGGCACCACCGATGTTGGCCGCCGAGACGGCGGGGAGGGCGAGGAGATCCTCGCGGACCCCCTCGGCGACGTCCCGCAGCGACAGTTCGTCGCGCTCTGCCGCCATGCTGCCGACAGGACCGGTTTCCGGCGGCCCGAGGACGCCCACCTTGATCGCCGGCGTGCGGAGCGTCACCTGCTCTACCTTCGGATCCTCGGCGAGCGCGGGGAAACTCGGGATCCGCTCCACCTCCGAGCGGATCTCCCCCACCACCCGTTGCACGTCCTTGACGGTGTCTCGGATCTCGAAGACGCAGAAGCCGAGCCCTTCTCTGGCCACGCTCGTAATCTTCTTGATGCCCGCCACGCTTCGGCAGGCTTCCTCGACCTTCTGGCAGATCCCCTCCTCCACCTCCGCCGGTGTCGCGCCGGGGTAGGGAACCGATACGAGAGCGATTTCCAGCTCAAACTCCGGAAACACCTCGCGGCGCATCCGGCTGAAACTGATGAACCCGATCACCATGATCGCCACCACAAGGACGTTCATGGCGGGCGTGTTACGGACCGTCCAGGCGATGATGGATCTCATGGCTGCGCTTCCGATGTGGCCGGACCGAACGCGGGGGCACCACTGTCACCTTTGACAGACTCTTCCCCCGGCAGCCCTGTGCGGAGCGGAGCCGCCTCCGCCAGAGCCATGCCGTCGCGGGGATTGGAGATCTGGCTGCTGACGAGACGGTCGCCGGCGACTAGGCCACTGGGGCCCTCCTCGTAGACGACGGTCCCCTTGCCGAGGTGGTAGGGACGGGGACGGAGAATGACGAGGTGTCCGTCGCGCATCACGAGCAGATCGCCGGACGGCCGCACCATCTCCTGAGGCACCGACACGAGTTCCACCGGCGGATCGACCTTCACCCGAACCTCGACGAACATGCCGCGGAGCAGGGATCCGGGCGCCCCCGGGGGAAGGTCGGGCATCGGAGCGCCGTAGCGGTCGAGGGC
>CAMBFA010000239.1 GCA_945865325.1 Candidatus Kuenenia stuttgartensis
GGGGCAGGGGCATGGCCGGCCCTCACGTCTGGTTGCCGTCATGCCCCGGGCCGTCAGCGCCGTCGGCGAGGTCGCCGCCATGCCCGCCATGCTTCCCCGGGAAGGCCATCGAGGCCGCCACACTCGCGCCGATCAGGCCGACGACGATCAGCAGCGAGAGCCACGGCGGTATGAGGTGCCCCTCGCCATGGGCGTCCCAGCCCCATCGGTCGGCGAGCCATGGCTGATGGCGGGCCCATTCGGCGATCATCTTCGCCCCCACAAACACGAGCACTGCCGACAGGCCGTAGTTGAGGAACCGAAACAGGTCCATCACCCCGGCGAGGAGGAAGTAGAGGGCCCGCAGCCCCAGAATCGCGAACACGTTCGACGTGAAGACGATGAAGCGGAAGTAGTCGGCATGCTGGTCGACGACGCCGAGGATCGCCGGCACGCTATCGACCGCGAACAAGACATCGGTGCTTTCCACGACGAGGAGCACGAGGAACAGCGGTGTGGCAACGAGTTTGCCCGCCTCGCGGACGAAGAACCGGTCCCCCTCCTGGTGGTTCGTGACGGGGATCACCCGGCGGACGAGCTTGAGGAGGAAGTTATCACCGGGATCGACCTCCTCGTCGCCGAACGAGAGCTTGATGCCGGTGTAGATGAGGAACGCCCCGAACAGCGGCATCACCCACTGAAACCGCTCGATGAGCTCCGTCCCCAAAAGCACGAACGCCAGCCGCATGATGACGGCGCCGAGGATCCCCCAGAAGAGAACCCGGTACTGGTACTTGAGCGGCACCTTGAAATAGCCGAACACCACCGCGAAGACAAAGACGTTGTCCATCGACAACGACCATTCGACGAGATAGCCGGTGAGGAACTCGACCGCGGCATTCTTCCCCAGCCACCACCACACCAGGCCGTTGAAGGAGAGGGCCAGGGCAGCCCAGAAGCAGGTCCAGAAGGCGCTTTCCCGGAGCGACGGCTCGTGGGCTTTGCGGTGGAATACCGTCAAGTCGAGCGTCAGCATCACCACGACGAACGCGGCGAAGGCGGCCCAGTGGGCGAAATGGATCGGGCCAACGGCAGCAGCAGCGTCGGCCGCGGCGAGGATCGGTAACCAGGCGTGCAAGGCAGGCGGTTCCTTGTCGGAGCGGGTCTACGGCGGAGAAGAAAGTGTAGCAGGGGGGGCGAAACCGGCCCCTGTCAGTCCGGCAGACCGCGGACGAGGCTGGTCGTCATCGCGGCGAACACCGAGGCAACCCGGTCCCACTCCGTGTCATCGGCCTGACAGAAAACGACATGGAGGGAACCGAGTGCCTGAAGCGTCCGCACTGAGGCGGTGTTCGTGAGGTCGAGGCAATAGAAATTGAAGTCGAAGCCGGGGAGGAGATGGCCGCCGATCGTGTCGCTGGCCGCCTCGATGTCGATGTCTTGGTATTCCGACCGCATCTGGGCGACGACAGCATCCGTGAGCAGTCGGGCATTCCCGTACCCGTCGTGCCGGCTCACCGACCAGAATCCACCCCCCGGCGAAAGGAGCGTAACCGTCGGGCTGCCACCAGCCTCGGAGCCACCGTCGGCGTCGAGCTCCAGTGTCCAGTCGTCGGGATAGTCGAACACCAATCCGATCCGATCGAACCGCATCGTCTCTGGCCCTCGGCAGCGGCCGTCAATGGGCTCCCGCGACCACCTCCGGCCGATCGGTCCCTGACGTAACCACCTCGATCATAGCGAGTTGTGCCGACGGGAGCGGTCTGGACCGGATCGCGGCCCCCCGCTACTGTCCCCGCCCCGTCCCGTCCTGGGAAACGCCGCCATGACTACCCCCCAAATCCCCACCGCGCCCCGCTGGCACGCCCTCGACTGGGTCGTGCCGATCGGGATTCTGCTGGCCGTGATGGTGATCATGGCGCCGGTGCCGGCAGCCATCCTCGACATCCTCCTGGCGGCCAACCTGACGCTCTCGGTGCTCGCCCTGCTGGGGGCGATCGCCGCCCGGACGCCGCTTGAGTTGAGCATCTTCCCCACCTTCCTCCTCGTCTCGACGCTCGTCCGCCTCGTCCTCAACGTGGCCACCACGCGGCTGGTGCTGTCGCGGGCGGCCATCGACGGCGCCGACGCGGCCGGGGAGGTGGTGAAGGCGTTTGGCGAGTTCGTCGCCGGCAACGATCTCGTCGTCGGTGGGGTGATCTTTGCGATCATCGCGGTCATCCAGTTTGTCGTCATCACCGCCGGATCGACGCGGACGAGCGAAGTCGCGGCCCGGTTCACGCTCGACGGGCTGCCGGGGCGGCAGATGGCGATCGATGCCGAGGTCCAAGCCGGGGCCCTTTCGCGCGAGGAGGCCCGGGCGGCACGCCTCGAGGTCCAGCGCCACGCCGACTTCTTTGCCGCCATGGATGGCGCCAGCCGGTTCGTACGCGGCGAGGCCGTCGCCGGCGTGATCATCACCGCGGTCAACATCGTCGGCGGCTTGGCGATCGGCGTCGTGCAGCACGGCATGCCCCTGCGCCGCGCCATCGATGTCTACTCCCGACTGACGATCGGCGACGGGCTGGTGAGCGCCGTGCCGGCGCTGTTCGTCTCGGTGGCGACGGGCCTGTTGATCTCGCGGTCGAGCCAGGCGGTCGACCTGCCGCGCGAGCTTGGCCGGCAGTTCTTCTCCCGGGCCCACGTCCTCGTCATCACGGCCGCCTTCCTCGCCACCCTGTCGCTCACCGGCCTCCCACGCGTGCCGCTTTTGGCGATGGCCGCCACGCTCGGCATCGGCGCGATCCTCCTCGCCCGCCACCAACGGGCGCCCGCCCCCGCCGCGGCCGGCGAGCCGGCACCCGGTCCGACCGTCCCGGTCGACGAGCCGATCGTCGTTGAACTCGGCAGCGGACTGCTCGGCCTCGTCGCCGGTCCCGAGGCGGTCCTGGTCGCGGCGGTCCGGCGGATGCGCGCCGAGATCGGCGCCGACCTGGGGATGGTGGTCCCGCAGGTGGCCTTCCGCGACAACCTCTCCCTCCCCCCCCGCGGCTATCGCGTCACGGTGGCCGGCGACGCTTGTGCCGATGGCGTTCTCCCCGAGGGGCGGCGTCTGGCGCTCCCCCGGGCCGGCGAACCGCTCTCCCTCGATGGGCCGGAGGGGATCGAGCCGGGGGGACAGCGCCGCGGCGTCTGGGTCGGCCAGGCCCTCGCCGAGACCGCCGGAAAGCGCGGCGCCGCGGTCCTCGACGAGACAACCTGCATCCGGCTGGCGCTGGAGTCATCGATCCGCCGCCACGCCGACAAACTCCTCTCCCGCGAGGCGGTGGCCCGGCTCCTGGAATCGCTCCGAGCGACGCAGCCGGCCCTCGTCGAGCAGTCGACCGGCGCCGGCCTGCCGCTGGCGCGGATCCACCGCGCCCTCCAGCTGCTCATCCGCGAGGGGGTGCCGATCCGGCCCCTCTCCGAGGTCCTCGAGGTGCTCGCTGACCATGCCGGCGGCGACGCGACCCCGGTCCAGCTCGCCGAGGCGGTCCGCCGCGAACGCGCAGCGACGATCTGCCGTCGGGGCCGCGACGCCGATGGCCGTCTGGTGGTTGTCCGCATCGCCCCTTCCGCGCTCGACGATCTGCTCTCGGACAGGGGCCGCGACGCCTCCCGGGTCATCGCCCAGATCCGCAGGGCGGTCGCCCCGCGCATCGAGCGGGGCGCACCGGCCGTGGTGGTCGTACCGGCCCAGGGGCGCAGCGGCGCCCGCGACAGGCTCTACCGGCAGCTCCCAATGCTCCAGGTGCTCTCCGACGTGGAGACAGCCGGTGAGGATTCGATGGTGGTGTTTGTGACGGTCGGTGAGGAAGCGGCGATCAGGGCGGCCTGACGCATCCACGGCCCTTTCCGGCACGGATGCCGGGAGGAACTGTGACGGAATTGTGGTCCCGGACGGATTGGCTCATGGACCGGGGCCTTGGCGGACGATTAAAAACTGCTTGGCGGCCGGAAAGGCCGGGTTTTCCCACCGCGGGAGGCCCGACAACACGGCCGTGGCGAGCCGGCCCTTTCATGGAGGATCTCGTGGCGAATCAATATGCTCCACAGCTGACGGCCGAGGAGATCCAGGAGCTCTGGAAGCAGTTCAAAGCCGATCAGTCGGATGAGCAGCTCCGCAACAGGCTCATCGAGATCTACCTGCCGTTGGTCCGCTACAACGGCGAGCGGATCTGGTCGCGGCTCCCCGAGGGGGTCGAGCTCGACGATCTCACGTCGGCGGGCACCTTCGGCCTGATGGACGCGATCGATGCGTTCGACATGAGCCGCGGGGTCAAGTTCGAGACCTACTGCGTGCCGCGCATCCGCGGCGCCATGCTCGACGAGCTCCGGACGATGGACTGGGTGCCGCGGCTGGTGCGCAGCAAGGCCAGCAAGCTCAACGAGGCCCTCAAGACGCTCGAGGCGAAGCTCGGCCGGGCACCGGCAGACGCCGAAGTGGCCGAATACATGCAGCTCTCGCGGGAGGATTTCGAGAAGCTCCTCGTCGAGGCCAACGCCGCCAGCCTCGTCAGCCTCAACAAAAAGTGGTGCGAGACCGACAGCTCGAAGGATGTCCGCGAGATCGACATCCTCGAGGACAAGAAGGGGGAAGACCCGACGCGCCGCATCCAAAAGAGCGACCTCATGCGGCTGGTGACGAAAGGCCTCAACCGCAACGAACGGCTGATCATCATCCTCTATTACTATGAGGAACTGACGATGAAGGAGATCGGCGCCACGCTCGATCTGTCCGAAAGCCGTGTCAGCCAGATGCACAGCGCCATTGTCGAGCGGCTGCAAAACCAGCTCGAACGCCGCCGCCCCGAGTTCGCGATGTGAGAATTGGGAGTACCATCGAAGGCCCCGGCCCGGGAAACGCCGGAAGCTGGGAAGGCGGGGTAGGTCGGGCTGGTGGAAGGAATCAAAACGGCACCAATGACCGGTTTTTTTTCCACAAGTTCCCCCCGCCGGTTGGTCGATAAGGAATGGAACGCACGTGGCGCCCCGAGCCGGGATCGATCCGGAAGGGACGGCGGGCGGCGACTGGTGTCGCCGTCCCGAGGAAGCGCGGCAAGAATAGGAATGTTCGGGCGGATCCGTTTTCTTCCTTCCAGATATCTGAACTCTCCGGTCCACGTCAGCGTACGTGCCGGAGGGTCGAGGGAAGCGGAAAGACGCCTGCTAAGGAGAACCACCATGAACATCTTCGGCATCACGTTCACGCAGGGCGCCCGTGCCGCGGCAGCCGTCAGGTCGACCGGCGCGGTGGAGACGGCCAAGGCCACCCAGGCGACGCAGGGAATGGGCGTCGGTCAGGTCCACGACCAGGTCGACCTCTCGGTCGACGGGGTCCGTGCGGCCCAGACCGCCTCCGACATCCGCTTCGACCGGGTCCAGTCGATCCGCACCGCCATCGCGGAGGGATCGTACGAGACCCCCGAGAAGCTCGATCTCGCCCTCGAGCGTCTCCTCGACCGGATCAGCT
>CAMBFA010000240.1 GCA_945865325.1 Candidatus Kuenenia stuttgartensis
TGAACCCCAAGGTGGTCGAGACGAAGACCGTCGTTGAAAAGATCGTCGAGAAGCCGATGGTGACCCGCGAGGTGGTGATCAAGGAGCCCGCGCCGGTCGTCGTCAAAGAACCGGCACCGGTTGTCGCCAAGGTGCCCGCGCCAGTCGTCGCCAAGGAGCCCGCGCCGGTTGTCAAGGAAGCCCCGAAGCGTGAGCCGGTCGCCGCAAAGGTCGAGACCACAGTGACGGAGAAGGCGGCGCCCGCCCGCGTCGAGGAGACGATTGTCACCGAGGAGAAGATGGTTGACGGCAAGCCGGTGGCGCGTGTCGAAGCCAAGGAGACCCGTGTCGAGGAGGGTGGTGTCGTCGTCGATTCGACCAAGGTCGAAGCCACCGATGGCAAGACGGTCGAGGTGATGGAAGAGACCAAGGTAGGCACTGCCATCCCCGAGCAGGTTGCCCGCTTCCAGGAGGTCGCCTCGGGATGGTTTGGAAGGTTGTCTGAGACCCTCGCCGACGTCACCGATGCAGAGTCGGCCAAGGCCGCCCTGCCGGTGTTCACCGAGCTTGGCGATGCCCTGAAGGTGGCGCAGACGACCACTGCCACGTTCTCCCCCGAGCAGAAGGCGTTCATCCGCACCTTCGTTGGGGAAAACATCGGCGCGGTTCGCTCGACGGCCGATTCGGTGCTGGCGCTGCCCGGTGTCGCTGACGTCCTCGGCGGGATCGTCAGGCCGATGATCGAGACGGTGTCGAAGCTGGGCGAGTGATCCCGGCCGCAAGGCCGCAAGCCCACCCACGGAAGCCGGTCCGGCGTCAGCCGGACCGGCTTCCCTTATTTTGGCGGACTGCATCGCCCGGTGGCGTGAAGGCACGTCTGGCCGTAGGATCGTTCAGGAAAGCGCCACCGCTCGAGGCTGTCGGCCGGGAGTCCGGCTCCGCTCTTTCGGCCCCCCGTACATTCGCGAGTTCCCATTGAACACGGCCGCGCCCCTCCAGCCTGCCGTTGGGCACGGACCGCGAAAGGTCTTCACCTCGCTTCAGGCGGGGAGGGCGCTGGCGGCGCTCCTCGTCGTGTTGTTTCATCTCGGGGGCATCGTCGCCGACGCCAAATACTTCAATCTGCCGTGGGTGGCGGCCCCCTTCCGGTTCGGCGACGCGGGGGTCGAGTTTTTCTTCGTGTTGAGCGGATTCATCATCGCCAGCGCTCACGCCTCCGATATCTCCCGTCCAGCGCGGCTGATCCCGTATCTGCAGCGCCGCATGATCCGCATCTACCCCCCCTACTGGATCGTCTTCGCGATCGTCTGTGTCATGGCCCTTCCCCTCGCCGCGACGCGGGCCACGCTGCCGACCGACCTGGGCACGCTGACGGGAGCGTGGTTTCTCTTTCCCCAGGACCCCGCCGTCGTCGGGGGGACCGGATCCCCGGTGATCATCGCCGCCTGGACACTCCGCTACGAGGTTCTCTTCTATCTCTTTTTCGCGCTTTTGATCGTCGATCTGCGGCTCGGCCTCCTCGTCGCCGTCGCGTATGCCATCGCTTTTGCCTCGCTCCGGCATCAGTCCGGGAACGTTTTCCCGCTGACGTTTCTCCTCAATCCTTGCGTCTGGCTGTTCGGGATGGGGATTGTCGTGGCCCGCGCGGCAGACGGGGCGCTGCGCCCCCCTCGCCCGCTTCTCTGGCTGGCCGTGGCGTCGATCTCGTTCGTCGGGTTCGCAATGAATCGTGCCCATCACTGGGTGCCGCTGGGCGACTGGAACGTCTACGGGCTCGGAATCGCCAGCAGCGTCGCAATCCTCGCCGCCGTGGCTGCCGAGAAGGCCGGCGCTGATCTCGGCGGTGGCCGTGTGCTCCAACTCATCGGCGCAGCGTCGTACGTTCTCTACCTGATCCACTACCCTTTGTTGAGCGTTGGCTGCAAGGTGGCGATGGCGTGCGGCATGCAGAAGCTGGGGATTGCCGGGATGGCGGCGAGCTACACCCTCCTGCTCGCGGCCGTGATCGCCGCGGCGATCCTCTTTCATGTCGCGATCGAACTTCCCGTTCAGCGCTGGCTCTCGGCCCGCATGATCCGGAAAAACCGATCGCCGCAGCCAAGCAGCTGAAAGCACGCCCGCAGCGCGTCAGCGTGATCGCGGCCCGTGCCCGCCCGGCGGCCCTGCGCGGTGATTGCCGGCGTCGGGATGCCCGGCATGATGGCGGGCTGCAGGCCGGCCGGCGGACTTCGCCTGGGCTTGGGCGTGCCCCGGCGGGGCGAACCCCGGCGTGAAAACCATCCCGCCTTTGGTCGGCACGCCGACGACGCCATTACTGAAAACTTCGTTTCGCCCCAGGCGGGTCGAGACGGCGCCGTTGTTCCAGGCGGTGGCGTTGCCGACGCGGGTGGCCGTCAGCCCGTTGTTGAAGAACGTGAACCGACCGACCGAAGTGCCGACGAGGCCGTTGCCGGTGAACGTGAACGGCCCCTTCGAAACGGCATAGCCGCCGAAGTTCTCCGCGGCGGGTGGCTGCGCGAGCGCCGCATCGCCGCCCCAAACAGCCACGCCGATTGCCACGCCAGCCGCGATCGCCAGCACGCCGCGCACCATGATCACCCCTCCGCGTCCGCTCGGCCCGTCCTTTCATCCTATCGACCGCTCTGGCAGAAGGCGATTCGCCGGGGACACGAAAGCCGAAGATGCCGGCTGGAGGGGGAGCCCGCGGCTGATCGCCCCGCCACGGAGAGGAGGTGGGGCGATGCCCGACCGACGCCAGAGGGGGTCGTGGCCACATCGGCTGGAAAACCGGCATTCGCACCCTGGGCGGTGCGACGTAACCAGCCTCGCACCCTAGGAGGTGCGACATAACGAGTGCCTCGTCTTGGACTCGAACCAAGAACCCTCTGATTAAGAGTCAGATGCTCTGACCAGTTGAGCTAACGAGGCTGACATCCAGACTTTACCCGTCGTCGGGCGGGAGAACAAGGGGCCGGAAGAGCGGGGTTTCGCCCACCCGGAGCCCAGCCCCTGTCTGGAATCGATCGGGGACGGTTTCCACGTTGAGGCTTTCTGCCGCAAACGCTACATTCCGCGCTTCCGGACTGGGGTCGGCGTCGCCTTCCCGGAACGGCTTCCGGCCCTGGTTCCCGCATCTGGAGGATGGATTCGATGGGTAGGTTCGACGGTCTTAAAGGTGTCATCCTCGGTGTCGCCAACGACCACTCGATCGCCTGGGCGATCGCCAAAGAGATCCTCGCCGAGGGGGGGCAGATCGGCTTCTCCCACCTCCCCGATCGCCCCGACGACGAGCGGCAGCGGAACCGTCGTCGTGTCGCGATGCTGACCGACCCGGAACCCAACGCGAAGTTCCTCGTGCCGATGGATGCCGGCAGCGACGAACAGATCGCCGCAGTCATGGCGCGGGCCAAGGAGGAGTTCGGCACGATCGACTTCCTCGTCCACTCGATCGCCTACGCCCCCATGGAAGACCTCAAGGGAGAGACGACCAACTGCAGCCGCGAGGGCTTTCGGGTGGCGATGGAGACCAGCGCCTACAGCCTGCTTGCCGTCGGCCGCCTCGCCCGTGGGATCCTCTCCGCCGACAGCGCCATTCTCACCCTCACCTACTTCGGCGGCGAAAGGTCGTTCCCGGCTACAACATCATGGGGGTCTGCAAGGCCACCCTCGATGCCTGTGTAAAATACATGGCCTACGACCTCGGGCCGGCCGGGGTTCGCGTCAATGCCGTCAGCGCGGGCCCGCTGCGGACGCTCGCCGGCCGTGGTGCCGGGGTCGACGAGATGCTCGGCCTCTACCAACACATGTCGCCGATGGGGCGCAACATCACCCAGGGGGAAGTGGGGAAGGCGGGCTCGTGGCTCCTGTCGCGTGAATCGCTCGGGATCACCGGCGAGATCCTCCATGTCGATGCCGGCTACAACATCATGGGTTCGCCCGGCCGGCTCCTCAACCTTGTCAAGCAACCGGAAGCGTGAGCGCCCCGGCGACGATCGCGGTTGCGGTGGTCATCTCGGGCAGTCGTGTCCTCGTCGGCAGACGCCGTGGCGACGCGGCCGATGCGCCGGGGCAGGACGAGTTCCCCGGCGGGAAGGTGGAGGCGGGGGAAAGCCCCGAGTTGGCAGCGGCCCGCGAGTGTTTCGAGGAGAGCGGCGTCGCCGTGATCGTCGGTCCCCGCATCGATCTCATCCTGGCGCACTCGAGCCGCGGCCCGATCGAGATCCACTTCCACCGCGCCGCGCCCGTCGATGCCGGCGCCCTGCCGCGCCCCCCCTTCGCCTGGCTGCCGATCGGCGACCTCGCTCGCTGCCACTTCCCGTCGGCCAATGCCAACGTCGTCCGCCAGATCCTTGCCAGCGGCCACGCCGACTAGCCTTCTGCGGTACGACTCACGGCGGATCCCAGCCCCCGCGGCTCCAGGGATGGCAACGGCAGATCCGCCGCAGGCCACGGAGCGTGCCCTGGACCGCGCCGTGGGATTGAAGCGACTCGAGGAAGTAGACGCTGCAGGTCGGCTGGAACCGGCAGGTCGGTCCGAGGAACGGGCTGACGAAGCGCTGATAGGTGCGGACGAGGCCGGCGAGGACGGTGACAACGACGCGGTCGAGGATCGCCGTCCACGAAGCGCTCATCGGTGGCGGGGCTTCGTGGGAAAGGCCGGGGGAACGTCGGCATCCCGGTAGGCCGGCCGCGAGACGATCCTGGCGGCAAGCGCGACGAGCATGCCTTCGATCTTCGCCGCTCCATCAGCCCCGCCGGGGGCCGCACCGGAGCGGACAACGACGAGGTAGTCGTGGCCGGCGGGGATTTGTCGGCGTGCCACGCGGAACGCCTCCCGCAGCCGGCGCTTCCAGGCATTGCGTACGACGGCATTGCCGATCCGACGCGACACCGAGAGCCCGAGTCGCGCTGGCAACGGCGGGGCGCAAACGGCAGAGGAGCCCTGGCGCGGGCAGGCGTAGAGCACACGCGCCCCCTCGGCAGCACTCCGCCGAAATCGGTACACGCGGTCGAACTCCGACGGCCGGAGGAGGCGGCAGGCCTTCGGGAACCGCTCCCCGCCGTCGCTCACCACGTCAGCCCGGGGCGTGGCGGGGGAGCCCCCTCTTCTGCGACTTTGGCGGCCCCGAGGAGATTCTGGGCAACTTCGGGAGCGAGGGTGTTGATAGGGAGGACAATCTGCACCTCCGCGATCAGATCCCCCTTCGAGCCGTTGGCATGCCGGACCCCCATCCCGGCGGCCCGCAGCTTCCGTCCACCGCTGGTCATCGGCGGGATCCGCAGGCTGATCGTGCCCCACGGAGTTGGCAGATCGACCTTCGCCCCTTCCACCGCCTCCGAGAGGCTCACTGGCAGCGTCACCTCGAGCGTGTCGCCGTCGCGGCGGTAAACGGGATGTGGCTCGATCCCGACTTCGAGGAGCAGGTCGCCGGCGGGACCACCACCGCGCCCCGGCATCCCCTGCCCCCGGAGGCGCATCCGCGCGCCGTC
>CAMBFA010000241.1 GCA_945865325.1 Candidatus Kuenenia stuttgartensis
CGGGCCGATGGGGCGTCGAAGATCAGCCCCGCGGCGGCGGCCGGGAGGGTATCGCGCGCCGGATCGGTGGAGGGGATCTGGTGATCGGCGAGGAACGGGTAAGGGAAGCCCGATCCGGTGATGTCGCCGGCGACGTTGTGGAGGAAGCGGCGCTCGCGCCGGGTGAGGTCGGAGAGCGTGTTGGGGATGAGATCGTCGCCGAGCCGGGCGACCGAGAGATCGAATTGATCGAAGAACGAGCGAAAGCCATCGGCAAACGTGCTCAAGGCCACCCGGTTGCCGTTGGCGTGGAACGGATCCTTGCCGACGTAGCCGAGGACGAGCAACTGCCGTCGGTAGAGGGTGTGGGTCGGCGGCGCGGTGGCCGGCACGGTGGGGCGGAGGAACCAGGCCACTTCGGCCGTGTCGCCTTGGATCGAGCCGCCGGGGAACCGGCCGGTGAATGGGGCGCGGACATCGCGCGTCGTGAACAGGAGGACGTCGTCGTCGTCGGCCCGGAGCTCCTCGGAGCCGGCGGCGGCGTCGAGGTCGCGGCGCGGGCCCTCGAGGATCTCGAAATATCCCGCCCCTTCCGACGGGCTCAAGGGGGGAAGGAGCACCGCGGTCGCCCCCTCGAGATCGCGCCGCAGCCGGTAGGAGGTGGTGCGCAGCCGGGCCGACAGCTCGGTGAGTGAGCGGCTCCCCGAGACGCTCGCGCCGAACACCGAAAAGAGCTGCGCCACCACCGCCATTACGATCATTGTCAGCGCGGTAGCGACGAGCATTTCCGTGAGGGTCAATCCGCGCCGGTTCAACGGATCACCCGCTGGAGGAGGATACCGTCGCGGACGTTGTGGTCGTGGCCCGGCGCGAATCCGACCGGGATCGAGCGGTCGTAAAGGAGAAACATCCGGTGGTAACGGATCGCATCGCGATCGATCGGCGCCGGCGTTCCCGCCCCCGTCGTCGTTCCAGTCGTCGGGATCGTCCGCAGCGTGATCCAGATCCCGAACACGTGCGAGCGGTTGGTGGCAATGTTTCCCAGCCGCAGCGCCGTGTGGTATTCGTGCATCGGATTGAGATTGGCATCGGGGATCGAGACGGCGTCGTTGCGGATGATGAGCGGCTTGATGCCGTCGTTGCCGGAGAGATTGAGCAGTTGGGGCGTCGACTTGGCCGGGTGGAGCGTGCCCGCGGTGCCGCTGCTGGCCAGTTCCGCGTAGCCGATGTCGGCGGCGTTGGTGCCACTGGTGCGGGCCTTCACGAGGCCGAAGGGGGGGCGCTTCGAGCGGGCCGGATCCGTGTCGCGTCGCACCGATCCCTGCACGACCACCTCCCAGACGGCATCCGATTGAATCGTGTTGACGTTCACGCGCCCCGGCTCACGGCCGGTGGCGATCTGGTTGAACTCCGCCGGGGATTGGTGTTGGGCGCCGGCGTTGCCGTAGAACCCGACACGCAGCGACTTGACGGCGTCCCAGTAGTCGGCCGTCCGGTCGATGGTGTGGCGCACGCCGGCAAACCGCGATGGCACGGTGAACACGTCGAGCGCGAGCATCCTGTCGCCGGGGATGATGTCGGGAAGGTAGATGCCGTCGTCGGTGGGGGTGAAATACTCGGCGAGCATCCCCTTCCCTTCGGTGCTCGTCTCGTCGCGGACGCGGAATGTCCCGAAGCCAGGCACGAAGATCAGCTCGACCGGGCTCGTGATCGGGCGGTTGGGCCACATCATCCAGGGAGGGGCGCCGTCCCAAACCGCGGTCACGGCCGGCGTCTCGTTCTTCTGGAAGGGACGCTCCTCATCCTGCTGGACCCAGGCGTTGCTCCGCTTGCATGCCGTCGGGGTCTTGTTGCGCTTCTTGAGCGGGTCGTCAGCCGGGGTGTCATCGCTATCGCTATCGCTATCGCTATCGCTATCGCTATCGCTATCGCTGTCGCTGTCGCTGTCGTCTGACGGCGGCGGGTCGGGCCGCAGATCGGCTACGAACACCGGCAGGGCATCGATGATGAGGTACGGATTCGTGGCGGCGTCGTGGGGAGCGGTCGGATCGGCGAGCCGTTCGAGGGTCACGCTGGTCTTGTGGGGATCGAGCGCCTCCGGATCGGCGGCAAGGAGCGTTGCCCGGCAGCCGGCGATTGGGGTGACAACGGCGTTGGCGCCCGGCTCGGGAGCAGCTTGAAAACCCTTCGGCGACGGTCCGTCAGGCTTCACAAACATCCACTGGTTGGCCTTGAGCGCAGACTTCCCCTGCGGAAAGGGAAACGTTCCGCCGCAGCGCAGGCGCCAGATCGGATCCCCCGACACGCGGCGGCCGAGATCGACTGCGTCGGGGGTCGCCCCGCGGAGATTTGCATCGACCGGCTCTGCCGAACCCGCCGGGCCGCCGTTGAAGCGGGCATCCCAGGGATGGTGAAGAACGACAAACAGCTCTCCCTGCTTCGCGTCGGCATCCTCCCAGGCGAGCGTCTGCGTGATCACCACCTCCGGTCGCTCGGCCCCCCACACCGTTGCCGCGTCGGTGTCCTTCGTGGTCGGGTCGCCGTCGACATCCCAGCCGTCGAGCGGCTCGGTGTCGTATTCGTAGCGGCTCATCGTCGAGTCGGCATCCTGATACTCGATCACGTTGGCGGCCCACTGGGCGCAGTGGGCGGCGATGTCGGGCTGGGGATTCATGCCAGGGAGCGTCGACAGCGCCACCGCCGCCATGTAGAGATCCTTGAAGAACAGCCGCCGCTGCCCACGACGCCCTTCCACCGGCCGGGTGACATCCATCCGCAGGCCCGCCGCGAACTCCGCCGGGAGGAGATTGTTGGGGAGGCGGGTGCCGTCAGCGACGGCGTCCCACGCCCCTTCCGGAAAGTGCTCGTGGAGGAGGTCGGGGGGGATGGCGGCGAAGTAGTCGTAGATCCTTCGGGCGGCGTCGCCGAGGAGGCTCGCCGTATCCCAGCTGTCGCTGGTGACGACCAGCCGCGTCGCCTCCGCCTGCGAGCCGAGGAGGGCCGCCATCCGCTGCGGCAGGAGCATCGTGTCGTCATCGTAGGGGCGCAGAACGCGCTCGAGCTCCGCCGGCGAGAAGGGGTTGTCAGGGATCGGGCTCGGCCCCCGGCCGGCGGTGCGGGAGTCGTTGAGCTCGGTGCGACGGCGGTCGTAGTCGAGTTGAAGCTCGTAGGGATCGTCCTGAAACTCACTCGTCGTGTCGGCCTTGGCGTAGGCGAGGCTCGGCACCGGCCCGCCGGTCGCCGTGGCGAAGGTCTGCAGGCGCCCCTGGAGATCGACGGCCCAGCCGCGGTTTCCCTCCGGTACGGCCAGGAGCCCCGCTTCGTTGTCCTTGCTGGCCGGATCATCCTCGCCGTTGCGGCCCGGCAGCGGCACGCGCGTGACGAGGTCGGCGAGCGTGTCGCTGTTCAGAATCGGTTTTGGGTTGTCGTTGGCCCGCCACCCGTAGCGCCCCTCGATCTCCTGCCCATCCGGGTATTTCAGCGGCAGGAGCCTGTCCCCCGGCCTGGGAGCGGAAGCCGAGAAGAGCGTTTCCGGGGTACGACCGCCGAGGAGGAGGTTCAACCAGGGATTGTCGTCGGCCGGGTCGGTGCGCGCGTCGGCAAGCGAGCGGAAGACGGTCGCGCCATTGATCTCGGCGGTGCCGTAGCCGCTGCCGAAGGGGAGCGGCGCGGGAAAGGAGACAAGATCTCGGATCGATCCATGGGCGTTGACGTTGAGCCGGCCGTCCATGTCGAGGATCAGGCAGGAGATGTCGACGCGGATCGGCAGACCGGCTTCCCCACGGATCGTGGGGAAGCCGGGGTCGAAGAACCAACCATCGTGGACGCCGTCGTTATCGTTGTCGGCCCGGTCGTCAACGCCATCGCCATCGAGATCGTCGTTGGTCGGGTCGTCATCATGGAGCGAGGGTGTGGCCTCGATCCGGAACATCGACGGGCGGATCACCTTCGAGCGTGCCGGCTGCTCCGGATCGGGCTCGACATGGGCGAGGAAGGCGTTGGCGGGGAAGTCGTAGGCGTCCCAGGCTTCGTTGAGCGTTGCCACGCCGGCATGGGGCCGACCATTGACGAGGAACGGCGTGCCGGCCGGCGGGGCCTGGAAGGCAAGCCCCGCCCCAGGCCGTTCGATCGGCGGCCCGAGCGTGCCGATGCACAGCCGCAGACGATCGGTGCCGGACGGCTCCGCACGAAGGATCGGATGGCTCGTCGCTCCCCCCTGCTTGGGGCGCAGCGTGAGGATCCGCCCGCTCAAGTGGGCGAAGGGAAGCGGTGAGGGGGGGGCTTGCGACTCGGAGCCGAGGGTGACGGTGAGTGTGCAGAACGGCCCTGCCACCTCGGCTGCCGACACGGTGCCCTCAAGCGGGGGTTCGTTGCCATATTGGTCGACAAGGAGCGATTCGAACTGGAGCGCATGCGTCGTGCCGCTTTTGCTCAAGCTCGCCGGCTCGCGGCCGGAGAGGAGCGGATCGCGCCGGCCACGGAGGAGGAGAAGCGCCGATTCCTCGAGGAGGTGTTCGGTGGGGAGCCGCGCCTCCGTGACGCCGGCCGAAAGCTTGGCGAAGGCCCGAGCCGTCGTCCGCGCCCGGCTCGCGGTGACCACGTACGTGATCCCGAGGAGCATGAACAGCGTCAGCATGCTGAGCACAACGAGCAACAGCACGCCGCGACGGTGACCGGAAAGTGTGGGGGGGAGAAGGTGCAAGGGTTTCAGCGAGCGTACTCGTCGGCCCCCTGCATGGTGACGGTGTATTCGGTGGCCGAGATCGCGTCGGGGAGGAGATAGGCGTTGCGGGGGAACGTCGCGGCATCGAACCGCGGATTCCCCTCGAAGGCCACCGTGGCCCCAGTACCGGTTCGATCGAGATCGGCCTGCACGAGCCGGTGGACTTTCGGCGGGATGACCGGATCGGCCGTTGTCCCGGCCAGCAGCAGCCATGCCCCGACCCGCACCACCTCGTTGTTGGCCCGCCCCGCGACGAGCGTGCCGGTCGACCACTCGAGCCGATCGGCCGCCATGAGCCTGAGATCGGGGGGGAGCGTGCCGGCTGGCGGCGGCATCACCCCCGGCTCGCGCTTGTGGCAGACGATGATCGTCAGCGTCGCCTGCTGTGAGGATTCGAGCGGCGTCGTGAACGGATGGGTGAGGAGCGCAAGCCAGGTGGTGCGGCCGTGGAAGGAACGCACCCCGGCGGTGAATTGATTCCGCGGCAGATCGTCATCGTTCGACGGGGCTGTGGAGGCGAGGTCGTCGCGGGTCTCGAAGGCATAGCCGGCGATGGGAAAGGCGCGGGGCTGGGCGCCTGCCGTGTCGGGCACGCTGAGCGGGCCGGCGGCACGGAGCACGGCGGGGTGGAGCCCCGATGCCTCTGGCCAATCACCGCTGGCCAAGCCGATCGGATCGAAGATCAATGGCGGCGCGGGGCAATCGCCGCCGGTGGGGTTGGTGAGGGCGTCGAGCCTCGTCAGGCCAAGTGT
>CAMBFA010000242.1 GCA_945865325.1 Candidatus Kuenenia stuttgartensis
GGTAGCCGAGGCATTTCCCCGCATTCCAGGAGAACGTTGATGACCACGCCCGTCTCCCGTCGCCGATTCCTCGGCACGTCGGCCGTACTGGCTTCCGGAGCCGTTGCAGGCCGGGCGCCGGCCGCCGACACCTCGCGGGCCGCCGCCGATCCGACGTACACGGTCCGCAACCACGGCATCCGCCATACCGTGATGGGGTGGTGTTTCAATCCGATGGACACCCTCGAGCTCGCCCGTCACGCCAAGGCGATCGGCCTGGAGGGGATCGAGGGGATCGACCGGAAGTTTTATCCAGACGTCAAGAAAATCGGGCTCGAGATCTCGCTCGTCTCGAGCCACGGCTTTGCCGAGGGGCCGTGCAATCCTCGCTTCTTCGACCAAACAGTCGCCAAGCTCGCCGAGGCAATCGATGTTGCCAAGGAGGTCGGCTCGAAGAAGGTGATCACGTTTACCGGGATGCGCTTTGACGGGATGGATGAGGAGCAGGGGGCAGCCGACTGCATCGCCGCCTGGAAGAAGGTTTTGCCGCAGGCGGAGGCCGCCGGCATCACGCTCTGCCTCGAACATCTCAACTCCCGTGATGCCTCCCATCCGATGAAGGGGCATCCGGGCTACTTTGGCGACGATGTCGACTTCTGCGTCGATCTTGTCCATCAGGTCGGCTCCCCCAACTTGAAGCTCCTCTTCGACGTCTATCACGTCTCGATCATGAATGGCGACATCATCCGCCGGCTCCGTCAGCACGCCGATTCGATCGGCCACATCCACACCGCCGGCAATCCCGGCCGGGGCGAGCTCGACGACACGCAGGAGATCGACTACCCGGCCGTGATGCGGGCCCTCACGGCCATCGGCTACCACGACTTCGTCGCCCATGAGTTTCTCCCCACCTGGGCCGATCCGATCCTCGCCCTCCGGCACGCGGCGATGGTCTGCGACGTCTGAAGAGCCTGCCGGTGTCTGGCCTCGAGCGGTCTTGCAGAGACATTTCAAGCGTGGAGAAAGCAATGCGTTGGCGTCGAGAACGTGCCGGAGTGGTGGTGGTCGTGTGTGTGACTGCTGCCGCGATTGTTGGCGTGATCGCGTCGGCCACGGCCTGGGGCACGCCCCCGGAAGTTCTCGATCCGAGATACGTGCTTGAGCCGTTTGCTGCCGCGCCCGACATCGTCACGCCGACCGGCTGCACGCATGATGAAAAAGGGCGGCTGCTCGTCATCGAGTCGCACACCCACCATCGCCCCGAGGGCTACGCCGGCCCCGCGCACGATCGGATCCGCCTCATCGAAGACACCGACGGCGACGGCCGGGCCGATCGCTTCCGGACGTTTTACGAGGGAACGACGGCGACGATGGGGCTGCGGCGCGGGCCGGCCGGGGCCGAGGGCTGGATCTACGTCGCCACCCGTTCATCGGTCTTCCGGATCCGTGACACCGATGGCGACGACATCGCCGACGCCCGTGAAGATCTCCTCGCGCTCGATACCAGCGGCGACTATCCCCACAACGGCCTCGGCAGCATGGCCTTCGATGCCGATGGCCGCCTCGTCATCGGCTTGGGCGAGAACCTCGGCGTCCCCTACACACTCGCGGCTGCTGACGGCTCGAGCTGGTCGGGGGAAGGGGAGGGGGGAGCCGTGTTTCGCTGCTCGGCCGCGGGAAAAAATCTGGAGCGGATCGCCACCGGGTTTTGGAATCCCTTTGGGCTCGGCATCGATCCACAGGGGAGATTGTTCACCGTTGACAACGATCCCGACGGCCGGCCCCCCTGCCGGCTGATCGATGTCGTTCCCACCGGCGACTATGGCTATGAGTTTCGCTATGGCCGCGGCGGGAGGCATCCGCTTCAGGCCTGGGACGGCGAACTGCCCGGCACGCTCCCGATGGCCGCCGGCACTGGCGAAGCGCCGTGCAATGTCGTCCCCTTCGACGGGAGCTTGTGGGTGAGCAGCTGGGGGCACAACCGGCTGGAGGTGTTTGAGCCTCGGCCCGATGGGGGAGCGTGCCGGGCGACCGCGCGGATTCCCGTGCAGGGGGATCAGGAGTTCCGGCCGGTCGACCTGTCGATCGCTCCCGACGGCACGCTCTTCTTCACCGACTGGGTCGACCGCAGCTATCCGGTCCATGGCCGCGGCCAGATCTGGCGGCTGCGGGTGAAGGAGGGGAGTCCACGCACCGGCAGCGACGGCTTCGCGCCGCTTTCCGCCGGCGAGCGACGAGCCCGCGAGCTTGCCGGCCTCGACGAGCAGGGGCGGAGCGAGAAGGTGCCCGCAGCGGCCTCTCTCCGCGCCGGCCTCCACGACGCCGATCCTTTCATCCGCCAGGGGGCGGTGGCGGGGATGGTGGCGACGGGGGGGGCGGCGCTCTCCGAGTTTGCCGACTGCGACGATCCCAGAGAGCGGGAATCGGCGCTCCTCGTGCGGCGCTGGCTCGACGACATGCACCGGCACGGGCGGGCTGCGGGCGACCAGCCCTGCGGCGCGGAAGTGCCGGGGGGACGCGAGGCCCTCCTTACCGAGGCGCTGGCCGACGCCGACAGCGGCGTCCGGTTTCTCGCCATTCGCTGGATCGCCGACGAGCGGATCGTGGCGCTGCGCCCGGCGCTCGAACGGCTCCTGGCCGACCGGGAGACCGCGCCGCGGCTGATGCCAGGATTGCTTTCAGCACTCGACTGGATCGACCAAGGAAACGTCGATCGGGAGGCGTCTCAGCGCCGCCTCCAGGCGATCTGGCAGGATGCCGACCGGCCGGCCGGCGTGCGCCTCGCGGCCCTGCGCATGCTGCCCCAGGCTCCGGCCGACGCGAATCTCGCGTTGCTTGTGGCTGTGGCGACGAGCCGTGGGCGGCCGCCGCTGGATGATCCCGCGCTTGAGCCTCTGGCCCGCGAGGCGGTGCGGCTGCTCGCCACGAGCACCACCGCGGAGGCTGGGGAGGCGCTAACGCAGATCGCGGCCGATGCCGGGCTCCCCGGCCCGCGGCGGGCCGATGCCCTCGGCGGCCTCACCCGCCTCCCCGACGCCACCAGCCGGCTGGCAACGGCCGCCACCGATTCCGAACCAACGGTGGCCGCCACGGCCCGCCGCCTGGGGGCGACTTCGCTGCCTGCTGCTCAAGGCCGCCCCGCAGCTACTGACCTGGCTGCCTGGGAAGCCCGGCTCGAGGCCCCTGGCGACGCCGACGCTGGCTGGCGGATCTTCTTCGGCAGTCGCCTTGCCCGCTGCGGGGAGTGTCATGCCCACGCCGGGCGCGGGGGAGCGATCGGGCCCGATCTGACGGGAATTGCGACGCGGATGGGGCGCCGGCGCGTGCTCGAATCGCTCCTTCAGCCGGCGAAGGAAGTCGGGCCGATGTTCCAGCCCTATGCCCTCCACCTCACTGACGGCCGCGTTGTCTCCGGGCTGCCGGTCGGCCTCACCGACGGCGACCGGCGCGAGCGGATTCTCTCCGCCGACGGCACCGAAGCGATCGTGGAGCTTGCCGGGGTTGAGCAGCGCGTGCCGCTGGCGACGTCGATCATGCCGGCAGGGCTCGAAGCAGGCCTTTCCGACGCCGATCTCCGCGACCTGCTGACGTTTCTCGCCGAGTGAGTGGCGCTCGCCGTCAGGCGGGCTTCATCCCCTCGATCCGCCGCCACGCGCTCAGCTGCCCGAGGTGCATCATCATGTGGCCGCCGGCATAAAAACCGTGGATCGAGCCGAGTGTGGGGAACAGCTCGAGCATCCGCCCTTCGGCCGGGTTGGCCTTCTGCATGGTGTCGTCGGTGGCTGAGCGGAGCGCCGAAATTGCCTCCTCGCAGCCGGTCCGGAAGGCCTTCACAACCTCGCTCATCGGCGGATAGATCGTGCCGGAGGAATCGTCGGCGCAGATGGCATCCTTCGAGAAGACGTTTTCGAACGACGCCGGCGGGAGGGTGGGGCTGCCCCCGAGCTGGCCCGTGATCCGCGGGCCGTAGAGCGACAGGTGCCCGAGGATGAAGGCGGGATGGTTCGACTCGACGGTCGTGCCACCGACGGTGGCGAAGCGGGCGAAGCGCTCGGCGGGAAGGTCCTTGAGGAGCCGATCGGCGTAGTTGAGCGAGAGATGAAGGCTGTCGGCGATCGAGTTACCGATGGAACGGGCCATGGGAGAGGTTCCTTGGGGGTTCAGGGAAGGGTGAATCGGGCGATTGAAGCGGGAAGGGCTTGGCACTCAGCGGCGAAGACGCGGGCGGCGAGCGACGCCACCGTGTCGTCGGGGAGGACCGGCACGGTCGCCTGCAGAAGGATCCGACCATGATCATATTGGTCGTCGACGAGATGGACCGTGCAGCCACTCACCGTGCAGCCCCGCTCGAGCACCGCGCGGTGAACATGCTCCCCATGAAAGCCCTTCCCACCGAAGGCGGGGAGGAGCGAGGGATGGATGTTGATGACGCGGCCGGCGAAGTCGGCGGGGATGGCGAGGAGATGGAGAAACCCCGCCATCACGACAAGGTCTGCCGAGGCGCTCCGGCAGGGGGCGAAAATCGCCTCGCTCCACTGTGTTGTCGTGCGCCCCTCTCGTGGCACAACCGCGACGGGGATCCCGGCCCGACGGGCGATGTCGACCCCGCGGACATCGGGCCGGCTCGAGACGACGGTAACGATCGTGGCGGCAAGCGATCCGGCGGCAATTCGATCGAGGAGGTTTTCGAGCGTTCGGCCGGAGCCCGACAGGAGGACGGCGAGAGGGCGGGGAGAGGTCATGCACGATCTTTCTGACGCTCAAGCGCCTGGAGATGGATCGTGAGGGGATGGCCGTCGACATCGATCGTTTCGGCGGTCGCTCCGGCAGGCCCGGCCCCGAACGTGAGCGTGGCGGCGAGGGTCTCGCCGGCGATTGAGTCGCGATGGTGCTCGAGGGCGCTGTTGAGCTCGGCCGAGTCGGTCTCGAAAGCGAGCGCGATCGTGTCGGTGAACTCGAGGTCGAGGCCCTTTCGCGCCGTCTGCACGGCGTGGACCACCTCCCGGGCGAGCCCCTCGGCGACGAGCTCCGGCGTCAGCCCGGCGGCGACCACGACCACCGCCCGTGGCCCCTCGGCCGCGGCCCAGCCCTCGCGGGGCGTGGTGCGGATGAGGACGTCGTCGCGCTCCACCGTTGCCGTGCCGCCGGGAAGAGAAAGCTCGACGCGGCCGTCACGGGCGAACGCGGCAAGGAGCGTCTGGGCGTCGGCCTTGGTGAGCGCGTCGCGGGCCTGGGGGAGAAGTTTGCCGAGACGGGGCCCGAGTTTTTTCAGATCGGGGAGGATGCTGCGGGTGATGTAACGGTCGGGCTCGCGGCAGATCTCGAACTGCTTCACGTTGAGCTCGTCGCAGACCAGATCAGCATGCGCCGCCAGCCAGGCGGCGTCGTCGGGGGAGGCGTCGGCGAGAATCACCTCGACCTTCGAGAGCGGCTGCCGGACCTT
>CAMBFA010000243.1 GCA_945865325.1 Candidatus Kuenenia stuttgartensis
GACCACCTTGGGGGCGCCCGTCCCGTCGTCGACGAGCAGGTCGTTGGCCCAATGGCTGTGGATGTCACCGGTGAGGACGATTCCATTGGCCTCGGGCCGCTCGGCGAAAGCCCGGAGAACGCGACGGCGCTGGACCTCGTATCCGGACCACTGGTCCATCGAGCAGGTAAACTCGTCTCCCGGAGCCCGATCAACGCGGGCCATCATCACTTGCTGCGCGAGGACATTCCAACGCGCCGTTGATCCCCGGAAGCCGTCGAGCAGCCAGCGTTCCTGCTCGATGCCCGTGAGCGTCGCCGCCGGATCCATGACGCCCTCGCACGGGGTCTTGACGCCGTCGCCGCAGGGCTGGTCGGTGCGGAACTGCCTCGTGTCGAGGACGAAAAACTCGGCCAGGCTGCCGTGCGACACCCGGCGATAGAGCTGCATCAAAGGGCCATGCGGCAGGCTCGAGCGGCGCAGCGGCATGTGTTCGTAGTAGGCCTGGTAGGCGGCGGCACGCTGGGCCAGAAAGGCGTCTTTCGCCAGATCAGACTTCGCCGGGATGTCGTCGGCGTAATTGTTCTCAAACTCATGGTCGTCCCAGGTGACAATCCATGGGCAATGGGCGTGGGCAGCCTGGAGGAGTTTGTCGGTCTTGTAGAGCGCGTGGCGATCGCGGTAGGAGTCGAGCGAGGCGAGCTTTCCGCCACGATGTTGTCGCACCGCATCAGCCTTTGCAGCCCCCTCGTAAATGGAGTCTCCGAGGTGGACAATCACCCCCGGATCGTCCGCCACCATGCCCGCGTAGGCCGTGTAGTAGCCTTGCTCGTAGTGCTGGCAGGAGGCGAAGGCAAAACGCAACCGCGAGACGCCGTCTCCCGGTGCGGGCGACGTCCGCGCCCGCCCTACCGGGCTGGTCGCCTCGCCGGCGTGGAACCGATACCAGTAGGCGCGTGAGGGCTTGAGTCCCTCTAACTCGACATGGACCGAGTGGGCCCAATCGGGCGTTGCGACGCTGGTGCCCTGGCGAACCACCCGCGTGAACGCCTCGTCCTCCGAAACCTCAAAGCCCACCGCGACGGGATCTCTCGGCATGCCCCCGCCCTGCAGCGGATCAGGCGCCAGGCGCGTCCAGATCACGAAGCCGTCTGCTGTTGGATCGCCCGACGCGACGCCGAGGGAAAAGGGATCGGCGACGAACACGGGGCGCTGAAGGACTGTTTCGTCGGCACGCGACGCCCAGGCGGCGGCGGCCGCGAGTGACAGGGTGCTCTTGAAGAACCCGCGCCGGCGGAGGGCGTGGGTGTAGGGACTTTCAGGGTACATGATGGCGAGCCAAGGATGGAGTTGAGAGGCAGGTGCGAAAAGTCCACTGGCGTTCATCCGACGCCGAGATTCGGGCCAGCGGCTGGCTTTTTGCCGCGATCAGTTCCGCCCCGGGATCCCCGGCATCTGCTCGGGGAGGATCGTGCGGGGGGGGATCTTGATCTCCGTCACCGTGTTCTCCCCCTCCACGACGGTGAAGTTGAGCGGGCTGTGGGCCGCGTCATACCAGCCGAGGAGCTTGTCGATCTTGTTTTCCTCGTCCGATTCATCTTCCTTTGAGACCATCCAATTGAGCACGATCTGGTATCTGCCGACGCACGCCCCGTCGCCGGGGCTGACCGTACCGATCGTGAAGGTCCCATCGGGCCCGGTGATGGCTGTCGGGTTGGCGGGGATCGCTGGCGGCATCGGGGCATCGATCGGGATCAGCCCCACGAGCACCCCTTCCGCCGGCTTGCCGTCATACATCACCCTCCCCTTCACCGGATGGGGGTTGAGGTTCCAGACCGGCCCGTCAGGCTGCGCACAGCCGACAACGACGAGCAGGGCGAGCACGGCGTAGCCCAGCGACGAAAGCGTCCGATTCCCAGTGCGCGGCACGGCGGTCACTCCGTCGCGGGGGCAAGATCGCCACCGGCATAGGTGATGAGCTTCACGAACACGCGGATGTCCTGATCGGCACTGATGAACCGCACCGAGCCGTCGGCGAAAACATGGTTGGCCATGCCGGCATGGAGCGAGTAGACCTCGTTGTTGTTGGTGCAGTTAGTGTGGCAGGGGCCGTTGACCGTCAAGCCGTCGGTCGTGTAGCCGTGCGTGACGTACTCGTTGTCGGGATCGCACCATCCGCCGTCGGTCTGCCCCATGACCAGCGTCTGCTTCTTTCCGCGCCAGGCGTTGGGGCGGCAGGCATCCTCGGAGATCAGGAGCGTGGTCGACGTCCCGTCGGTGATCTCTGCAACCTGCCTGAGGACGTTGACATCCATGACGCCGTTGCGATTGGGGCAGGCATCGACGAGCCCCTTCGTCTCGAGGACCGTGTCGTAGCCGTTGTCGGGGGCATAGTCACCGGGGCCGATATTGATCGATGCGCCACTGACCGTCTTCGTCGTCAGCCCCCCTCCCTCACGGCTCACCGTCGGGCAGAGGAACGCCGGCACGATCGACTCACGGACTTCCTGGTTGGCCGCCGACGACCAATCGCTTTTGAAGTCGTATTTGCCGAAGAGATTCGTTTCCTCCATGTACGGGAGGAGCATCACCCCCCAGCCATGACGCTGCCCCTTGACGGTGACACCGAGCCGCTTGCAGAGCTCGAGTTGCTGGGCGCTGGTGGTCGTCGTACTGGCCGCCGCGGGCGGGAAGAACCGCTTCGCGCCGGCAAAATTGTGGAGCCCGAGGCCGATCTGCTTGAGGTTGTTGGTGCACTGCGACCGGCGGGCGGCCTCCCGGGCGGCTTGGACGGCCGGGAGGAGAAGCCCGACGAGCGTGCCGATGATCGCGATCACGACCAGCAGTTCGACGAGCGTGAACGCCCGCCTGGGGGAACGGTGTGACATGGGTGGTATCTCGAGGTGCTATGAGGGGTTGGAAGTCGGGTCGGCAACGCGGATCACACGGGCTATTCAACCGAAACGGCGTTGCCATCCGCGATCAGCATCATGTTCAGCCAGGTGGTGGCATCGACGTCGAACGACACGGGACGGACGCTGCCGTCGACGAACACCATCTGCGAGCCGCCGGGATGCTGGCCGCCGAACCGCTCCGACCAGAACGTCCCCGAGAGGGCGGTGGGATGCTTGCTGTCGGGCTGCGGCAGCGAGGAACCGAAGCGGACGTGGTCCTGATCCCAGCCGGAGTTGTTCCAGGCCTCGTTGTCGCCACCGGCCGTTCCCTGCACGCTCGAGTGGAGCTGCTTCTCCCCCACCAAGACGGTCGACGTCAGGCCATCGGCGAAGTCCTTGATCTGTCGACCGGTCCGCGGAGCCGTGGTGATCGGCAGCGTGGTCGCCGGTGCGGCCCATTGCCGCAACACCGGCCCCTCGTCGCCGTTGCCGGCCAGCGACCGGCCGCCGTTGGCGGCATAGTCGCTGCGCGAGGTGAGTGTTGTGCCGCCGTAGGCCCGGGGCACCCGCCGCGACGGGCAGAAGTAGGTCTTGATCGGCGTGGCCGCCACCAGCGCGTTGTTGGCAGTGGTGTCGGGAAGGTTGAAGGTATTCGATTCCTCGATGTACGGCAGGATCCAGTACATCCACGTCCAACCCGCCCGAACCGTCGCATTGCAGCAGCTCTGATTGGGGCCGTCAGATCCAGCGTAAGGATGGATCTTCCGGGCATCGTGGTGGAGCTGGAAGGCCAAGCCGATCTGCCTGAGATTGTTGGAACAGGCGGAACGGTTGGCCGCATCCCGCGCCGACTGGACGGCGGGGAGGAGCAGCCCGACGAGCGTGCCGATGATCGCGATCACGACCAGGAGCTCAACGAGCGTGAAGGCGCTTCGTACCCGAGCAGATTCGTTGCGATGACTTCTGGCCGCCGTGATCATGATGAAGCTCCACAGGTGAAAGGTGTGATGACCTTACGATCGCCGCGTCAGACTCGTGCGAGCGTTCGGTGAGTCTCTGGTGAGCGACCGTCCCAGGCTCGCCGAATCCTCCCCCTCGCCCACTCAATCTTCTCGACCGTGCCATCCGGGCGGATCTCGACCTCCCGCACCTTGCTGCGCTTAGATTTTCATGTGGCCCCCACAGCCACACGAAACCCTCATCCCGGCATGCTTAGCTAACTACCGATTCAACTCCATGCCCGGACAGGAGCCCTGCCAGCCATGCGCCCCACGACAACCCCGCTCCCGGCCACCATGCTGCTCGGCAACGACACGATCCGTGAAGTGCTCTCGATCGTCTCGTCTGACGAGCGCCCCGAAGCGATCGGCCTCCACGCCACCGTCCGCGGCGTGCTGGCCCGCCGGCTCGGCGTCCCCCCGAGCGAGGAAATCGTGGCGGCTGTCGCCGATGCCTTCTGGGATGCCTGCGAGGAATGCCTCGGCGACGCCTGAATCGACCGGCGTCCCTCACGAAACCCTAACACGAATCTCATCAAACTCTGTTTGTCGGCTCATGAACCACTGAACGATTGGCTCTACAAGTGAGAGTGAAGCGAGTGCCGTCGGATACGTCGCCGTTTCCAGTCCTGTCGATTTCTGTCCATCCCCTTATGAGGATTCCCTTCATGCGTCATCTTTCCCCGTCGATCCGGCGTGGGTTCACGCTCGTCGAGCTTTTGGTCGTGATCGCGATCATCGGCACGCTCGTCGGCCTGCTCCTTCCCGCTGTCCAGTCCGCCCGCGAGGCCGCCCGCCGCAGCCAATGCCAAAACGGTATGAGGCAGCTCGGATTGGGTGTGATGAACTTCGAGTCGGCAACTCGAAAGCTGCCCTCCCCGGGCCAGTGCGACTCCACCGGCTCCAGCTCCACGACCTACAACATCCACTCCATCGCCACGTTGATCCTCCCCTACATTGAGCAGACGAACGTCTACAACCAGTTCGACGTCAGCACCATCCCCTTCGCGCTCTACGGCGCCACGGTGAACTCCACCGGCAACTACACGACCGCCTCGGGTGGCCTGTTGCACAAGAAGTCCAAGGGTCGGGCGTACGACGATCCGGCCGTTCCGGCCTATCAGGTGGCGGCCAAGACGAAAATCGACACCTTCATCTGCCCTTCGGCGCCGGTCGGCGACCGTGACCCGGTCCATGGCTACGGTGGGATTGATTACATGGTCCTCGCCCTCTCGGACGTCGATGCCCTCCCGGGTTCTGCCACGTATGGCATGCGGACGCCGTCAGCCGGTTCGGCGGCGTGGCTCGCGCAGGTCGTCGCGCCGATGCTGTCGTGTGAAGGTGTCGGCATGGGCCAGATCACCGACGGCGCGAGCAAGACGTTCCTGTGGATCGAAGACGCCAGTCGCAGCCATCCTTCCGTGTCGAAGTTCGGGGCGATGTCGTCGCGCGTTAGCCCGGTCTCCAGCCCGGCCGATCCCGTGCCCTACGGTACTTCGATGCCCGGCACGCCGGGTGGCCGACGCGT
>CAMBFA010000244.1 GCA_945865325.1 Candidatus Kuenenia stuttgartensis
TCCCCCCCCTGTTGTTGCCCGGATTTCCGGCCCAGACCTCCCATCCGACCCAAGCCCCCCCCATTTATAGTGAGCTGGCGATCGGGGCCGGTTCTTGACACCTCCCCCCCGGCTGTTAGCCTTCTACCCAGACTCCCTAGACGGCAATCTTTCGCCAACCCGCAGCACTTACAGGGCAGTGCCGCTGGTTGTCGGGGTGTTCCGCAGGGGGCTCTCCGCTCCGGCTGGCTGATGCCATCCGGACTGGCAACGTCTTTGCTGCGGTCCGGTGGCCGTCCCGGATCGGAAGCGGTTCGTGACGGCCGATTCGGATCGCGTAGCGTCCGATTTTTTTTCCTGGAGATTCAAGATGAAGCGTTTCCTCGGTTCGTCGGTTGCGATGGTCATCGCGCTCGTCGCCATCAGCCTCGTCGGCGGTGAGTCGGGTGCGGTTGCCGGTCAAGGTTGTCATGGCCGCAAGTCGGGCGGCGGTCTGCTCGCCAAGCTCCACGCCAAAAAGGGCTGCCACGGCGCTGCGGCTGCCGAAGCCGCTCCGGCTTGTGATTCGGGCTGCGAGGCTGCTCCGGCTCCGGCCGCTGCTCCCAGCTGCCACGGCAAGAAGCGCGTTGGCCTTCTCGCCAAGCTCCATGCCAAGAAGGCTGCCCGTGGTTGCCACGGCGCTGCCCCGGCCGCTCCGGCCTGCGACAGCGGCTGCGACAGCGGCAACTGCGGCGATGCCGCCCCGGCTTCGAGCGGCTGCTCGAGCTGTGGTGGTGGTGAGATGGTCGAGGGTGGTGCCGTCTCGAGCGGTTGCTCGAGCTGCGGTGGCGACTCGGCTGGCTACGCCGTCGAGGGTGGCATGGTTTCCGGTGGTTGCCCGAACGGCGACTGCAGCGGTTCGAGCGTGATCTCCGAGGGCGTGACGACCGAGTCTGCTCCGGCCGTTCCGACCCAGGCTGCTCCGTCCGTTCCGACCGAGGCCCCGGCTGCTCCGGCCGCCGTCGGCACCTGAATCGTCCGGTGCTTGCTCTTCGCGTGCCTGCCCTGCGGCACGGGTTGATCGGCGCCGGGATTCAACGACGGTTCGCAAGAGTCGTCCTAATCCAGACCGGGCCTCCCGCAAGGGGGGCCCGGTTTTTTTTGGCACCGGGCGTGGCGATCCTGCCAACTTTCCCCCGCCCGGCCCCGTACCGTCACGGGGGCTTTTCCCGCCGGCCTTCGGGGGCCTGCTCCGGGCCTCGTTTTTTCGGGCTCCCCCTCGGTAGGATGAATCGATTCTCGTCGATCCGAGCCTGGCGACGCCCGCAGGTGCTTCACCCATGACTGATCGCCTTGATCCTGACGGGGCTCCTTCCCGCCTGTCCGGATCCCCATTTCCTTCCACTCCCGCTGGTGCCATGCCGACCGACATGCCCGCTGCACCGCTGACCGCTGCCGCGAAGGGATCCTGGACCGGCTGGCTGGCCACGGCAGGGCTGGTGTTCCTCGGTGTGATCCTCCTTGGCGGGGCGGTGGTGCCGTGGTGGCTGTCGGAGCCTTCACGGGTGACGGCGTGGGTGTCTCGCCTTGTTCCCAATCTCCACGGTCGGGTGGAGATGGCGAAGGCGACGTTCACCTGGCTCGGTCCGATCGTCTTCGAGGATATCGTGGTCGTCCCCGCCAATGGCGCCCGCGAGCCGGTGGTGATCCAGCGCATCGAGGCCTCCCATGGGATCGCCGCGTTTCTCTTCACGGGAGGAGACGTTGGCCATGTGACGGTCGAGGGGCTCGAGACGCATCTGGTCTTCGACGAGGAGCGCAATTCCAACGCCGCCGGTCTGTTCGTCGATCCGAGCGACCCCAACGAGGGCCACCGTCCTCCGCGCAAGACTCCCCTCCGCATGGTGCTCGACGTCGTCGAGGCCCGCGTCAGGATCGAAGGCCCGTGGTCGCCCGATCCGTGGATCAGCGATCCGATCGATATCACGCTCCGGCTCGCCCACACGCCGGCGGGGGATGCGAGCGAGTGGAGTCTGGAGCCGACGACGATCCTCGAGGGGGCCGAGCTCGAGCCGAGCGTGGCCCAGGGTGTGCTCGCCTACATCGCGCCGGTGTTGGCCGACGCCACGCGGACGGGCGGGCGATTCTCGCTTGCGCTCGATGGCGGCACATTCCCGGTGGGAGCGCCGGAGAAGTCGATGTTCTCCGGCAAGCTCACGATGCACGCGGTCGATCTCGGCCCGGGGCCGATGGTGGCGGGGCTCCTCGCGGCGCTGCCGGGGCGGATCCAGGTGCCGACATCGATTCGGATCGCCGACAATTCCCAGATCGCCTTCCGGATGGAAGACCGGCGGATGTGGCACGAGGGGCTCGAGTTCGGCTTTCCGCTGCAGCGTGGCGGGAGCCGTCTCGATCTCACGTCGCGGGGGTCGGTGGGGCTCGACGACAAGGTTCTCGACCTCAAGCTCGCCCTCCCCTTCCCGGCCGACCTTCCCGCCGACCGCCCGATCCTTGCCTCGCTGGCCGGGAAGACGGTGTCGATTGGGATCGGTGGCAAGCTCGGCGAGCCGCGGATCGATTTCGACGGCTCGATCCGCGGGGCGGCTGCCGGCGTGATCGCAGCGACGATCGATCGCTTCCGCCAAAAGCCGACGGCGGCTCCTGGCGCCGAACCGCGTGGATCCGAGCCGCAGCCGGCAGCCCCGCTGCAGCCTTCAGCCACCGCACCGCCGCGGCCGGGCTGGGCCCCTGGGCAGGCCGATGGTGCGGCCGTCGTCGCTGACGGAGTCTCCAACACCGCCGCCGACGGTGGCGAAGCCGATGCGGCGGGCGGTGTCGGCGATCAACCCGAGATGCTCCCTTCTCCGCCACCGCGACCGGGGTGGTCACCGATCAAGCGTCCTGGTGTGGGGCCGCAGGCAGGCCAGGCATTTTCAGCGGGGGATCGCGGGCCAGCCGGGAGCTTACCGCCGGCGGGGTTTGCAGCGGGCGACGACGCCCGGCCGTTGGCTGATGGCGGAGAGCCCCCGTCGCAGGAGCAGCCCACGCGGGGTGGGGCGGCGCAGATCATCGACGGGCTGAAGGATCGGCTGGCGCCGCAGATGGCCGATTCTCCGCAGACCGATCGGGTGATCGATCTGGTTGGCGGGCTGATCGAAGAAGTGGCCCGCCGTCGCGCCCAGCGTGCGGCGGCGGAGGGGGCCAGTGGCCCGCAGCCTGGGCAGGGCGCTCCGCCGGCGAGCGAGGGGCAGGGGCCTACGCCTGCGCCTGCGCCTGCGTCTGGAGCACCGGGAGATCCCGCCGCAGCTGGTGCCGCCGGGGCGGGGGCGCCCGGGGCTGGGCCGGTTGGTGGCGGGCCACGACGTGGTCGGCTCCTGCGCCGGCTGTTACAGCCGGAGGCGCCACCGACCGCGCCACCGCCTGGGCCACCATCGGCGCCACCGCCGGGGCCGTGAAAAGCGGTTGTCGGCGGCCCCTCGTGCAGGCGCGAGATGATCTGCTAAGATTCCTTTGTTCGCGGGCGTAGCTCAGTTGGTAGAGCGCTAGCTTCCCAAGCTGGATGTCGAGGGTTCGAGTCCCTTCGCCCGCTCTTGATTTTGTCGCGGCCAAGCCGCGAAACTCGTGTCGCGGCCAAGCCGCGAAACTTCCTTCTTTTCCGGGGCTTTTCAGGCAGGAGCCAAAGCATTCCCGTCTGAGTGCGGGGCTGAAACAAGGGCCGTGCATCCCAATTTTTCCAGTTTCTGGAAACTGGAATGTATGCTTGCGATATGCAACTCAGCCCGCAAGACATGGTCGTCTCCTTGAAGCTGGCCCTCCAGCCAGGGCTCACGTTCCAAAAGCTCGCTGACGCCCTTGGCCTGAGCGTCTCGGCCGTTCACCGCTCGGTGACGCGGGCCAGGGCTGCGGGCCTCCTTCTCGCCGACCGGCAGCCGAATCGTTCAGCCCTCCTCGAGTTTGTGCTCCATGGCGTCCGCTACGCCTTCCCGGCCGTCCGCGGCGGCATGACGCGGGGAATGCCTACGGCCCACGCGGCGGCGCCGCTGGTCGACCTGATCGTTCAGGACAACGACCCCGTCCCGGTGTGGCCCGATCCGCAGGGAGAGGCCCGCGGCACGTCGTTTAAGCCGCTCTACCGCGCGGCCCCGAAGGCGGCCCGCGCTGATGCCAAGCTCTACGAGTGCTTGAGTCTGATCGACGCCCTTCGGGGAGGGCGAGCCCGTGAAAGGAATCTGGCCAAAGAGCATTTGACGAGGCTGCTCCATGGCTAAGCAGGAGACACCGAATCTGGTCATGCTTCGCGACGTGGCGCGACGCATCGAGCCGCTCCTCCCTCGTCTCGCTTTCCTCGGCGGAGTCGTCGTGGAGCTTCTTGTCACCGACTCAACTGGCCGGCCCGGCCGCGCCACGAAGGACGTCGACGTCGTCATCGATCTCGTCCATTACGGGCAGTACGCCGAGACGCTGCGGGAGGAGCTCGTCGTCCTCGGTCTGGAAGAAGACACGACGGAAGGCGCCCCGCGCTGTCGCTGGCGATTCGTCGATGCCCCTCGGCGGATCGTCGACATCATGCCGACCAAGGGCGAGGTGCTTGGCTTCTCGACGGCGTGGTACGCCGATGCGTTTCATTCGGCTGAGCCTTTCCAGATTCCAGGCGGACCGGAGATTCGGCTTGTCACGGCCCCTTATTTTCTCGCGACAAAGCTAACGGCGTTTCATGACCGCGGCAGAGGGGATCCGATCGCCAGCCATGACCTCGAGGACGTCATCACCGTTGTCGACGGTCGTGAATCGCTGATTGAAGAGCTTGCGGCCGCCCCGCCAGCCGTGCGGGCGTTCGTCGCCGCCGCGTGGCGAGAACTTTTGGAGACCGGCGACGTGCCTGCCCTCCTTGAGGGGCATCTCGCTCCGGATGAAGCGAGCCAGTCCCGCGCCGGCTTGGTCCTGTCGCGAATCGAAACCATCTCCCGCCTCGGCTGACAGTCACCAAGCCGCGGCCGAACCCGCTCTCGGCGGCCGCCCGCCCCGCGATCAGGGCTTTCGCTATCGCCACCAAAGCACGAGCCATCGCTCGAGCGGAAGGCCAGCGAAGTGAAGGCTCGCCAGACTCGCCAGCGCCACCGCCGGCATGACCCAGATCGTGGCCAGCCGCCACCGTCGCGGGATGCCGGCGATCGACGCCAACCACACCAGGCCGATCGCGACCGTGACGTCGAGCACCCCTTGGTAGGGGGGTACACCGGAGACCCCGTTCACCCAGTCGACCAGCGGCGCGACCGCCCGGCGGACAGGGTCGTCCTCCGGCACCCCGAGGAAGCAGGCCGCGAACACCCGCAGGCCGAAGGCGGTGAACGGGATCAACCCGGCGATGAGCTCCACGCGGCGGGAAAGCTGCGGTAGCGGCGCCCACCAGACGGCCGTCCAGAGC
>CAMBFA010000245.1 GCA_945865325.1 Candidatus Kuenenia stuttgartensis
CCCCGTCGCCCCGTTAAGGACCGATTCGAGGGGAAACGTGATCAGCGTCTCGACCTCCTCGGGGGCCAGCCCCGGCGCCTCGGTGAGGATCGTCACCCGCGGCCGATTGAGATCGGGGAAGACGTCGATCGGCAGTCTCGAGAGCGTGACGCTGCCGTACACCAGGATGACCATCGCCAGAACGATCGTGAGCAGCCGGTAGCGGAGGGCGTTCTTGATGATGGCGTCGAGCATGGATCGCTTTGGATTTGGGCGGCTGGGATTTGGGCGGCTGGTGTCGCTGCACGGGCCGTGGGGTCAGTGGGTGTGGCCCGCGTGCGGGTCGAGTGCCCCGCCCGATTTGTTTTTCAGCGCCAGCTGGAGCTGCTGGGCGGCGGTCATCGCGATCGTGTCGCCGGGGAACAACGCGCCGTCGTTGGCGATCACGACCGACTGCGGATCGCGATGCTCGACGTGGACGGCCTGCCGGTCGAGGCGGTCGCCGTTGACCCGGAAAACGTAGTTTTCGACGCCGTCTTGGGCCACCGCCCCGGTGGGGAGCACGATTCGTTCGGCCCACGACTCCACCGGCACGCGGAGCTGCATCCGCTGACCGGGCTTGTAGCGCCATTCGACGGACCGGGCGCTGCCGGCGCCGTCACCGCGATTGTCGCGGACGATCTCGTTCGGGAGCCGGACGTAGAAATGGAGCGTCCGCGACTCCGGGTCGATGCGGTTGGCGACGTAGTCGATCTCCAGGCGCTCAATCCGCTGCTCCGGCCCCTCCTTCGATTCGAGGATCGCGGTAACCGGACGGTCGTCGGCGGCGGCCCGGGTGATGTGCGGGATGTCCTGCTCGAAGGTCTCCCCTTCGACCAGGAGGCTCGCATGATCGGCGAGGATGGCGAGCGTGTCGCCGGCGGCCACGTGCTGGCCACGTTCGACGGCGAGCTCTTGGAGAATGAGGGTGATCTCCGCGGTCGAGCCGGGGTGCGGTGCGGTCGCGGCCGGTGCCCGGACGACGATCTTCCCCAGCAACGTCCGCTTCACGAGGATCTCGTCGACCTGGGATTCGGAGAGCCCGTGGAGGAGGAGGGCCTGGCGCTCGGCGGTGCGGACGGCTTCGAGTTTCTGAAGCTCATACTTCCGCTCGAGAATCGTTTTAAACGCGACGATCCCCTCCGGGCCGATCCCCTCCAGCCGGGTGATCTCCTGGCGGACGACATCGACCTCCTCGGTTGTTTTCAGGAGGTTGGCCTGGGCTTGGACAAGCTCCTCGTGGGTCAGTCGGATCTCAAAGAGGGGTTGGTCCGGGGTGACGGCTTCCCCTTCGGTCGCGAAGATCTGGGTCACCGATCCGGTGATCGGCGCGATGATCGTGAGCTTCGATCGCCCGCGGCGCTCGACCACGATCCCCGGCACGCCGATGGTCAGGTCGAAGGTCGATAGCGCGACCTCCCCTTCCCGCAGGCCGATGCTGCGGCGGGCCTGCTCGCTTAAACTCAGTGAGTTTTTTTCGTCGTGGCCGTCGTGATCGTGGTCGTCGCCATGGGCGTCCCCATGAACATGGCTCGCGCCTTGCGGCGTTGCCTCGGCTGCTCCACCATCGGTGGGCCTGCCGCCGAGGATCCGGATGATGCGATCGCGGAGGGGCTGGAAACCTGGCCCGGAGATGGTGCCCACGATCACCGCGAGGGTGAGCAGGCCCAGTGCCACCAAGGAGAGGAGGCGAACGGGCCAGGGGGGCGTGGGTGATGTGGCCATAGACGCGCCTGCGCGGGCTGATGTGATCGGGCCCGATGAGACGCCGGCAACGGCCTGCGGCGGCGTGCGGCCCAACGAGGGCGCGCGGTCGGGTGAAGCGGAAAAGAACGCGCGGCCGGTCCGCGCACGGCTTCAGATCAAGAGACGCTCAAAGAGCGCAGGCCGACTGCTGCGCCGATGGCGAACTGGCGGAGGCTGTCGGCCCCTGGCCAGGGAACTGGGAACCGTGGCTCCGTCGACGGCGGCCAGAATGCCTGACGCCAGCGGCGACCAGAATGGGATCGGCGTCGCCTCGGTCGACAAGCACGCACACTGACATCCATGGCAGGCGTCACAGTCAGCGCAGGCCGCGGAGGCGGAGAGTGTCACGCCTTCGAGATCGGCGCCGCTTGTGTCGGTGTCTGGCTGGTGCGCCACGTCGTCGTGGAGGTGGTCGTGGCAGCAGGCCTCGGCCGCCACCGACCCCACTGTGGGCGTCGCGTCCTCGCCGTGACCGCCGAAGTGGCAGGGGTGGAGGCAACACCCGAAGGTGAAGTGAATCACCGTCGCGATGGTCGTGATGATGCCGACAAGGGATCGCACGGGTGGGGCCTCTTCGTCCCCTCACTATCGTCCCGGGCTCCGCTGGAACTCAAGCGCGACGCAGCCCAAGGCAGTTCCTTGCCTGTTTCTCGGGGCCTGACGCTCGCCGGACGTCGGCCCAGCTTTCCCCAGCCCCCGGGAATCGTCTCTTTCCTCCTGCTGTTGAGTGGGGCTGCAATCGGGGCGTGGCCCGGGGGTCAGCCGTCGGCGGATGCTATGGTGGCGACCTTTCCCCTTTTGACGAGCGCTCAACCATGTCGGCTCCCCAGGTCATCGTTGTCGGCGCCGGTACGGCCGGCTGCGTGATCGCGCGGAGGTTGGCCGAAGGGTGTGGGAAGCGGGTGCTGGTCATCGAGTCGGGGCCGCGCTACCCGGGCTGGGCGCTCCAGGCGCCACTCGCTGGGCTGCGTCTGCGGCGGCACTGGTCGTGGGCCTTGGAGAGCGTTCCCCAGCAGCAGCTCCACGGGCGCCGGATCGCGTTCCCGATGGGGCGCGTCGTCGGCGGAACATCGTCGATCAACGCGATGGTGGCGGCAGCCGGCCCACCGGCTGATTACGACCTGTGGGCAGCCTCTGGCAATCCGGGCTGGTCGTGGGCCGACCTCGGGCCCTGCTGGGAGCGGGCCGTCTCACAGCCCGGCCTCGCGCGGCTCCCCGGCAGTGAGCCGACGTCTAAGTCGGCTTTTTCGGAAGCGTTCCTCCGGGCGTGCCAGGAGGATGGGATTCGGCGGGTGTCGTGTCTGACGGGGGCGGAGACAGAGACGTGCGGACCGTTTCCGCTGTTCCAGGAGCGTGGCGCCCGCGCCAGCGCCGCGCGCTATCTGGCCGACGTCCGTCCGGCGGGGCAGCTCTCGATTCGGGCGCACACCACGGTGCGCCGCGTGTTGATGGAAGGCCGCCGGGCTGTCGGGGTCGAACTCGGAGACCGGCGGGCCGAAGCGACGATCATGGCCTCCGAGGGGGTCGTCGTCTGTGCTGGTGCCCTTCTTTCTCCGCGCCTCCTGCAGGGATCGGGGATCGGACCGGCAGGACCGTTGCGCGCCGCGGGGATCCCGCTGTGCGTCGATCTCCCCGGTGTGGGCTTGAATCTCCACGACCACGCTGGCGTGCCGGTGGTTGTCGAGTCAGCGCTGCCGGCGCCGGGGCGACCGGCGTTGTGGCTGAAGGCTGCCCTCGACTACGCGCTGTTTGGGCGGGGTGTGATGGCGTCGAATTGCTGCGAGGCGGGGTGCTTCCTCGGGCCGGCCGGCGCGACGCCAGAGGTGGAGGTCTTCAGCCACTTCCAGACCAGCCGCCATCGGCAGGCCGTCGAGCTCGCCGTGGTCCTCATGCATCCCCACAGTCGCGGTTGGATCCTGCCGGATCGAGCCGATCCCTGGGGGCCCTCCCTGATCGATCCGCGGTTTCTCGCAGACCAACGCGACCGGGAGGCGCTGCTGGCCGGGGTCGAGAGGATCCGATCGGTGATCGCGAAGCCTGCCCTTCGTGGCTTCGGCCTGGGAAAGGAGATCCTCCCCGGAAGCCTGTCGGGGGACGCCTTCCTCCGCAACCATGCCGGCTCCTACCACCATCCGGTCGGAACTTGCCGGATGGGAAACGATCCGCTCGCCGTGGTCGATGCCCGTCTCCGCGTTCATGGCACGGACAATCTCTGGGTGGCCGACAACTCCGTTGTTCCGACCATTCCGGCCGGGCACACCGCGGCTACGGCGATCATCATCGGTGAGCGAGCGGCCGATTTTCTGGCCGCCGATCTGGGCCGTCGGTAAACGTGGTGCTGGCTGCGGCCCGGAGCACCTCGAGATCCGCACCGAGTCCGAGGCGATGGCCGGTAATCGCATCGGTGGCCCGCACGGCCGCGTGCAGGAGCGGCGCTTGCAGCAGATGCTCCCAGCGCGGATGGAGGGCGACGGCGAGCTCCAGCGGCTCCTCGATGTAGCCGGCGTGCCGCTTGAAGCGGTCGATCGTCGGCTCGGCCGGAAACCATCCGCGGCCGAGTGTGACCTCGCAGACCCCAGGACGCGCAAGCATCGTCCGTGTGAGCTCATAGACCATCGCATTGGCGGCGCCGGTCGAGTGAAACCGGCTATCGCGGTGCATCATCAACCCATAGCAGCTTTGACCGACCGTCCACGAGACGAGAAACGTGGCCAGATCCGCGCCGATGAAACAGCCCGTGGCTTCCAGTCCTGGGGTGGCAGCGGCAGCCGCGCATATCTCCCCCCAGCCCTGCGCGGTCGTGCAGCGATGCATCTTCAGGCCGCGACGCTCCATGGTGTCTTGGTTGACCCGGAGGCCGGAGGTGCAAAGCTCGCTCCAGGGGATCGTCCGCACCGTGCAGGCCGGCCCCTGGCGCACCACCTGCTGGCGGAACTGTCGTTGGAGCGACGCCAGCGAGTAGCCGCGATCGCGCACCCAGAAATCGCTGCTAGCCACCCCCCGGCTACCGGCGACGGACGCCACCGCGACCATCCGCCCCGCCTCGACGAGCAATCGGCGGATGTCTGATCGTGACGCATGGACGACGACGTTGCAGGGGATGGTGACAAGTGAGAACCGCCCCGCATCGATCCACAGCGCCCCCAACCGCGACCAGGTGCGATGCCCCATCGATCGGAAAAACGCTGTCAGCGGATGGTCGTGGATATCCAAGGCTTGGGCTCTGTTCGCAAAGGGGGCCATCCCGACCATGCCGGATCGGAGGAGGAAAAGCCGTGCAGGATCTTCCGGAGCGTCACTTGCGCACAAGCTCGAGCAGCCGGCGGCTGCCGATCGGCTCCTCGGTCAGCCAGGGGATGACGGCCATGCGGGGATTCTTGCTCTCCACCCGATCGATGTGCGGCTCCTCAGCTGCTGCCCTGGCGACAAGGAGCGGATCGGTGGGGCCAGCGGCCGCCAGCGACGCATTGACGACCCAGGCCCACGGCTCGATGCCGGCGCGGCGGAGATCGGCCTGGAGCGCCTCGGCTTCGAGGACGGGCGTCGTCTCTGGCAACGTCACGATCACCATCTTCGTCTGCCCGGGATCCTGGAGGCGCATCATCGGCGT
>CAMBFA010000246.1 GCA_945865325.1 Candidatus Kuenenia stuttgartensis
GACGAGCCGCCCGAAGCCCTGCTTGAGCTTGAGCGTCGCCTCCGGCACCTGATACTCCATGAACGGATTCCCGCCGGCAGCCCGGATTGCCTCGATCCGCGCTGCCACCAGCGGCCGGTCGGGGACGGCGAAGGGGAGCTTTGTGATGATCACCGTTACAAGCTGGTCGCCGGGGAGATCGATCCCCTGCCAGAAGCCGTCGGTGCCGAGGAGCACGCTCCCCGGCCCCTCGCGGAAGTCGGCGAGCATCCGCGACCGCGGCAGACCGTCGGCTTGGCTGACGAGCCGGTAGTTGCGCTGCACGCACCAGCCGGCCAGCTCGGCGCTGGCCGCGGCGAGCGACGCGGAGCTCGTAAACAGCACCATCGCCCGGCCGCAGGTCTGATCGACGTAGCGGCGGATCATCCGCACCACCGCCCGGTCGTAGGCCTGCCGTTCGCTCGGGTCGGGGAGCCGGTCGACGACGACAAGCTCCGCCTGCGCGGCGTAATCGAAGGGGCTCCCGAGTCGCTTGGCCGTCGCCTTCGCCAGCCCGAGCCGCTTCTCGACATAGGCAAACGGATCGGGCCCGGCCCCCTCCCCTCCCTCGCTGCCGGCGCCGACCGCGAGCGTGGCGCTGGTGAGGATGACTGTCCCCACCCGGTCGAAGAGATCGCGCTTGAGGGTGGCGCCGACGTCGATCGGCGCGCCACACAGCCGGACACGCTCCCGACCGCGCCGCGAGCGCGTTCCCTCCACCCACCACACGCTCCCCGGCTCCGCCTGCTCGAGCCACGTCTCGATCGAGCCCGCCAGACCGGTGAGCCGGTCGGAGAGGGAGAAGAAGTCGTGTCGCTCGGCTTCGTTCTCGATCCCCTCGGCTGAGGCACGGAGCCGGCGGGAGAGATTCAAGAGAGGATCACCGAGGGTGTCGGCCACGATCTTCGGCTCAGGGATCCGCCACGGCCCGTCGCCGCGGCCAGCCGCGGCACACTTCACCGCGGCGAAGAAGTCCTCGCCCAGCCGCCGGCAGCGGAGCACCTCGCGCTGGAGATCGTCGAATCCATAATGGACGAGGAGCCCGCGATGGCCGCGCTCCGAATAGAGCTTGGAGAGGACGCGCTCGACGGCGGCGCTCGACACGGCGACGCCGAGGTGGTCGCCGGCCACCTCCTCCACCATGTGGGCCTCGTCAAAGATCACGATGTCGTGGTCGGGGAGGAGGCTCGCACCACCGCGCCGCAGGGCGAGGTCGGAGAAGAACAGAGCGTGATTGACGACGAGGATCTGGGCCCGTGCCATCCGCCGCCGGGCGGCGTAGTAGAAGCACTCGGAGTAGACCGGGCAGCCGCGCCCCATGCAATTGCCAGAGTCGCTCTGCACCTCCTCCCAGACGACGTCGCTCGGGAGCTGGGGGAGATCGGCGAGCGATCCGTCGCCGGTCCGCACGGCCCAGTGGTGGATCCCCTCGAGCTCGTCGACATCGCGCTGATCCTGGAAGAGGCTGCCACGGCGCTCCACCGCCATCATCAGGCGGCGCTTGGAGAGGTAGTTGCCGCGGCCCTTGACGAGCACCGCCGAAAACTCGCGCGGCATCACCGACTGGACCAGCGGAATGTCCTTCCCGACAAGCTGCTCCTGAAGCGCGATGGTGTGGGTGGAGATCACGACCCGGCGCGGCCGGCCGAGCGGCGCCGCCTCGGGGGAATCGTCCGTGCCGTCGGGGTCGGTCTCCCCGGCCGGTGGCCCGACCGCAGGCTCCCCCTCCTCCTGATCGGCGGTGGCCGCCAAGACGGCGGGGATCAGGTAGGCAAGGCTCTTGCCGACGCCGGTGCCGGCCTCGACGACGAGGTGGCGCCGGTCGCGGATCGCGGCGGCCACCAGTTCGGCCATCTCCAGCTGCTGGGGCCGGGATTCCCAAGCTGGGAGCCGGGCGGCCAATCGGCCGCCGGGTGCGAGGAATTCACCGGGAGTGATCATCCTGGCAATGTACCCGCTCCCACCGCAGTGCATACTTTTCCCATCCCCCACGCCCCGATCCCCATCGCCCCCCTCGACAGGACCCCACCGTGGCCGACCCCCGCTCCCCGCACGATCCCTCCGCTCCCCCCTCCCCTGGAAAACCAAAAGCCTGGGGAGGCGTGTTTGAACAGGCGACCGACGCCCGCGTCGAGGCCTTCTCGGAGAGCGTGTCGTTCGACCAGCGTCTGGCCGATGACGACATCGACGGGTCGATCGCCCACTCGGCGATGCTCGCCGCCTGTGGGATCATCTCGGCGGCGGAGGCAAAGGCGATCCGGGTGGGGCTCGAAGAGATCCGGGCGGAGATCCACGCCGGCACCTTCGCCTACACGATCTCCAAAGAAGACATCCACCTCCATGTCGAGTCGGCGCTGACGGCGCGCCTCGGCGACACCGGCCGCCGGCTCCACACCGCCCGCAGCCGCAACGATCAGGTGGCCACCGATCTGCGCCTCTACTGCCGCCGGGCCATCGACCGCCTCGATGCCGGCCTCGCCGCGCTCCAGCGGGCGTTCCTCGGCTTTGCCGAGCGCGAGGCCGACTTAATTATCCCCGGCTACACCCATCTCCGCCGGGCGCAGCCGGTCCTTGCCCCCCATCAACTCTTGGCGTGGTGCGAGAAGCTCGGCCGCGACCGCGATCGGCTCGCCGATTGCCGCAAGCGCACCAACATCCTCCCGCTCGGCTCGGGGGCGCTGGCGGGAACGAGCCTGCCGATCGACCGCGAGCATGTCCGTGCTGGGCTCGAGTTCGCCGCGGTCGCCGCCAACAGCCTCGACGCCGCCAGCGACCGCGACTTCGCCTGCGAGTTGGCCTTCGTGATCGCGCTGACCGGCATCCATCTTTCTCAGTGGGCCGAGGAGTGGATCATCTGGAGCACAGAAGAGTTCGGATTTCTCAAGCTCCCGGAGAACTTCTGCACCGGCAGCTCGATCATGCCGCAGAAGATCAACCCCGATGTTCTCGAGCTCGTCCGCGGCAAGTCGGCCCGGACAATCGGCAACCTCCAGGCGCTCCTGGTGCTCCTGAAGGGGCTCCCCACCGCCTACAACCGCGATCTCCAGGAAGATAAAGAACCGCTCTTCGATTCGATCGACACCCTCGAGGCGATCCTCGGAGTGGCGGCGCCGCTGGTCGCCGGAACGTCGTTCGACCGGGCCAGGATCGCCGCCACGCTCGACCGCGGCCACCTCGACGCCACGAGCCTCATGGAGGCCCTCATCGCCCAAGGCACCCCCCAGCGAACGGCCCACGAGACGGTCGGGAAGCTCGTCCGGCGGGCGATGCGGAAGGGGGTGTCGCTCGAGGAGCTTGCCGATGAGGAGTTTTCGGCAGACTGCGCGGGCTGGAACGGCACGCTACGGAGCGCACTTGGGGCATCCAGGGCAGTTGGACGGATGGCGAGTTTCGGATCCACGGCGCCGGCCCGGGTGGTCGACCAAATCAAGGCGTGGCAGCAGCGGCTCGGCGCTGGCGGCGTGTAGACCCGGGGAGACGGCATCGTGGCAGCGAGGGGACGGCCGGAGCGCGTGCGGTTGGTGCCCGTGGCGCTGCGGGGATGCCGGCGCTGGCTGATCGGAGTGCCGGCGGCGGGGCTGTTTCTCGGCGGCTTGGCCGGGGCTGGTCAGCCCTGCCCAAACTGCGGCCCGCTGACGACGACCAAATGGGAGTTTCCCTTCGACGACGGCCAGGGTCACGACCACCACGACGACGGCACCGTCTCGGTGCTCTCGGGCAAAGAGCGGCCGAGCAGTACGGCCCAACCGCGGCCGCTCGATGCCCTCCAGCAGTCGGTCGTCGACTCACTCGCCGCCGAACAGCGTGACACGGCGCCCCAGATGCTCGACGCCGCGATCCGCGCCGCCGACGTCGATGCCGACGCCGCGGCGCTGGCGTGGTTTCGCCGCATGCTCGACTCCGTGGCCGATGCCGGCGACGGCCGCGATGAGCTCCTCGCCGATCTCGGCGACTCGGCCGACCAAGCGGCGCTGCTCCGGCTCGCCCGCCATCTCCGCCCCCTCGATGCCGACGCGCCGAATGTTCTCGACGCGATGCGCGACGCCGCCCGCGACCGGCGCCGGTCGCCCGCGCGGATGAAGCGCGCCGCGGAAGCCCTCGCCAGCGAGAAGCCGGAGGTTCGCGCGGCCGCTATCGCCGAGCTTTCCAAGGCGGGCATCGACGCCCTCCCCGCGCTTATGGAAGTGCTGGCGTCGCCCGAGCCTGGGAAACGCGTGGCCCGCGTTCTCGCCCGTGAGATCGTCACCGACCTGGGGCCAGACGCCCGCCAGCCGCTGTCGGCGATCCTCGAAAGCCCCGATGTCAACCGCTGGCAGGGGGCGATCCTCGCCCTTGAGGCGGCGGGCCTCGATGACCGGGCCGACTTCCTCCTCGCCCCGGCCCTCGTCGGCGGCACGCCGCCCGGCGCCCAGCGCGCCGCCCTGGCAGCCCTCCAGCGCCATGCGGCGCGGCTGGCAGGGGAGCCCGACCCGACGCTCCTCCAGCCGCCGCGGCCGAACACCGCGATCACGCTCCTCGCCCAGCGGCTCGACTGTGCGCTCACGCCGCAGGGGCTCCCGCAGGTGCCCCCACATCCAGCCGAAGGCCCGGCCACGGTCCGGCGTCACCGCTGGAACGTCGAGGCGGGGAGGTTTGACGAGGTCGAGCTTTCCCCGCGCCTGGCGCGAAGCATCGACGCCGCCCATCTGGCGCGCGATCTCGAGGCCCTCGACGCCCGCGATCCGCTCGCCGTCTGTTTGGTGCTCCTGACACGGGTCGAATCGCTCCTCCTCGCCTCTGGCCCGTCGGCGTCGGCGCTCGACGCCATTCCGCCGGAGCGGCTCGCAGCCGCCTTTACCGGTCCCGACAGTCTCGATCCAAACGTCGTCACGGCCGTGATGGAGATGGCGATCGAGCGGGGGATGCCCGAGGCGGCGCTCGCCGCCGTCTGGCAGCTCGAGGCGATGCACACCCCGACGGAGCGCGTCGCCGCGGCGCCCCTCCCAGCAAACGCCCGCAAGGCACTGGTCAAGCTCGTCGACGCCCCCGACGAGCGGCTCGCCTTCGCTGCCGCCAGGGCCCTGGCGCTGGTCGGTGAGGATGCCCCCTACCGCGGCTCGAGCCGGGTGGTCGAGCGGCTCCTCCATGCGGCCACCTCGCGCGGCACCGATCATGCCGTCGTCGCCCATCCCGATCTCGCCGTCGGCAACGAGCTGGCCGCGGCGGCCGCGAAGTATGGCTTCCGGACGACGGTCGTGGGGAGCGGGCACGAGGC
>CAMBFA010000247.1 GCA_945865325.1 Candidatus Kuenenia stuttgartensis
TCCATGTAGACCAGCGCCAGCGTGATCGGGATCCCCTCGCGGTCGTCGAGAACTTCATTCACGTAGCTATTCGAGCGGTTGTAGTAGTCGCCCCGGCTGCCGTGGAAGCCGAGCTCGGTGAACAGCACCCGGTTGAGCGTGGCGAGCTTCGCCGCGTCGTCGGCCCCGGCTGGCACAGCCGCCACCACCTCCGCCGCGAGCCGATCGAGATCGTGCTTGGAGCCAGCGAGATCGAGGTCGGGGTTGTCGAGGGCGGCGACGAGGAGCGCCGCGCCAAACAGATCGATCGGCTCGGCGGCGGCTTCCTTCGCAAGCGCCTCGACCGTCCGCTTCGCCTGGACCTGCGCCATCAGCTCGCGAACGCGCTTTGCCTCCCGGTCGAGGGCATCGGCCCGGGCAGCCAGGGCCGCGTCGCCGCTGCTTCCCTCGGTGATAAGCGCCGCGACAAGGTCGGCAGGTGCCGCCGCGCTGGTCGCGCCGAGATCGTGGACGAGGCCGGCGACCCGGGCGAGCTGTTCGGCCGGCGGCCGCGCCTGCGGCAGCTCCGCTCCGACGGCAAACCCACGAAACTCTGCCTTCGTGTCGCGAAACTTCGCCAGCCCCACGCTTCCCTCGCCGAGCCCCTTGTCGGTCGATTGAAAGATCTCCGTATCGTTGAGGAAACACACAAAGCCGTCGGCGGTGCGGCGGACCCGGAGATGGTTCCACTGCCCGGGGAGATAGTCGGGACTGGCGGCCTCCTCGAGGATCTTCCAGGAGAGGACATCGGGGCCGTCGAAGCGCGTCAGCCGGAGCTTGCCGGCGGTGGGATAGAAGCCGTAGTGACGATCCCCACCGTCGGCACCGAACACGAGCCCGGCGGCGCCTGCTTCGTCGTCGAGCTTCACCCATACGGCGAGGTCGTAGGGGAGCGGGGGAGGTGCCGCTCCGGCGAGGCACAGCGAGCGGCCACCAAACCCAGTGCCGACGCCTTCGACGGCGATCCGGCCGGCCCGCTGCCGCCAGCGAGCGCCGCCGAGGGTCGTCCATTCCTTGGCATCGAGGGTGCCGATCGTCAGCCAGCGGTCGATGCTGATCGGATTCGGCCGGTCGATGAGTGGCTGGAGCTGATCGACGCCGACGGCGAAGCCGAGGAATGGCGTGACGAGCGACTTCATCGTGAGGATCCCATGCACCTTCCCCTGCCGGTCGAGGAGCGGCCCGCCGCTGTTCCCCGGCTCGATCGGGATGGCCAGCTGGATCATCGACCGGCCGTCGATCTCGCGCCGCCCCGACACCCTCCCGGCGACAACGCTCCGCTCGAGGCCGTGCGGATTGCCGACCGCCACCACCTCCGCGCCGTCGAGGAGCGTTTCGGGCACTCCAAGCGAAAGCGGCGCAAGCCCCAGCTTGGCAATCCGCACGATCGCCAGATCGGCGGCCCGGTCGGAGGCATGGATCGCGGTCACGTCGTGCCGGCTGCCGTCGGAGAGCTCCACGCTCACCGGCCGGGCCTCGCCGATGACATGGTAATTGGTGGCAATGAGTCCGTCGGCCGCGATCACAAACCCGGTGCCGAGCCCCTGATCGCCGCCGCCGCGGCCAGAAAACCGGATCGTGACGATCGAGTCGCGGACGCGCTTCGCGATCGCCTCGACCGATTCCGGCGCTGGCTCGGCAGCGCCCGGGGCCGCTGGAGCAGGATCCACGGCAAACGCTCCTCTTAAGAACAGCCCGCTGGGTCCTAGCGCCAGCCCCGTGGCAAGCAAGAGGCCGACGGATCGCCTCATGAATCGTCTCATGGATCGAGTCACGCTTGGATCCCTCCTCTGCTTCTCGGGGGAACCCGATCCCCCAGCCTGGCCCCTGGCCATCGCTCCACGCGCCATCAGCATAAACTCGCGGCCATCGTGGCCCACGTTCACCCGGGAGCGATTTCCAAGCGCGCTGCCCTCGCCTGCCTCCTCGGGCTCCTTTTCGTCGACGAGGAGGGGACGGAAGCGGCCGCGGCGACGGCGGTGGTCGCCAAGGCCCCCGGGCCCCGTCCCCCGCAGCCGGTCGAGTTTCGCGCCGATCGCCCCTTCCTGTTTCTCATTCGCGACGCTCGCCACGACACGATCCTCTTCCTGGGGCGCTTCAACGGGCCGTGAGGCCGTCAGCCTTGAGGGCCCGCGGCCTCCCTCCCATCCGGGCATGCGCCCCCTCGTGAGACCGTAACGGCTCCCAGTTCTCGGGCGTGCTCTCCGGGAGTGGTCCGCGCAGCGGCATCGGGCCTCTCTCCACCCCCGCTTTCCCGGAGAGGTTTTTCTCGATGCGACTCACGATTCTCGGCGTCATCCTGACGATCACGTCCCTGGCCTTGGCGGCGAGCCATGCCCTTCGCCAGTCGGCCGATCCATTCGCCGATGCATCGTCGGGAGAAAACAGCCGCGGCGGTGGCAAGCCCAAGGAGCAGACCATCCCGCCATTCGAGTGGTCGCCCCCGATCCAGACGATTGCCGATGGCTCCAATCGGTTTGCGATCGAGCTTCACCGAAAGCTCGCGGCCGGCGCGGACAACCTCGTCTTCTCACCGTTCTCCATGCACGCGGCGCTGGCGATGACCGCGACAGGTGCCAAGGGGCGGACGCTGGAGCAGATGGAGAAGGTCCTCCACCTCCCCGACCGCGACGGCCTCGGAGCCGCCGGAGACATGAGCCGCTTCTACAGCACCGGCTCCAAGCCGTACGAGCTCGCCGTGTCGGCCGGGCTGTGGGGCCAGAAGGGAGTTGCCTGGAACAGCGATTTCGTCGCTCTCCTCGGCGACCGCTTCGCCGCTGGGTTCAACGAAGCCGATTTCGCCGCCAGCCTGGAAACCGAACGGCTACGAATCAACGCCTGGGTCGCCGAGCGGACCCGCCAGCGGATCCAAAACATCATCCCCGAAAATGCCCTCTCTAAAGCGACCCAGCTCGTGCTCGCCAACGCCGTCTATTTCAAGGGAAACTGGGCCCTCGAGTTCGATCCAGAGCGGACGAAGCATGAGCCCTTCCACCGCGCCGATGGCAGCTCCATCGACGTGCCGCTGATGGCCCAGCACAGCGACTTCGACTACGCCGAACAGGAAGGCTTCCAACTCCTCGCCCTCCCCTACCGCGGCCAGGATCTGGAGATGGTCGTGCTCCTCCCCAGGGAGCCAGACGGCCTGCGAGCTCTCGAAGACCGGCTCACCGCCGAATCGCTCCTCCAATGGCGGCATGCGGCGCGATCGTGGGACGTGATTGTCCATCTGCCCCGATTCCGCATCGAACACGCTTTCAAAGCGAATTCCACGCTCGCGAGCCTGGGGATGACCGACGTCTTCGCCAGGTCGGCCGATTTGTCCGGGATGATCGACGACGCTGCCGGCGGGCCCCGGCTGCTCGTGTCAGACGTGATCCATCAGGCCTTCATCGAGGTCAACGAGGAGGGCACCGAGGCAGCCGCCGCGACCGTGGTGATCGCTGTCCCGTTGAGCGCTCACCAACCCCCGCCGCCGGTCGAGTTTCGCGCCGATCGCCCCTTCCTCTTCCTCGTCCGCGACGCCCGCCACGACACGATCCTCTTCCTGGGGCGCTTCACCGGGCCGTGAGGGGCCGAACAGAACCTTGCGGAAAAGTAAGCATTGACGCTATGCGGGGCTGAACGAAGCGAAATCGGCGGCTCTCCACTTCTTTTTTCGCACCGTCGCCGCGGGCGATCAAGGGTTCCGCTACCCACGCTTGCAATCGTCCCGGCAAGCCCTACCCTAACCCCTGCTTTGCTAAGGAGCAGGTCAGGCCGACCGCAGCATCGTTGCGTGCTGATGGTGATGGCCAGGGCTTTTGAGCAGTTGTTCTTCGGGAGGTTTTGCCGTGTTGAAGTTTCGTCTTGCTGCTGCCGCGATCTTTTCGGCCGCCACGCTTGCTTTCTTCGGAAGTGCCGCGATAGCTGGTCCCGTTATTCCCGGCACGCTCACGATCTACGGCACCGCTACCGGTGAAAGCGGCCCGGAGTACACCGCCGGCACGATCCTTGTTTCCGACACGGTGCAGCTCAACAACGGCGCCACCGTCGGTGGGTCGGCAAACCTCGTCGACAACGGCACGCTCCTCTTCAATCAGTCAGCCGGCAACCTCCTCACGATCAGCAATACCATCTCCGGCAACGGCACGCTCACCCTGCAAAACTCCGGCACGCTCCAACTCTCCGGGACGGCGCCGAGCACCCGGTTCATCCCGCTCAACCTGACGATCAACGCCAACAGCGGCTCCTTGATCACCCCCGTGGTCTCGACCACCCAAAACGGCATCATCCAGCTCGGCCAGAGCGGCACAGGCACCCTCAACGTCGCCGGCGGCTTTGTCACGAGCAACAATTTGCTCGTTGGCCAGGGGAACGGCGAAGGCACGATCAACGTGTCGAGCGGCACCTTGAGCCCGACGGCCTTTCTGACCCTCGGCGGCACCGGCGGCGGCACCGGCACGCTCAACGTCACCGGCGGCCTCGTCGGCGGCAGCGGTGTCGCCAACATGGGGAACGGAATCTATCTCGGCCGTTCGGGGTCGAGCAGCGGCCTGATCACGGTCACCGGCGGCACCGTGTCGACGCTCGCCGACCTCAGGATCGGCGAGATCGGGAGCGGCACGGTCTCGATCACCAACGGCTATTTCAGGGCAAACAACACGAATGTCGGCAGCGGCACCACCTCCGTCGGCCTGCTCAGTGTCGGCACGTCAGGCACTGCCGACATGAGAGGCTTCCTGTCTCTCGGCGGCACGAGCAGTGGCGCAGGCCGCGGCACGCTCACGGTCAACGGCGGCGTGATCGCGGTCCGCGGTGGCTCCCTTGGAGCCCAGGCTGGCACCCTTGGCACCGTCACGGTCACCAGCGGCACCTGGCTCAACAACGCCAGTGGCATCGGCGGTGCCCCCACTGCGAGCCTGACGATCGGCGGCAGCGGCACCGGCAGCGTGACGATCAACAACGGCGGCTACGTCGTCGTCTCCGGCACGTTCTCGCGCGGTGCCAATGGCACGCTCACCCTGAACCAGGGGGGCACGCTCCAGATCGGCGGCATCTCTGACAACGCAAACGCCAACCGCTTCCTGGTCGCCTCGACCGGCACCATCGGCAGCGGCACCTCGGGCGTGCTCGTCGGCGATCTCAACTACGCCGGCACGCTCAAGTTTGCCCA
>CAMBFA010000248.1 GCA_945865325.1 Candidatus Kuenenia stuttgartensis
AAGGCCGGGAGGCCCGATGAGGTCGAGCAGACGCTCGTCGAGCTCACCGAGGTCATCCCCGGAACGCCGCTGCCGCCGGAGCGGATGGATGCCTTCGTGTTCCTGGCGGCGATCCAGTCGGAGGGGAGATCGCGGTTGCAGGCCGCCGAGGAGGTTCTTCGCAGGATGGTCGCGTTGTTCCCCGATTCCCCGCGGGCATGGAAGGTGTTTGCCGGATGGAGTCGGCGCAACGGCAAGATCGATCAGGCCGCCGAGGCGATCGCCAAGGCGCGGGCCCTGGCACCGGACGACGAAGAAGCGATCCTCATTGCTGCCACCGTGGCCCTCGCGCAGGGAAAGCCCGATCGGGCCGAAGCGCTCCTTGCCTCGATCCCGTCCGATGCCCCGCTCTCCGAGTCGCTCGTCATGGCCAAGGCCGAGCTCGCCCGCGTCCGCGGCGACACTCCCGCCATGATCGGCATCCTCGGGGCAGGTGTGGAGGCGTTGCCAACGAGCAAGCCGCTGATGTCGGAATGGATCGTGCTCCTCGCCGATTCAGGCCGGATCGAGGAGGTTCGCAGTTCGCTCGTCGAGGGGCGCAAAGCGCTTCCCGCGGATGCCCCGGCCATCCTCTACGGTGAAGCAGCCGTGGCGATGGCCGAGGGGCGGTGGTCGCAGGCGCTGGCGATCTGGGAGCGGTTGGGAGCGATGGTCGCGTCTGATCCGTCGCTCGCTCGCCGGGTCGATATCGCCAGGGCCAATTGCCACGATGCCCTCGGCGACACCCTGCGAGCCGGGGAGGCCCGTCGTCGTGTCGCCGCCGGGGCGCCCGATTCGGACTTGGCGAAGTTCCTCGAGGCGACGGATCTGGAGCAGGCGGGTCGCCCCGACGAGGCGATCGCGATCGTCGAGAAGCTGGCCGCGGGTCTGACGCCGGAGAAGCTCGTCGCCAAGCCGGAGGTCTGGAGAACCCTGCTGCGAATGCGGCTGGCGGCGCAGCTGCGCCGTCCGGCGGGCGAGCAAGACTGGTCCGCCGTCAACGCGCTGGTGGACGAGGTCACCGGTGACGGCGGGCTCCCCCCCGACACGGCAGCTGGAATCCGCATCGAAGTGCTCTCGGCGCGGGGTGACCGCGAGGCGGCTCTGGTTGCCGCGGAGGCCGCGCAGGCTGCGTATCCCAATGACCTCCAACTCTTCAAGCAACTCGTCGGCCTCCTTGCCGCGGCCGATCGCGGCGACGAGGCATGGGCACAGATCGACGCCGCCTCCGAGGCGCTCCGCGCTACCCCTGCCTTCGTCGGGGCCGAAATCGATGTCCTCACCCGGACGAATCGAGGCAGCTGGGGAGAACGCGTAGACGCCATCGATCGAAAGGTGATGGCGCTGTCCGGGCCCGGGGCCCGAGACGTAAAAGGGCAGTGGATGGCGTTCCAGATCGGCCTCGGGGCGGATGGGGCGGCTCAGGCCCTTGCCGAATCGATTCTGGCTGACGATCCCGACGACGTTCGCCTCCGGATGTTGCTCCTGGATGTCAGCGCGGAGAGCGACGACGCCAAGGCGGTCGCCGAGCAGGCCGCGTCGATCGGGAAACGGTTCGGGAGCGACACGGCAATCAGTCGCGTCGCCCGGGCCGTTCAGGGGATCATCGAGGTTCGGGCCGCACGGCTGGCCGGCGGCGACTCCGATTCGCTGTCGGAGGCCGAGAAGAAGACGCTCGCCGAGGCGCGGCAACTCCTCGATCAGGCGGTCGAGGAGCGGCCCGACTGGGACGCCCCTCCGCGCTTCATGGCGTCGATCGCCGAGCTCGAAGGGGACCGGAGCGCCGCGATCGGGTATCTGCGCCGCGCAATCCGCGGTGGCGAGCCCCTTCCTTTCGCCCGCCGTCGTCTCATCGTCATGCTCGTGGCGACCGGCCGATTCGACGAGGCGGCACCGGTGATCGCGTCGCTCGGCGAGTTCGGGGGCCCGTCTGTGGACCGGATCCGCGCCGATTTTTTCGCGGCCACCGGCCGGAGTGATCAAGCGATCCGGCTTGCGGCCTCGCTGACAGAGAACGAGCCGGAAAATGCAGAACAACTGCTCTGGCACGCTGGTCTCCTTACCCGCTACGGCCGGCTGGAGGAGGCCGAGGCGATGGTTCGGAGGGCGATCGCGGCTGCCCCGCAAACCCCGGCGCCCTATCTGGGGCTGATGCGGCAGCAGGTTCAGCGGAAGCTCGATGGGGAGGCTCGTGCGACCCGGGATAGCGCGCTGCTGGCTCTCGAGGGCACCGCCAAGGAACGGTTCGCGATGGTGGCGGCCTCGCTCGTGGGGGGTGGAACCGAGATCGAGGCCGGCTACCGCGAGGCCGTCGCGGCCGACGCCAATGATCTCGCGGCCGCCCGGCGCCTCGTCGAGCAGTGCCAGGTGAGCGGGCGGCTCAAGCAGGCCCGCCAGGAATTGCAGCGGATCGTCGGGCTGGAAGCGGCCAAGGGCACCCCGACGCTCATTTGGGCCCGTCGGCGGCTGGCCGAGCAGATGGCGGTCGGGGGGAGCTACCGCGAGTTCCAGCAGGCGATCGCCCTTCTCGCCCTCAACCTCGACGAGGATGGGAAGCAGGCCGAGGATGACATGGCGCTGGAGGCCACGCTTCTCCTGCGGCGCAATGAGCCGTCGAGTTGGCGGCGCGGGCTGCAGGTTCTGGAGATTCTGTCCGAGCGCCGGCCTCTGAAGGTCGAGGAGAAGCTGTTGCGCGAGAACGCGCGGGCAACGCTCGTGCCGTCGCTCCGTCCCCAGTCGATCCGCAACATCGGCGAGCTCGCTCTGTCGGCGGACGGCAGCTCGGCGATGTTCACGGTGCTCGTCGAGATGTGTCTCGACGACGGTGACATTCCCGGGGCCGAGGATTGGCTGGAGAACCTCCGGCAGGTCTCGCCGGAGGGGTCGCTCACGCTCCGCCTCGTCGCCAAGGTGGCGCAGGCGAAGGGAGATTCGGAGACCGTCGCGGGCGTGATCAAGGCGCTGCTCCCGGACGCGCGCCTCACCGAGGTGAATAAAAGTCGGATGGTGATGTCGGCGCGGATCGTCGAGGAGCTTGGATTCCCCGAGGAGGCCGGGCGGGTGTTCGCAGAGTGCGCCGAACTGTCGACCGACGGGGTTCTCCTCCAAGCACAGTCGCTCGGTCGCCGCCACCGCACCAAAGAGGCGATCGCCCTGGCGGAGACGGTCCGCGCCAGCGTCTCGCCGCAGTCGTTTCTCGACACCCTCCTGGCGATCTCGCGGTATTCCGATGCCGACCCGGATTCGGACGCCGTCGCGGACATCGAGCGGATCGCGGGGTCGCTCCGCCGTGAGAACCCTGGTGTGCCCGAGGTTGCGTTTTCGGCGGCGGTGCTCGAGGACACCTTTGGCCGCACTTCGAGGGCGATGAAGGGCTACCGGGATCTGCTCGCTTCTCCCGATGTCGAGGTGGGCCTGCGGGCGGCGATCTCCGCGAACCTGGCGTTCGACATCGCCCATCCGGAGACAGCCGACGAAGCGACGAAGCTCATCGACGCGGCTGTCGCCGAGATGGGGCCGACGACCGATCTGCTCGACTCGCGCTCGATGGTGCGCCTGGCCCGCGGCCAGACCCGGCAGGCGCTCGAGGACGTCAGCGATGCGATCCTCCTCCAGCCCAGCCCGCGAAACCTGCTCCACCTCGCCCTCATCCGGACGGAAATGTCCGATCTCGACGGGGCCCGTGAAGCCCTCGCGGCAGCGGAGCGGAAGGGGTTGGCGGACGAGAGGCTCTCCCCCGACGATCGGCGCCGACTGGCGAAGGTCGAGGGGGCGATCGTGGGGGGGAAGTGACGCTGAGAGGCGGCCCGGTGGCGGACGACAGGCCCCGCAGCCGGGATCGTCAGCCATCCATCGTGATGACGTCGCCCGATCGCATGAAGACGAGTTGGCACGACACCCGGGCCGGATCGAGGGCGTGGAGCGCCGCGACGGCGCGGCGGTAGGCCTGGAGTTGCGGAGCATAGAACGCCGACTTTTCGGCGCGGATCCGGGCGCCATTGGCTCCGCGTTCGTCCCCTCCGATCGCGTCGAACTTGAAATCGACCACCTCGGCGGCGACCGCGTGCCCGCTGCGGCGCCACACCACCAGCCGATCGATGATCCCCTCGAGCGTTCCCTCGCCGTCGTCGATGGCGAACGCCTGCTCGCGCTGGAGGCTCGGTTCGGCAGGCCCGGCGGGCAGATTATCGGAGACCAACCGCTCCGGTAACCGTGGAGCCGGTGCCGCCAGGATTGACGCCACGGCAGGGTTGGCACACATCACCCGGAAGGCACCGATGAGCGGCTCGACGTCGGGCGCCAGGCCCGGCTCCCGGCTGGCGATTCGGCGCAGCAGGTCGTCGCCGGGGGGAGGAGCGTCCCAGCCGAACTGCTCGATCCAGGCATGGAGCAGCGTGCCGATGCTCCGAGCGGCCCGTGAACCGCTGTCGAGGAGCGCCGGGGCCGTGGTCATCCTCCCCTCTTCGGTGGCCGAAGGGGTGTGCCGCGGACGGGCGCGCCGGCGCTGACCCACCCCCAGGGGGCGGAGATGGATCGGCGCGGGGCGATCGCCGGTCGCGGCTGCCCCGGGGAGCGGAGGGGCCGAGCTGGCCGGCGCGGTCGTGCCCCGAGCCTGCGAGGGGGGTTTCTGCCGCGGGGCCGGCGCTGACATCGACCCGTGCTCCACGGAATCCAAGATCGGTGCCGGTGCGACGGGGCTGTCGGCCGGGAGGGAGTCGTCAGCGGGATCGGTGAGGTGACCGTGCGTCCAGAGGATCGTGGCGGGGGGGGCGTCTGGGGTCTCGGGGAGGGTGCAGCGGATGACGCCGGCAAGCGTCTTCGGCACCGACCGCTCCTTCTCGGTCGCCGGGCGGATGAGAATCTCCATCCCCTGGGCGGCCCGGGTGAGGCCGACATAGAGCGTGGCGATTGCCTCACGGATGACCGGGTCGTTCGCCGCCGCGCACACCTCCTGCCAATCGGGGGGGAGGAGTGGCTGATTCTCCTTCGAGACGTGGACGAGGATCCGGTGGATCGGCTCGAGGGGACTCTTTCGGTCGACGACCACGCGGGGCGGGTGGGCGACGAGTTTGCGATCGAGATC
>CAMBFA010000249.1 GCA_945865325.1 Candidatus Kuenenia stuttgartensis
CCGGCGTACGACCGCTGCTGATCGTCGGAGAGCATCGACCAGGCATCCTCAGCGGGGCTCTCCTGCTCGAGGTGGTCGAAGCGATCGCGAACCTCCTTGAGGAGATCCTCGGCTTCAATCGGCCGGCCGTCGGCCAGAGCCACGAGCGCCCGGTCGAGCCTGAGCACATCCGCATCCCCCGGATGCTTGTCGAGATCGGCCGCGATCAGCCGCTCCGCCTCGTCGAGATCGCCGCGATGAAACGCCGCCCGCACCGGCTCGAGCCGGGTGATGTGCGTGGCGCAGCCAGCGAGCAGCACGAGGCAGGGCACGACGATGGCAAGCAAGCCGGGGCGTGGCATGGCAGCACCAGACGGCCTATCGTGAGAGCGGATTGGTCGCCCGCCACCGGCTCAAGCGGCTGTGGTGGTAGCCCTTGACGAGATCGGCCGATTGCTTGTCGTAGTTGCCGGTGCGAACGTCGATGAGCTCCATCGTCAGCCGGTAAGAGCGTTCGTAGTCTTTGTTTTGGCGCGTCGTGCCGGAGGTGAGCGTGGCGTAAAGCAGGTAGTCGATCGGCTCCCCTTCGCGCTCCAGATGCGCCGCAAACTGCCGCATGTGTTCCGGGATGCAGAGCTGGTCGGGGCGCAGCCGGGTCTCGAGGAGGCCGGCATCGACGACGCGCCGATTGAGTGGCTGGAAGACAGGGGTCTGAAGGAGCCGGGTGTCGATGACCTGATAGAGCTCGTCTTTGAAGTCGCCGATGTCCTCGGCGCTTTTGTTCTCGACGCCGACAAAGCAGATCCGCTTGGGCGGGCAGGGGAGGGGCTCGCCGGCGTCGTCATACGACACCTGCTGCACTGGCGCCTCGGCATTCCGGGCGAGGAGTTTGGCGACGGCCTCGTCGACGAGCGGCCCAAAAGTCTCGGCGCCCGCCTGATGGCTCCCCATCAGAGCCTTGTCGCCGGGGTTGACGATCCGGGCAAACTGCCGCTGCCCGCGGCAGCCGGCCAGCGCGAGGAGCGCAGGGGCGCCCGCATGGACGAGGAACGTGCGACGCAGCATGGCACGGCTCCGGCGGAGGAGAGAGTCGGCGGGGACGATAGCGGGGAGAGCCCTGCGGCGGAAGGGCAGACGGGGAAAAGGTGCCAGCCACCAAATCTGGGTAGGTTGCAGGCTTCTCCAATTTTGGTGGCTGGCACCTTTTCTTTTCTTCTTAAACTGCCAGTTATGGAGACCATGCCCCCGTCGACCGACCCGACGAACGACACCGCCGCCGCCTGGCCTTCGAAGCGATCCGTGCCCGGCATCCAGAAGCCGACGAGACGGAAGTCCGCCTTCGTTCCATCGAGCTCGCCTCCAGGGCCGGCCTCGCTGCCGGCGTGCGGCTGTGGCTGCGGGATCGGGGGCGATGAGCGACACCGCCGGGCGAGAAAAGCCGGCAGCCACCAAGTCTGGCAACCATGATCGAAAGGGACATCGATGAGCGACTTCGGGAGCGACGCCGATTCCAGCGACGAGATCGATCACGACGCCGAGGATCCCAGGGCTCGGTTCTGCTTCGTCCTTGCCAGCTCCACCGAGCCCTGCGACGTAGATCAAGCCGGCGAGGCGGTGACCGAGATCCTCGGGCCGGAGTTTATGGCGGAAGTCCACGACGGCGGCGTGGTCGGCGTCACCTGTGGCAGCGAGACGATTGGCTTTCTCGCTCTCATGCCCGCTCCGGTTCCCGGCGGCGAGGCGGAGGACAACGCCGACGGCAACTTCCTCTGGCCGAACGGCCGCGAGGAGTCTGCGGCCCACCGGTCCCACGTCATCGTCACCGTGTCGGGCGGGGGCGACCCCGGCTCTCCCGTGGAGTCAGCGCCCGAGGAGCAGATAATCGGCAGGCATCTGCCGAGTCGGGTCGACCCCGGCAGGACCGTCTACAAGATTCTCTTCGGCGGTTGATGGACTCCCTGAAAGCAAGGAGCAAAAGAATGGGCCTGTCGCGCCGAGGTTTGTTTTGCTGGATCCGAAGCGGGTGGGAGTGGATCGGGTTGTCGGCCGCCATCCTGGGCGCCGTGGCGGTGTCGGCGCAGGATCTCCCTTCAGCGGCCGTTGCCGCGGCCGAAGCGCCCGATGAGGGCGACACCGGCCAGAGCGAGTGCATCGATGAGTCGGCTGGGGCGAAAGCCTATCGAGGGCCCTACAAGAGCCCGTACAAGCTCACCTTCAGCGTGCCGCTCCACGACCTCCTCTTCGACGCCAAGGGCCCGCGGGGGAGCGTGGCTGAGGAGAGCTCGGTGCCGCAGCAGCAATGGTATTCAGCGAAGGTGAAGCAGACGTGGGGCTCGTGGGGCGTTCCTGTGCGGGTCTTCGACTGCCCGCCGCAGGTGGCCGCCAAGCCGGTCGAGTGGCGACGGGAGCGGGTCGTCGCCGCGGCGACCAGGTTCATCGGCTACGAGTATCAGCACCATCACGTCCCCGATTGGGATCCGCCGGCGGGGTGGCCGTGGCAGAAGTGCTGCGCCGGCCGCAATGGCAAAGGGGTCGACTGCAGCAATTTCAGCGGCTGGAACTACAACTGGGCCCTCGGCATTCACCTCAACACCGCCATCCACAAGCAGGCCGCCAGGCGGAGCGCCCCTTCGTCGCACGGCGAGTTGCAGGCCGAGGTGATTCACCGGCCGGAGGGGGCCCCGGACAAGTGGTATGCCAAGCTCGTCAAGGAACTCGCACCGGGTGACCTCCTCTACATCGGCAACAAGGAACGCACCAAGGTCACGCATGTCATCATGTGGGTTGGGCCTTGTGCCGAGAGCCCCGACGGAGTGCCGCTGGTGATCGATTCGACCGGCGGCAAGATCAAGGACTCCAGCGGCCATGCGATCCCCTCCGGGATCCACCTCCGGCCGTTCGCGAAGGGGAGCTGGTACCACCACGCCTTCTCCCACGCCCACCGCTGGGTGAAGTGAGCGGAGGAAATCTACGACTGGCACGGGATCTGCTTAGCGTTTCTGCATCGGTCAGGGGGAAAGGGAATCGTGGCCCGGGGCGTGCGGACGATTCCGCAGGTGCGTCTGGCTTGATCCCGCGCTGCTGACCAAACCTGGAGACGCTCATGGACATCGCTGAGAGCTTCGGTCGACTGTTCGATTTTGCACCATTGGGTGGTGCAAAACGCGCCGCGCGGGGCGCGGGGCGCCGGCGGGGGGAAGCCATGCAGGGGGGCGAGCGGCTTGAGAACAGAGCGATGTTCGCCGCTGCCCCGATGCAGGTGGGAATGAACGTCGAGAGCGTCGTCGACTGGTCGCCCGCCTGGACCTTCACCGACGCCTTTCAAAGCTCGCGGCCTTGGATCGCTCAGGCGGTTGATGTGGCAAGCGGCGCGGGCCTCTGGGATGTCGGTGACACCCATCCGCTGCCGGTGAACGCCAAGGGGGAGGTTGTCCGTCTCGAGACCTGGAGCGAGGGAGGGCGGACGTTCCGCCACCAGGCCGCCACGCTCCTGTTTCGCGATGTCGGCAGCTATGCCAGCGGCACCTACCATGCCCAGTGGGAGGGGAAGGGAACGGTGAGCTTCGGCTTCGACGCCCGCGTCCTCTCCACGACCACCGGGGCCGACGGAATCCACCGGGCGGAGCTGGCCGTCGCGCCGACGAGCGCCGGGATCCTCGTCCGCATCGAGTCGACCGACCCGGCCGATCCGGTCCGCGGAATCCATGTGTGGATGCCCGACTGGAAGGGGAAGAGCTTCGCCGGCGAGGTGTGGAAACCGGGGGCGCCGTTCTCGCCGTTTCATCCGCTCTTCCTGGAGCGCCTCGATCCCTTTTCGACGATCCGCTTCATGGCCTGGCAGGAGACCAACAGCTCGAGCGTCCGCACCGTTGCCGATGCCCGCCCCGCCGATGCTGCCCGACAGAGCTCCGGCCCTGGCGGCTCGGCGAGCGAGCCGCAGGTCAACGGCGTCTCGATCGAACAGATGGTGCAATTGGCCAATGACCTCGACGCCGATCCGTGGTTCAACATGCCGCCGCGGGCCGACGATGCGTATGTTCGCGCCTTCGCCCAGACCGTTCGCGACCGGCTCGAGCCGGGGCGGAAGGTGTATGTCGAATGGTCGAATGAGATCTGGAACTGGGGATGGGGATTTGACGGGGCCCGGTATGTCGACGAAGTCGCCGGGCGCCCCGAATATGCCGGCCTCGACCACTGGCAGATCGCCGGCCGGGAGGCGAAGCGCGATCTCGACATCTGGAGCAGCGTCTTCGCCGGGCAGTCGTCGCGGCTGGTCCGCGTCGCCGCCGGCCAGGCGGCCAACGAGTGGATCGTCAACCGGGTCGCGTCCGCGATGGGGGGATCCTTCGACGTCCTCGCCATCGCCCCCTACATCCTTCCCACCGACCAGCAGCGCGCGGCCTACACCGCCGCGACGACCGTCGACACGATCCTCGCCGACTGCCGCACCGCCGTCGACACGGCCCTCGACTGGACGCGGCGCCACAAGGCCCTCGCCGACACCTGGTCGGCGACGCTCGGCCGCCCGATCGGGCTGGTGGCCTACGAAGGGGGCATCCATCTCGATGGCCGCGGCGGCCCGGCTCAGCAGGCCTTCTACGATGCCACGAACGATCGGCGGATGGGAGACATCTACCGGCAGTATCTCGCGGGCCTGGCTGCTGCGGGGATGAGCCTCTACGTCGACTTCCAATTCACCGGCCAGTCGGGGGCGTCGCCGTGGGGAGATTTCGCCAAGCTCCACGCGATGGATGAGCCGGTGGCTTCCGCCTGGCGCTATGCTGCGGTCGTGGCGGCGGCCAATGGCGCGCTCGTTCGGGCGGCGCCGCGCCCTCCGATCGACTTCGACGGCGACGGCGTCGGCGATGTCGTGTGGCGCGAGGCCACGACCGGGGCCTGCGTCGCCTGGCTCCTCGATGCCGGCGGGGCGACGAAGGGGACACGGGCCCTCGGCGGCGGCGGTGGGATCAACGCGCTCGCCTCAATCGGCGACTTCGACGGCGACGGCGTTTCCGATCTCGTCTGGCGCAACAAGACAACCGGCGTGAGCATCCTCAAACTTCTCCGGGCCGATGGCACGGCGAAGGGGACGGCTTC
>CAMBFA010000250.1 GCA_945865325.1 Candidatus Kuenenia stuttgartensis
TCCGCGGCTTGAAGGCCCCGCCCCGCAGCCCGGTGGCGCCGGCTGCCTTGACGGCCTTCGCCGTGGCGATGATCTGCTCGCGGCTTTCCACCGAACAGGGGCCGGCGATGACGCCGACATGCCCCCCGCCAATGACAAGGGGCCCTGCCCTGACGATGGTCGGCTCGGGCTGGACCTCGCGGCTGGCCACCTTGTAGGGGGCGAGGATTGGCATCACAGCCGCGACGCCGGGGAGTGTCTCCAGGCCGGAGCCGACGATGTCGCGCTCATCGCCGACGACGGCCACGACCGTCCGTTCGGTGCCGACGATCGTGTGCGGCTTGAGCTTCAATTCCTCGACGCGGGCGACGACCCGGTCGAGATCCTCGCGCGACGCCCCGGCCTGCATGACGATGATCATGGCGGTCTGCTATTCCTTTTCGGTTGTTGGGGCTTCTTGCCCGGGTGCCAGGGTGTCACCGCGTTTGTCGACGGCGGCCCGGGTGGTGATTTCGATCCGCTCGCCGGCATCGGTCTTCCGGATCACGTAGACAAGCGTCCCGTCGGGGTTTGCCTTGGCGAGGATCGCCCGGAGGATCTCCGCCGCCGGCTTCTGCTTTTGGTCGAGGCCGAACGATTGGTTCTTCGTGATCCCCTCGAGCTGGAGGTCGCTCCCGAGGATCTCGATCTCGACGCCGATCTCGTCGGCGATCATCTGGATCGATTTTTCGAGCGTGTCTTTCACAAACACCAGCGAGATCGGCTTGGCGAGCGCCGCTTGCGCCCCGGCCGGCGCCTGCCCGGGGCCGGAGGCCGCTGCGAGGGGGGGGCCGCCGGCCCGCGGCGTCTGCTCGAGCGCGAGCTCCGCTGCCAGCGCGAGATTGTGGGGGGCGTGCTCGGGGAGCCAGGCATTGACAATCACTCCGCGGCCGTCGGCGCCGGCATGGACATGATCGGCCACTACGCCGAGCATCCGCGGGAGCCGCATGACGAGCTTCCGGCCGTAGGGATGGGGATCGAGGGCGTTGCAGTATTCCTCCGTCCTCTCGGCCATCGTCGCCACGTTCGCCGAGAGATGCTGGGCCAGTTGCCGCGGCGAGATGCCGGCAGGGGGAACCGCATCGAGCTCGAGGTAGCAATCGGGGCCGAAATGGAGGCTCAGGGCCGCGGCCCGGATCGAATCGCCGAAGAACCAGGCCAACGGTTCGACGAGCTTCGCCAGCGGGCCGGCGAGAACGGGGCGGCCGTCATGGAGGAGGTAATCGGGCGAACCGAAGAGCGTCAGGTGGCGGGAGGCGTCGAGCATGCCGACGAGCTCCTCGAGGTCGCGGGGGAGGCTCGCCTCGATCGTGTCCGCACCCTCCCCCGCCCCCGCCCGGTGGGCATCGATCGACTGCCGGAGGAGGTCCTCCGGGCCAACAACGAGCACCCGCCCGTCGGCATCCGCCGGGAGCCAGAACGCTTGATCGCTGCCGAGGTGGAGCGTCTCGCCGTCGAGCTCCTCGGTGGTTGTCGCCCCCCACGCCCGGCGGCGTGCGTCGGCATCGGTCGCCACCGAGAGCGGATCGATGCCGCGGACCATCACTCCGCCGATGACTTCGTCGGGGCCCCCCGCTTGCCAAGCGGCCTGGAGCTCGGCGATCCCTTCGGGAGCGCAGGCTGCCCGCCGGGACAGTCTCTCGAGCGCCGCGGCGGCCCGTGGCCCGAGCGAGCGGATGAACCGCGCCCCTTCCGTTGTCGCCAGTGCCTCCGCCGGGCGGGCAAGGAGGACCAGCTGCGACCCTGGCGGAAGATACGCCAGCCGCGGCGACTGGCCGGCGGGTTGTGGCCCTTCCCAGGGGACCTCGACGGCGTCGCTGTCGACGAGCGTGGTGATCGAGACCGCCTTCGGCCGCGGGCCTGCGGTGGCTTGGCTGGCGTCGGCTTGACCGGCGTCGGCCAGAGCGCCGGTCGCGTCCCCTGCGGCCGGCGCGGGAGTGGCGCCCTGCTCCTGCCTATCAGGGGCTGCATCGGGCGCGGGGGCCTGTGGCGGAGGCGTGGGCTTCGTGGCGGGTCGGAGGAGGAACACGGCGGCGACGATCGTGGCGGCCAGGAATCCGAGGCCCCCCAGGGCCGGCAGGAGCCAACGCGGGCGCGGAGGCTTTGGTTTTGACCGTCCGGCTGGCGCGGTCGTGTCGACCAGCGCGATCGTCGCAGGGGCGTCGTCCGCGGGGGGCGAATCGGCCGGACCGGAGCCGGGCGTGATCATCTCGCGTGGCTGGGGGAGTGTGCCCGACACCGGCGGCTGGCCGAGGCAGGCGGCGATCGCGTCGGCCGCCTCGGCAGCGGTCGGATACCGGTCGGCGGGGCTCGGGGCGGTGAGGTAGGCGACAAGCGTCGCCACCTCGACAGGGACCTTGGCGGCTGGAAGGGGCGCCGGCCCCTGGCCGGCGGCGACCTGGGAGAGCGTCTTTTGCGGGTCCCCCTGCCAGCATGGAGGAGTGCCGGAAAGGAGGGCATGGAACAGGCATCCCAGCGCGTAGACATCGGCCGAGGTGGTGGAGATCCGTCCGCTCTTGAGAAGCTCCGGGGCGAGGAACGAGGCCCGCGTGCCGAGTTTGGCCACCGCTTCGGGCGTATCGATCTCCGGCCTCGCCGGCACGACGTGGGGGTCGGAGACGAGCGGAAATTGGAGGAGCCGGATCGGGCCCTCGGTCTCCTTCGAGCCGGTCTCGGGGGGCTCGCGGCGGACGCTGTCGAGGGAGATGGCGCCGTGGACGAGCCCGAGCCGGTGGAGCTCCGCCACGGCCCGGGCGACGGCGAGCACGATCGAGCCCGCTTCGGCGATCGGGATCGGGCCGCGCTTCGCGAGCTCGTCGGCCAACGGAACCCCGACGACATCATCAGCGAGGACGAACCGCTGCGATCCGGCCTTCTCCAGCGCCCAGGTCTTCGTCAGCGTCGGGTCGGTCGTCTCGGTGACGGCCTTCGTCCGCTTGAGAATGTCAGACCAGACCTCCGGTTGCTGGCAGAACTTGTTATTGAGGGCCGCGATCCCGACGAGCCGACCGGAGGGCTCGTGGCGGGCCCGGAAGACCGTCCCGCCGCGGCCGGTGTCGACACGGTCGAGGAGCCGGTAGTCACCGAGGAAGAACGGCCCCTTCTCTCCGCGCAGCAAGCGCTTCCGCTGCCAGTCGGAGATCACGTTCCGCTTCACGAGCCAACGGGCGATCAGTTCGGTGGCGCTGGCGGCCGAGGCACCGGGGGGAAACGGCAGCCCTTCGAACTCGCGGCGGAGCTTGTCGAGGGAGGCCGTCTCGGCGAGCTTCGATTCGGCCAGAAGCGTCCAGAATTGATCGGGGCTCGGCGTCGCCATGCGGGGAATCCTGTCTCCGGGGGTGGGCCCAATCGTATCCGTTCCCGCCCCGGCCGCCATCGGCCCTTGCGGCGTGGCCCCGGGGAGGAAGCCTTCGCCGCCCCGTTCCCCGGCGGATCGTTTATTCTTCAACCCAAACCCCGGAGTTTCGCCATGTCTGCCGACGCCCCCCGCATCTATTTCCAGCGTGCCGCCGATCAGCTCGACCTCTCCGACGCGATGCGGCGGCTGCTGCTGACGGCCAAACGCGAGGTGCAGGTGCAGATCCCAGTTGAGCTCGATTCAGGGGAAGTGGCCACTTTTATCGGCTACCGGGTCCAGCACAACAACGCCCGCGGGCCGATGAAGGGGGGGCTGCGCTACCATCCGCAGGTCGATCTCGACGAGGTCCGGGGGCTGGCGGCCCTCATGACTTGGAAGACGGCCGTCGTCAACATCCCCTACGGCGGGGCCAAGGGGGGGATCGCGCTCGACCCGAAACAGCGCTCGACCCATGAGCTCGAGCGGATCACGCGCCGGTTCGTCGACTCGATCCACGATCTGATCGGCCCCGATGTCGACATTCCCGCCCCCGACATGGGGACGACGGCCGACATGATGGCCTGGATCATGAACCAGTACGGCAAGTACCACGGCTTTTCCCCCGCCTGCGTGACCGGCAAACCGGTCGATTACCACGGCATTCCGGGCCGCGAGGAGGCGACCGGCCGCGGCGTCGGTGGGCTGACGCTCAAGCTCCTCTCGCGGACCGGCCGGAAGTTCCCCGGAACGCGGATCGCGCTGCAGGGCTTCGGGAACGTCGGCACCTTCACCGCCCGCTTCCTCCACGACGCCGAATGCCGCTTCGTCGCCATCAGCGATGCCGGCGGCGCCTACCACCGGGCCGACGGCCTCGACATCTCCGGCATGCTCAAATATGCCCTGGCCCACGGCGGCCGACTCGACGGCTACACCGAGGCCGACAGGATCAGCGGCGAGGAGCTCCTCGCCGCCGACTGCGACGTCCTCATTCCGGCGGCGCTGGGGGGCGTGCTCACCGCCGCCAACGCCGCCACGGTCAAGGCCCCGATCATCGTCGAGGCGGCCAACGCGCCGGTGACGCCCGAGGCCGACGCCATCTTCGATGCCGCCGGCGTCGTCGTTCTCCCCGACATCCTCGCCAACGCCGGTGGCGTGACGGCGAGCTGGTTTGAATGGGTGCAAAACCGGCAGCATTACCAGTGGGGGATCAACCGCGTTCGGCAGGAGCTCGACCAGATCTTGGGCGCCTCCTTCGAGCAGGTCTGGCAGCTGGCCCAGGAAAGAAAAGTGTCGCTCCGTACCGCCGCCTACATGCTCGGCGTGGGGCGAGTCGGCAAGGCGACCGTCCTCGGCGGGCTCGGGGGGTGAGCGACAGCTCCGCTCCGCTCTCTAGAAAACCCTCCTCTGCGGAATCGGTGGGTGACTCCTGACTCTGGTCAGCGGCCCCTTGCGTGAAACAGGGCGAACGCGATGCCTTGAGGGGTTTTTGAAACCGGCCGCCGTGCTGGCGGTCTTTCGTTTGGCACGAGCAACCCGAGCCGGCCGCCGCCTTGCCGAGCCGGCAGCCACCCTGCCCGCCCCGCATGTCAATTCGCGCCCGGTTCAAACTCGTCGCGGATGAGGTGCTGGTGCCGGCGCGGGATCCGGGGGTGTGATGCGGCGTCGGTGGGGGAAAAGGGTCTCTTAGATTTCCCTTT
>CAMBFA010000251.1 GCA_945865325.1 Candidatus Kuenenia stuttgartensis
ACCCAAGTAACGGCCGTCAGTTCCTCGGTCTACACCGTGACCGTCAGCGGGATCACAGGAGCCGGGACGCTCGGCCTGAATCTGGTCGACAACGGCACCATCCGCGACCTCGCGGCGAATCCGCTCGTCAACCCTAGCGCCGCGGCCAGTTTCACAAAAAAGGGCGATTACACGACAAGCACGTACCCAGTTTCCGTAGCGCTCGACTTCATGAACGGGGATAGCATTCTCGACCTGGCTGGTGTGAACTTGAACGCGAACAATGCAAACATTCTCGTCGGCAACGGTGACGGCTCGCTCCAAGCGAAGAAAACCTTCGCCACGGGAAGCGAGCCGTATTCCTTGGCCGTGGGAGATGTCAACGGCGACGGGATACCCGACATGGCCGTCGCGAATTATTCCAGCAGTACCGTGAGCGTCTTACTGGGGAACGGGGACGGCACGTTTCAAGCCCAGAAAGCCTTCGCCACGGGAAGCGGTCCAACGGGCGTGGCGATGGGGGATGTCAACGGCGACCGAAAGACCGATCTCGCCGTCGCGAATTATTCCAGCAGTACCGTGAGCGTCTTACTGGGGAACGGAGACGGCACGTTTCAAGCCCAGGCGACCTTCGCCACCGGCACAAAGCCCCGGTTCGTGGCGATTGGCGATGTGAGCGGCGACGGAAAAGCCGATCTCGCCGTCGCGAATCATGGCAGCGCTTCGGTGGGTGTGCTGCTTGGCAACGGAAACGGCACGTTTGGGCCCCAGGCGACCTTCGCCACGGGATCGGCACCGAGGTTCGTGGCGATGGGCGATGTGAACCGCGACGGCCACCCCGACCTCGCCGTCGCGAACCAAAAAGGCAACACCCTTGGCATCTTGCTAGGGAACGGGGATGGGACGTTTCAAGCCCAAAGGACTTTCGCGACGGGAACGGCTCCGTATTCGGTGGCGCTGGGAGATTTCAACGGCGATGGGAAGCCGGACGCGGTCGTCCCGAACCGCAACAGCTACAGCATCAGCGTCTTCCTCGGCAACGGGGATGGCACGTTTGGGGCCCAGAAGACCTTCGCGATGGGATCCTGCCCGTCCTCCGTGGCGGTGGGCGATATGAACAATGACGGAAGACCCGATTTCGCTGTCGCGAATACGATGAGCAGTACCGTCAGAGTGATGCTCAACAGCGCTAAGGGCAACTTCACCGGCCAGGCCTACACGATTCAGGCGTCGGTGACGACCACAGCGGCGACGACGACCAACGTAGTCGTGTCAACTCCCCCGCCCGCTCCAATGCTAAAACGAATGGCTTTCGTGGAGATGGCCGATCAGCTGGACCCTCCGCCCACCGTGACGCTGACCCTGCTCAAAGGTCGCTTCGCTGACGGCAGCGACCATGTCACGCTGGCACCGCGTGATGGAAAGGCCACTTTCCCCCTCAAGATCAACGAAGCCGGGCATTACTGGCTCCGCGTCACCGACAGTGCGGACACTCTCATCGAAAACTTTATCAGCCTGACGGTGAAGCCGGCCGCCGCGCGCGTGCTCAAGGTTATCGAGCCCTTACCGACGACCGTCACGGCCGGTACCCCCATCACCCAGAAAGTCGCGGTCGCGGTCGAGGATGCGTTTGGAAATCTCGCCACGCCGTACAAGGGGCTCGTCACGCTCACGATCGGCGCGAAGACGTACTCCGCCAGGCCCAGCCACGGGATTGCCCGGTTCGCCGTTGACAACCTGGAGATCAGGCGGGCGGGATCCTACGCCGTTACGGTCAAGGCCCCACTCCTGGGCTACGCCCCGGCGACGGTCCGATCGACCCTCAAAGTCACTCCCGCCGCGGCGAGCACGGTCGAGGTGATATCCACTCCGAAAACCGGCACGGCGGGAACGGCGCTGGGCGCCGTGATCGCTCTGATCAAAGATGAATACGGCAACGTGTGCACGAGCGACGAGTCGATCGTGAGCATTAAGGTCAAGGGCGGCCCTGGTGACTTCACACCGGAAAGCATCCTGACGGCAAAGGCCGTCGCGGGGGTGGTGTCGTTCTCGAACCTCAAGCTCAACATCAGCGGCGACTACATCCTTGTTATGCCGTCTGGCACGCTCACGCCGGGGGAATCTCGCCGCGTCGCCATTGCCGCTGCCGCTGCGACGCAGTTGGTCGTGCTGCAATTGCCGGGCTACCCGATTCCGGGCGGGGTGTTTGACCCGGTGATGAAAGTGGCTCTCCAGGATGCGTTCGGCAATCTCGTGCAGAAGCACCACATGGTGACGCTGAACCTCTCGAGCGGACTTTTTGCGAATGGAAGGAGCTTTGTCACGGCCAGCACCAAGCACGGCGTTGCCACATTCCGCATCCCGGGCACGCTGGCCGAGAAGGTCATGATCAACATTGCCAGCCACACGGCCGGCATCATGGGGACGCCGGTACAGCCTTCTGTCACTGAAGCAACGGGTAGTGTCACTGACGTTCTCTCCGACAGTCGGCTCAAGAAAGATATCTCGCCCCTGGGCAAGCTCCCCAATGGCCTCACCCTCTACCGCTTCCGTTATCTCTGGAGCGAGACTCTCTACGTAGGCGTCATGGCTCAGGAAGTTCAAAAGATCATGCCCGATGCCGTCGCCATCGATGCCAGTGGCTTCATGAAGGTCAACTACGGTAGGATCGGTATTCCTTTCCTCACCTGGAGCCAATGGCAGAAGACCCCTCACGCGGCGGCCCTGGGGACGAATCCTGCCGGCAGCTGACAAGCCCACGTTCACAGCCGGCTGCCCCCGCTGCGCACAAACGTGGCAGTGGCCGATCGACACCTCCTGAACCGTAGCCTCCGTGAGCGATCCCATGGCAGCCTCCCCAGACCACTTGAACACGACCGCGAGTCAGTCTGCCGCCCTGGGTGCCGCGGAGCAGCCGTGGGTGGAGATCTACGGCTCGCGCGGGTTTCCGGAGTGGCTGGCCGGGCAGCGGACGAGCCTGGCCTTCAGCACCTATCAGACAGGCAAGCTCTTTCTGATCGGCACGACCCCCGATCGGACGCTGTCGATCTTCGAGCGGACGTTCAACCGGGCGATGGGAATGTGCGGCGATGGGGAGGGATTTTGGCTCGGCACCAAGTATCAGCTGTGGCGGTTTGAGAATGCCCTCGCCGCCGGTGCGTTGCATCAGGAGCGGGATCGGCTGTATGTGCCGAGAATCGCCTACACCACCGGGGACATCGATCTTCATGACGTCGCCGTCGAGGATTCCGGCCGGGTCGTCTTTGTCGCTACGTCGTTCAGCTGCCTGGGGACGATCAGCCCCCGCAACAGCTTTCAGCCGCTGTGGCATCCGCCCTTCATCAGCCGACTGCTTCCGGAAGACCGCTGCCACCTCAACGGCCTGGCGCTGCGCGATGGACGGGCCCGTTACGTGACCGCGGTCTCCAAGAGCGATGTTGCGGATGGCTGGCGGGCACGTCGTCGCGACGGCGGTGTCGTGATCGACGTCGTCACCAATGACATCGTCTGCGAGGGGCTCTCGATGCCCCACTCCCCGCGGTGGTATCGGGACGAATTGTGGGTCTTGAACTCGGGGCGGGGCGAGATCGGAAAAGTGAATCTCGAGACGCGTCGCTTCGAACCGCTCGCGTTCTGCCCTGGGTATCTGCGGGGGATGACGTTCGTGGGCGATCACGCGATCGTGACCCTCTCCCAGCCCAGGCATGACAAGACTTTCAACGGCCTGGATCTCGACGACGAACTGGCCAAGCGGGATGCCACCGCGCAGTGCGGACTCCAGGTCGTTGACCTCCGTTCGGGCGAGATCTCGCACTGGGTGAAAGTCGAGCACCAAGTCACCGAGATCTACGATGTCGTTGCTTTGCCGGGAGCGATCCGGCCCATGGCCCTGGGGCTGAAGACCGACGAGATCGAACGCCTGCTGGTGCTCGACGAGCCGGGGAGCCTGTAGCTCGACGGGGAGATCCGGCAGAAGCGGCGCTGTGCCCAACAGCCACCATCCCGAAGCTTCGGGACGCTTGACTCGAGCCGGGGGGGGCAAGACCGCGGCCTGCTACGGCAAAACCTTGACTCCACCGAGCTTGCCGACAACGCGCGGCATTGCCACGATGACCGGCTCCGGCGTCGTGCCGCGACCGATGTTTCCCGCCGCGTCACTCGCCTCGACCCGAATGAAGACCCGGGCCGGCGTGCCCCGCTCGGGCTGCCAGCGGTATTCCCCCTGGGCTTCCAACCCTTCCGCGATCGTGCCCCACGGCCCATCGGCATTGGGAGACTGGATCAAGCGGACGCTCTTCGGCACGAGGATCTGATCGCGGGCAGCCCAGCGGATCAGCACGCCCCCCGGCTCGGTATCTTTCAAGCGCGTCGCCTCGACGATCTCCACCTGCGGGGGCTCGTCGTCGATGCCGATCCACCCCTCCGGCATCTCGCCCGAGCGCGGGCCCCCGCCGGCGTCAGGCAGGTCGGGGACGATCTCGAGACGGAATCCATACAGCCCGGCGGCGGGGAGCGTGACGTCGATCGGACTCTGGCCGTCGTCATCGACGGCGCTGCGCTGCCAGCTGACGCCGCCGTCGCTGGTGCTCCATAGCTCCACGCGCACCGGGACGGTGTCGGGGCGGTCGGATTGCATCTCGTAGTCCCAGGTGAATCTCCGGGAACGAACGATCTGCAGCGGGCGGCCCCGGTATTCGGTGGGGAGCGCTCGCGCCACCGTCCCCGGTGCGGCCGATTCGATCGCCGGCTTGGCCGGCGCGAGCGGGGCAGGCGTCGGGTCGACCTCCGGCCGGCCACCGGCATTCGGAAGCGGGCCGCGGCTCCCCGTGCCAACCGGACGGGCGAGCACGCTGCGGTTCTGGCCGGCTTCCGGAGAAGGGGGGAGCGACGCCACCGGACCGTCGACGGCCCAGCGCCCCGACGGGTCGGCCGCCCATCCCCCGGGGGGCGCGGTGGCCACCTCGGTCGAGGCGGCGGGCTGGCTGTCGGCGGGCAGGGCAGGGGGGGGGGCTGAAACCACCGCGGAGGAAGACTGCCCGGGCAATGCCGGGACA
>CAMBFA010000252.1 GCA_945865325.1 Candidatus Kuenenia stuttgartensis
AACTACGACACCGTCAGCAACTCACCCGCGGCGGCGTCCCCGATCATCGGTTTCGGTACCGTACCCAAGGATCCCAGGTCTGCCCTTCCAGGCTCGGGGTTGATCACGACCGTCCAGACCAGGCTGCTCAACGTAAGCGCTTCCGATGCCGCAAGCCCGCAGTCCACCGTGAACGCCTACGCCACCCCTTCGTCGCGGCATGCGGGCCTCGTCGTCGTGGCATTCTGCGACAGCCGCACCCAGACGCTCCGCGACAACATCGAGCCGCGAGTCTATTGCCACCTGATTTCTCCGAACACAGTCGGCGGGGCTGGGATCATGTTTCCGAACGTAAACATCTCGCCGGGGATCTACAGCGGTCCCAATTACCTCAAGCCGATCGGCGAAAACGACTTCGAGTAATCCAGCTAAAAACTGCCTCCCCGGCGGCCTCGCCGCGGGGAAGTCCGCTGCCTACAAATGAAGGGCCGGTGGTGTCGAAGCCCGACGCCTCCGGCCCTTCGGCTTTCCTGCTGGCTTTTCCGCTGCCTGCCCCCCTGGCTGCCCCCGCTTTCCTGCCCCTCTCGCTGCCCGCCCTCTCCGCCCCTTTTTCACGGCTCCCGAGGCCTTCAGCCATGACTGCCGCACTCTCCACGGCTTTCTCCGCCGCCGTCACCAGCCCCCCGCCCCGCCACACGATCGACCTTGGCGACCTGCGGCAGCGGCTCCTCGCCCATCCGATCTACGCCATGGTTGATAGCCCCGCCCGGCTGCGGCGCTTCATGGAGCACCATGTTTTCGCCGTCTGGGATTTCCAGAGCCTGCTTGTCGCCCTCCAGCAGAAGCTCACCTGCACAACCCTCCCCTGGATCCCCACTCCCGATCGCGAGGCCCGGCGGCTCGTTAATGAGATCGTTCTCGACGAGCAATCCGACGAGCTTCCCGATGGCACCCACGCCTCCCACTTCGAGCTCTATCTCGAGTGCATGCGGCAGGCCGGCGCCGACACCGGCCCCGTCGAATCGCTCCTCACGCTCCTCGCAGCCGGCATCCCGCTCGAGCGGGCCCTCGACGAGGCTTGCGTTCCTGCCGCCGCGGCGGCGTTTGTCCGCACGTCATTTGCGATCATCGCTTCGGGCTCGGCCCATAAAATCGTGGCCGCCTTCACCTATGGCCGCGAGGACGTGATCCCGGAGATGTTTCGGCCGCTCGTCGTGGCGCTGGCCGCTCAGGATCCCCACAGCTGGGAGCGGCTCCGCTTCTACCTCGAGCGTCACATCGAAGCCGACGACGAGAAGCATGGCCCGATGTGCCGGCGAATCGTGGCCAGCCTGTGCGGCGATGATGCCGGCAGATGGGCCGAGGCCTCCGCCACGGCGCGCGGCTCGCTCCAGTCTCGGATCGATTTCTGGGATGCGATCCGCGCCGAGATTGCCCCCGAGAGCGACCTCGCGGTCGACTGATCCGGGGCCTCGCGAACCCCGAGAGCAGCGGCGGTCTTAGCCTGCTTGACCGGGATGGGTACGTGCGTACACTCGTTTAAAAGAGTAGACCACTCATTTTGGAGGCGCGGCCCCGCCGCGATTCACCATGACCCTCGAACGGTTTCGTGACGCCATGCGGGCCCAGCCCTTTGTCCCCTTCCGGGTCTACCTCGCCGACGGACGATCGATCAGCGTCGTTCATCCCGAGTATGTGGCCTGGAATCCCGGTGGACGGACCGCCGTCATTATCCAGCCCGACGACTCCTGTCAGCACGTCGACCTGCTCCTCGTGACGTCGCTCGAGTTTCCCGCTTCGGAGAAGGGGGCCGCCTGAAGAGCAGGTCGCTGCCGCTTCAAGGCAATTTGTGCCGCGGTTGGCTCACGATGAATTGGCCGCGTCCTTTTTCCAGACGCTTCGGCGGTCGCAATCCCGCTGCCCAAACCAAACAGCACGGCCCGGCCATGGCAGATGCCATGACCGGGCCGCTTGTCTGATTGAGGAGATTTTAGAGGATCAAAAGGACGTGCCCGCCCTCCCCGATGGATGGGGCGAGCCGACACCTGCTCCGCGAATCACTTCGCGGCGGCGAGATCGGCCTTCCTCTTCTCCTCGATGATTTCCTTCTGAATGTTCCCCGGCGTCGGCCGGTACTTCGAGAACTCCATCGTGAAGACCCCCTGCCCCTGCGTCATGCTCCGCAGGTCGGTCGAGTAGCCGAAGGTCTCGGCCAGCGGCACCTCGGCGATGATCGTCGAGGAGTTGCCGACGGTCTCGGTGGAGATGATCAGGCCGCGGCGCTTGTTGAGCTCGCCGGTCACTGGCCCCTGGAAGTCAGCGGGCACCTCCACCTCCATCTTCATGATCGGCTCGAGAAGGACCGGCTTCGTGTTGAGGAAGGCCTCACGGAAGCCAGCCCGGGCGCAGATCTGGAAGGCCATGTCGGAGGAGTCGACGTCGTGATAGGAGCCGTCTTCGAGCGTCGCCTTCACACCCACGATCGGGAAGCCAGCGATCGGCCCCTTATTGAGCACGGCGCGGAAGCCCTTCTCCACCGACGGGATGTACTCGCGCGGCACGCGGCCGCCGATGACGGCATCCTCGAAGATGAAGTTTTCGGGCTCCTCCTCGGGGAGGGGCTCGAGATGGCCGACGATGTGGGCGTACTGCCCTGAGCCGCCGGTCTGCTTTTTGTGCTTGTAGTCGTACGCAGTGCCCCTGGTGGGGGCCTCGCGGTAGCTCACCTTCGGCGCACCGACGGTCACCTCTACCTTGAACTCCCGCTTGATCCGCTCGACGTAGATGTCGAGATGGAGCTCGCCCATCCCGGCGATGAGCATCTCGCCCGTCTCCTCGTCGGTCGACATCCGGAAGGTGGGATCCTCGCGGGTGAAGCGCTGCAGCGCCTTGCCGAGCTTGTCGAGGCCGTCGCGGTTGACCGGGGTGATGGCCATCTTGATGACCGGCTCCGGCACGAACATGCTCTCGAGCGTGCAGTATTTATGGTCGGTGGCGTAGGTGTCGCCGCTGGCCGCATCGACGCCCATGACGGCGACGATGTCACCGGCATCGGCCGAGTCGACTTCCTCACGCTTGTCGGCATGCATCCGCACGATCCGGCTGAAGCGCTGCTTCTGGCTCGTGCGCTGGTTGATGTAGGCCTCGCCCTTCTTGATCGAGCCCTGGTAGATCCGCATGAAGGTCAGCTGGCCATAGGGATCGTCGACGATCTTGAAGGCCATCGCCACCAGCTGCTTGGTCGCATCGGGAATGAGATCGAACGCCTCGTCGATATTGTCCCATTTCTTGGCGATCACCTTCCGCTCCAGCGGGCTGGGGAGGTAGCGGACGATGGCGTCGAGGAGCGTCTGCACGCCCTTGTTCTTGTAGGCCGAGCCGCAGAACACCGGCGTGATGCTCTGGCTTTGCATGGCCGCCTTCACGATCGCGTGGATCTCGTCGTCGGTCGGCTGCTCCTCGGAGAGAAGCTTCTCCATCAGGCTGTCGGAATACATCGCCAGCGCCTCGAGCATCTCGTGGCGGGCCTGCTTGGCGGCCTCTTCGAGCCCGGCGGGGATCTTCTCGCGGCGGACGCTCTCGCCATTCTCGCCGTCGAAGTAGCAAGCCTCCATCGCCACCAGGTCGATCACTCCCTCGAGCTTGTCTTCCTTGCCGATCGGGATCTGCATCGGCACCGGATCGGCACCGAGCTTGTCGCGGAGTTGCTTGACGACGCGGTCGTAGTTGGCACCGGTGCGGTCCATCTTGTTGACAAACGCCAGCCGCGGCACCTTGTAGCGCTTCATCTGCCGGTCGACCGTCATCGACTGGCTCTGCACGCCGCCGACGGCGCAGAGGACAAGGATCGCGCCGTCGAGAACGCGCAAGCTACGCTCCACCTCGACGGTGAAATCGACGTGGCCCGGGGTATCGATGAGGTTGATGTCGCAGTCGTGCCACTTCACGCTCGTGGCGGCACTGGTGATCGTGATCCCGCGCTCCCGCTCGAGATCCATGTAGTCCATGGTCGCTCCGTCACCGCCCCCCTTCACTTCCTGGATGCGGTGGATACGGCCGGCGTAAAAGAGGATGCGCTCGGAGAGGGTCGTCTTGCCGGAGTCGATGTGGGCGGAAATGCCCATGTTGCGGAGCTTGGACAGATCCATGGGACCGGTGCACCTGCGGGAGGGATTGGAGAACGGAAAGAAACCGAGGGGCGGGGCCCGGCGGACGGGAAACCCCCGCCGGGGTCGTCCTGGCGGCGCCGAGGAAGAACCTGGGAATATACTCTCGCCCACTCGATCGTGACAGGTGACCAGTTCCATCACGGGCGAGGTGTTTCTCCCCACAGTTTCGGCCCCCAGTTGCCGTTTTTTCGGCCGGGAGATTGCTGATGACCCCCCTCGGCCCCGCTTCCCCCTCCGATCCCGCCCCCCCTGCGCCCCCCGACCACGGCCCTTCCCACCCCTGGGAAACGTGCGTCTGGCCGCTGGCCGCCTTCCTCGCCTTGGGCGCCCTCGAGCCGAGCCCCTCTGGCGGCGGCCTTGCCGGGAGCCTGGGAATCCCGATGTCGGCCTATCCGGCCGTCTACGCCCTCCGCCTCGCCGTCACCCTCGGCCTCCTCGCCTGGCACTGGCCGGCAATCCGCAGCTGGCTCGGCCGGGCCAGCTGGTGGCCAGCGCTGCTGGGCCTCGTGCTCGTGATCCCCTGGGTTGTTCTCGCCACCCTCCAGCGCGAGGCCGGCTGGGCAGGCTGGGCCGGCGGCACGGGGGAGCGCGCCGCCTTCAATCCCTTCGAGGCCTACGCCGGCAACCCGAGCGCCACCTGGGGCTATCTCCTCCTCCGCGGCGTCGGGCTGGTGGTCGTCGTGCCGATCGTGGAGGAGCTTTTTCTGCGCGGCTTTCTGATGCGCTATTTGATAGACGAAGACTTCTGGAAGGTCCCCTTCGGCACCCTCACGGCGGCCGCCGCCGGCGCCTGTGCGGTCTATGCGATCGGCACCCACCCCGCCGAGGCGGTGGCAGCGCTTGCCTGGTTTGGGATCGTCACCGGGATCGCCGCCTCGACGCGC
>CAMBFA010000253.1 GCA_945865325.1 Candidatus Kuenenia stuttgartensis
TCCATGGATTGCCGATGGCGCCGCGGGCGATGCTCAAGCCGTCGACGCCCGTCCGTTCGAGCATTGCCAGGCAGGCCGCGGCACTGAACAAGTCCCCTGAGCCGAATACGGTCCTGTTGCCGGCATAGCGCTTGACCGCGGCGAGAAACTCCCAGTTGCTCGGGCCGACATATTTTTGTTGCACGGTGCGGCCGTGGACAGTGATCGCGGCGGCCCCGCGTTCAAAGGCGCCATCGAAGATCGTCCAGAATCTCTCGGCGCTCTCCTCTGAGTCGTCGATCCCGCGGCGCATTTTGAGGGTGACGGGGATGTTGGCCGGCACGGCGTCGCGCACCCGGGCGACGATCTCGAGGGCCGTCTGGGGGACGCTGAGGAGATAGCCCCCGCGACAGCGGCCGAGCACTTTTTTGACCGGGCAGCCGAAGTTGATGTCGATGACGTCGTAGCCCTCGGCCACGAGCCGCCGGGCTGCGGGGGGGAAGTCGTCGGGATTCGAGCCCATCAGCTGCGCGCCGACGGGATGCTCCTCGGCGGAGAGGGCGAGCCGGGCGTTGTTGCGCTTGCTGCGGTCGGCGGTGATGACGAAGGCGTCGAGGAGGACTTCGCCGAGGCAGTAGGCCGCGCCGTAGCGGCGCGCGAGGACGCGCATCGCCCGGTCGCTGTAGCCGGAGAGGGCCGCCTGAAGAACGGGCGAGGCGAGCTGCACATGGCCGATCGAGGGCGCCGAGAAGGCCCGCGGTGGCGGTGCTTGGAGCGGGACAGAGTCAGCCACAGAAAAATCCCCCGCCGGCGTGCCCGGCCGTGCCGCTCACCATGTCACAGCACCGGGCAGATGTCGAACCAGCTCCGCCCCTGGGCGTTGATCCAAGCGTCGCTCGAAGCCGGGCCCCAGTTGCCCAGTTCGTAGCGATCGATGGGCGCCATCGACCCGGAGCTCCACGCCCGTACGAACGGATCGATGATCTCCCACGACTTCTCCACCTCATCGCTGCGGGCGAAGAGGCTTGCCTCGCCGGACATGACGTCGAGGAGGAGCGGCTCGTAGGCTTCCGGCAGTCGCCCCTTGAACTCGCGCGAGTAGCTGAACTCGAGGTCGGTGAGGCGGAGCTTCATGCCCCCCCCCGGCACCTTCGTGTGGAAGTGGAGCTGGATCCCTTCGGCCGGCTGGATCTGGATCACGAGCCGGTTTCCCTCGCGGAGCATGCCGCGTTTCCCCTCGGCAAAAAGTTCCAGCGGTGGCTGGCGGAAGGCGATGACGATCTGCGTCGTTCGGCACGACATCGCCTTGCCACTCCGCAGGTAGAACGGCACCCCCTGCCAGCGCCAGTTGTCGATCTCGAGGCGGATGGCGCCGAAGGTCGCCGTCTGACTGCCGGGAGCGACGCCGGGATCGGCGAGATAGCCGTGGTATTGCCCGCGCGTCCCGGCGGCGGCCACCTCGGCCGGCTCGTAGGCCCGAATCGATTCGAGCACCTTCACCTTCTCGTTGCGCACGGCGGTGGCCCGGTATTTCACCGGGGCCTCCATCGCCGTCACCATCAGCAACTGGAGAAGGTGATTCTGGAACATGTCGCGGAGGACACCCGAGCCGTCGTAGTAGGCGCCGCGCCGCCCCACCGGCACCTCCTCGGCGACGGTGATCTGCACGTGGTCGATGTAGCGCCTGTTCCAGACCGGCTCGAAGATCGTGTTGGCGAACCGCAGCGCGATGATGTTTTGGACCGATTCCTTCCCGAGGTAATGATCGATCCGGTAGATCTGGCTTTCGGCGAAGACGGTGTGGAGTTGGGCGTTGAGCCGCTTGGCTGTTTCCAGATCAGTGCCGAAGGGCTTCTCGACGACGATCCGCCGCGGGCCGTTCTCCTCGCTCGCCATGCCGAGGGCACCGATCGCCCCCACCACCGGCTCGTAGAATTGCGGCGCCGTGGCGAGGTAATAGACGCGCGTCACGGCCGCGGCCCCTTCGAGCACCGCGAGGCGCTCCTTGAGTTGCTCCATGTCGGCGCTGCTGCCGATGTCGCCGGGCTGGTAATGGATCCGCGGAGCGAACTCGCCCCAGGCTTTCTCGTCGAAGGGCTCCCCCTCGGCGTGCTTGGCCGTCGTCTCCCGCAGCGACGTCCGCCAGGCGTCGTCGCTCATCGGCGTCCGCGAGTAACCGACGACGCGCGTGTCGGCGGGGAGCGAGCCCCCCCGGAACAGGTTGTAGAGCGCCGGGACGAGCTTCCGGCTGGTGAGGTCGCCGGAGGCGCCGAAGATGACGATCGTGTGCGGCATGAACGCTTCGCTTGTGCCTGGGGCAGGGGGCTGAACGACGGGCTACAGCCGCATCCCGGTGAATCCGCCGTCGACGTACAGATCGGTGCCGGTGATGAAGCGGCCCGCCACGGGGGCGCAGAGGAGGATCGCCGCGCCGACGAGCTCGTCGGGATTCCCGAATCGGTTCATCGGCGTCTGACTCATGATCGTGGCCGTCCGTTCCGGCGAGAGGATCTTCCGGTTCTGTTCGGCAGGGAAGAATCCCGGGCAGAGGACGTTGACGCGAACTCCCTTGGGGGCGAGCTCGCGGGCGACGTTTTGCGTGTAGTTGACGACGGCCGCCTTCGAGGCCGAATAGGCGAAGACCTTCGAGAGCGGCTTGTCAGCCGACACGCTGCCGATGTTGAGGATCGCGCCGCCACCTGCCTCGGCCATCGCCTGCCCGAACAGCTGGCAGCCGAGGTGGGTGCTCTTGAGATTCGTGTCGAGGACACGATCCCAGTCGTCATCGGCAATCTCGAAATAGGGCACCGACGAATTGACGCCGGCACAGTTGACGAGGATCTCGACCCGGCCGCGGGCCGCGAGCGTCGCCGCGAGGAGCCCCGCGACGCTCTCCCGGTCGGTGGCGTCGACCGGGAGAAACATGCCCTCGCCCCCGGCCGCAGCGATCCGTTCCACGCACGCTTGCCCCCGCTCCTCACCACGGCCGGCGACAACGGTGAAGGCGCCAGCTGCGGCGAGCCCTTCGGCGAGCGCTCCACCGAGGACCCCGGTGCCGCCGACGACGACGGCCGTCCGGCCGGAGAGGCCGAAGAGTCCTTCGAGGTATGCGCTCCGCGCACTCGACGCTTGGCCACTCATCGGGAGGCCTGCGCATGGGTAACGGGGCGGCGGAGCTGGATCCACTCGGTGTGGAAGGTGCCCGGCTTGTCGGTCCGGGCGTAGGTGTGGGCGCCGAAGTAATCCCGCTGCGCCTGGAGGAGGTTGGCGGGGAGTCGGGCCTGACGATAGCCGTCGTAATAGGAGAGCGCCGCCATCAAGGCCGGCACCGGTTGGCCGATCGCCACCGCCGTCGCGATCGCTTGCCGCCAGGCGGCCTGGGCGTCGGCGAGGGCTTTGGTGAAGTAGGGGGCGAGCATGAGATTTTCGAGGTCGGGGTGGGCGTCGTAGGCCTCCGCGATCCGCTCGAGGAACTGGGCTCGGATGATGCAGCCGCCGCGCCACAGCATGGCGATCGAACGGTAGTCGAGCTTCCAGTCGTGCTCCTTCGCGGCCGCGGCCAGCTGCACGAAGCCTTGGGCATAGCTGGCGATCTTCGAGGCGTAGAGCGCCTGGCGGACCTGTTCCGTGAACACTTTCGGGTCGACCTTCACAGCGGAGGCATCGGGACCGGCGAGAATTTTGCTTGCGCGAACGCGCTCGGCTTGGAGGGCCGACACGGAGCGAGCGTAGACCGCCTCGGTGACCAGCGTGCTCGGCACGCCCAGATCGAGGGCGAGCTGGCTCATCCACTTGCCGGTCCCCTTGGCCCCGGCAGTGTCGAGGATCCGATCGACCATGAAGTCGCCGCTGTCGGGATCGATGACTGTGAATATGTCGCGGGTGATCTCGATCAAATAGCTGTCGAGCTCTCCCTTGTTCCATTCGTCGAACACGCCCGCGAGCTGGTCATTGGAAAGCCCGGCGGCATGCTTGAGGAGCGAATAGGCCTCGCAGATCAGCTGCATGTCGCCATATTCGATCCCGTTGTGGACCATCTTCACGTAGTTGCCGGCGCCGCGCGGGCCGACCCAGTCGCAGCAGGGGATGTCACCCTTGGGGCCGACCTTGGCGGCGATCGCCTGGAAGATCTCCTTGACCAGCGGCCAAGCGGCGGGCGATCCACCGGGCATCATGCTCGGTCCCCTCAGCGCCCCTTCCTCGCCCCCCGACACGCCGGTGCCGACATAGAGCAGCCCCTGCGCCTCGACCTCGCGGGTGCGGCGGTCGGTGTCGGCGGGGTAGGTATTGCCTCCGTCGATGAGGACATCCCCTTTGGAGAGCATCGGCGCGAGCTTGGCGATCAGATCGTCGACGGCCGGGCCTGCCTTGACCATCATCATGATCTTCCGCGGGCTCTTGAGATTCGCGACAAGATCCTCGAGCGTATGGCAGCCGACGACGTTGGGCTGCTTGCCGCGGCTGGCGACGAAGGCATCGGTGACGCTCGCCGTCCGGTTGTAAACGGCGATCTTGTAGCCGCGGCTGGCGATGTTGAGGGCGAGGTTTTCCCCCATCACGGCCAACCCGATCAAGGCGATGTCACACGTACCCTTCTGGCTCATGCGCGGGCTCCTCTGGGGGCGTCGGGATGCTCCCGTCGCCGTGTCGTCTGGGATAAATGGGATGGTTGGGTGGGCCGTTCCTGGCCCCCCGTCGAATCTTGCGGAAGGGGCCGGGGCGGTCCGGCGGGGCCGATCAGGCAGTCCCTGCGGCGTGGCGAGACTATATCGGTTCTTCCAGCCCCTCGGCAAAAGCCAGCGATTTCCTCCGTCGACGGGATTTTCATTCCCCCCGCCGGGGGCTTTCCCCGGGGGATTTCAGGGAAATCGTGCCCGGTGGCGGCCGGGGTCAAGGAACGGGGGGCGGATTGACGATTGGTAGGGCACAGCCGTCACGATCGTTTCGTCCGGCAAAACCGGCAGGCCCGTTAAGGCTTGACCATTCTGCCTGGATTCCCGTAGCGTGTCAGCCGTGCCGATTACGGCT
>CAMBFA010000254.1 GCA_945865325.1 Candidatus Kuenenia stuttgartensis
GGTCAGCACCACCGCTGCCGTCGGTGCGAACGAACTTGATGTTGACGCTCGCGGCCTTGGCAGCAGCCATCACCGGGTCGAGGGGAAGCGGATTGCCCCCGCGGAGGATCTTCCCGCTGATCTTGAACTCCGGCTCGGTCTTGTAGCTCCTCGGTCCACAGCCGGTGAGGGCGGTGGCTCCGGCGAGCAACAGACAGAGCGGCACAAGAGCTACCCGCCGCGAAAACGTCTCGGTCGTCGAGAACATCGTCATCAGTATTCCACCATCTTTCCGTCGTCGCGGTGGCCCATCCGCCGCCAGATCGTCTCATTGATGTTGTAGGTGATGCCGCGCACCGAGCCGTCACAGAGCACGACGTTGAGGACCGTCGGATGGGCAGAGCCGAAGCGGCCGTCGCCATGCCAGGTCCCCGAGCGGTCGCCGTCAGTCTGCGGCACGAAGCCGGTGTGCCGCATCGTGTCGTGGTCCCAGCCGGCGGTCCAGCCCTCGTTGTCGTCCCCGCACATGTTCGCCTTGCAGTTGTCGTTGTCGAGGGCCTTCTCGCCAAGGAGGATCACGTTCGTCGTGCCGTCCCGGATGCTGGCAAACGTCGCCACTTTCCTGAGATCAAGGTTCGGCTGGTCGCCGTCGACGCGAAAGATCGGGCCATCCCCTTCGTTGTGCCACGGAGCCCCCTCGCCACCAAGCCAATTGTCGCCGGTGTCGAGGCTGTTGCCGGCGAAATCGGTCTGGGCGTAGGGAGCCCGGCCGCCGGGGAACGGAGCGCCGTACCATTCGCCCGAGAACTTCACGCCGTCGGAGGCAGAGCGACGGCTGGGGCATAAATACTGTGCCAGCGGCGTGCCACGGGCCATGTAAAAGCGTTCCCAATCGGCGATCGAGCCGTTGCCATCGACATCCTTGGCGCCGTTGCCGAGCCAGAGGGCCTCGTTCTCGAGATAGGGGAGGATCTGGTAGCCCCAGCCGGCGTACTGCTTGACACCGGTGGCGGGCATGCCGTTGTTGAACGACCACGCCCCCCACCACCAGCCGCCGGTGGGGAGAAACTGCCGGGTGTCGTGGTGGTTTTGCACCGCGAGTCCGAGCTGCTTGAGTTGGTTGCTGCATTTGACTCGGCGCGACGCCTCACGGGCGGCCTGCACCGCCGGGAGGAGGAGGCCGACGAGCGTGCCGATGATGGCGATCACCACCAGCAACTCGACCAACGTGAACCCCCGGGCCGGGCGCCGAACGGCGACCATCCCGGGAACGGTTTCGATTCGCTTACCCATTGACGATTCTCCAGCTGGAAGAAAAGATTGATACAATTCGCCGGAAGATGAGGCGCAGAGCTGGTCATCGGACAACGATCAAGCCGGACTGCAAGACCGCACCCGCCCCCCCCCCTGCGATGCCTTCGGGCCGCGCAGGATGGGAGGATAAAAACGGTAGGGCAGACATCGCCGATAGAAGGAAATCCCCCGTTCCCAGACCTGCACCCTGGTTTAAAGCCTACGGTCTGATGGACTGACCGGCAAGCCGCGGCCGGCGATTTCGCCCCCACCTCCTGGGGAACGAGTTGTTCGGCATCCTGAGTTTGCGGACGCTTGCCGATGCCTCCCCCACCTGTAGGGGGACGAGGCGAGCGAAGGTCGGGCCTGCGGCCGTTCCCGGGATCGGCCGGCCGGAGCCGGCACCGGTCAGCTCCGCCGGGCCGCGAGCATCGCGGCCGCCAGGAGCATCGTCGCGGCGTGGATCTCGACGATCGCCCCGATGTCGTCACAGTAGCCCCCCCCGCAGACGATTCCCACCGGCACTCCGGCCGACTCCGCCGCGGTGAGCACCCGCCGGTCGCGTTCGAGGAGCCCGGCACGGCTGACACCGAGCCTTCCGAGCCGATCCCCTGCGTAAGGGTCGGCCCCGGCGATGTAGAGGAGTAGATCGGGCGCCCTTCCCCCCACCGCGCCGTCGATCGCCGCGTCGACCGCCGCCAGGTAGGTGGCATCGTCGGCCCCGTCCTCGAGGCCGATGTCGAGGTCGCCGGGAACCTTGCGGAGGGGGAAATTGCGGGCTCCGTGGACCGACACGGTGAACACCGAGGAATCGGCCGCAAAGATCTGCGCCGTGCCGTTCCCCTGATGGACATCGAGGTCGAGGATCGCCACTCGCCCGACATCCCCCCGGGCCTGCATCTCCCGCGCCGCCACTGCTGTGTCGTTGAAGACGCAGTAGCCCTCCCCCCAGTCGCTCCCCGCATGGTGCGTGCCTCCGGCGAGGCTGGCAGCGATCCCATCCTCGAGCGCAGCCGCCGCCGCGTCGACCGCGGCGCCGGTGCTCCGCAGCGACCGGGCGACGAGCCCCTCGCTCCAGGGGAATCCGATCCGCCGGACCTCGGCCGGCGTCAGGGTGCCGGCCAGTACCCGGCCGACGTAACCCTGCTCGTGGACACGGAGCAGCTCTTCGTCGGTGGCCGCGTGCGGCTCGATGAGCTCCAGCGCCGCGCCGGCCGCCGCCTCGGCTTCCAATCGCAACCGCAGCGCCCGGTACTTCTCGACCGGGAAGCGGTGCCCCGCGGGGAGTGGCAGACGGTAGCGGTCGGAGGGGAAAAGCCGCATCACCCACCCACCCCGGAGTCAGCCCGCGCGCCGGCGCCGGAACCACCAGACCCCGACGCCGATGCCGCTGGCGGCCAGGAGCTGTGTCATGGCGGCAGGCTCCGGCACCGCCAAGGCCATGATCTGCGGCCGGTAGTAGGAAAGATCGGCGAAGTAGGAGGTGCCGAAGAACACCGCCGTGGACGTTCCCCCCGGCTGCTGCGGAAACATCCCCTGCGCGATGATGATGCCAGCAAGGCTCCACGCTCCGGCTTGTTTCACGAACACGGCGCCGCCTGAATCACCGACGACGACCTGGGCTTCGTTGTTCGAGACGCCCGGGTCAAACGTCGTTCCTAGGCCGAAGACGTCCGCCCCGACGCTGAACCAATCGGTGTAATCGATGGCGTTCGTGCCCCACCGCATCGTCCCCCCACCGGTGGTCTTGTAGCCTGCATCGGTGGCGAGGGCTGCGGTCGTCTCCGTCCAGACCCACGGGGTCGACGAATCGTTGACGTTCCAAAAGGTCCGGTTGGCTTCCTGGACGCTGCCCCGACCGATCATCGTGACGGTGTCACCATTGGCCGGAGCAATGCTGGTGATGCGGATGGCCGGCAGATTCGGCAGGGCCCCCTGGAGTTGGAACATGTAGAGATCGGTGGTAGCCGTTTTCCCGGCGGCACCGGCATTCGTGAGTTGGTGGCCGCTACCGGGAGCCATGGTGTAGGTCACGCCACCGAGATTGATGCCGTTTCCGCTGCCGATGTGATTGGCCGTCAGCACCCAGCCGTAGCCGAGATAGACCCCTGCGCCGATCCCGATCGCCCCGACGTTGTTCCAGCCCGGGTCATCGGCCGGCGCGGTCGTGTTCGCCGATCCGGCGTTGACTCTATCGATGACAACAGCCCGGGCCGGCCGGGCCGACACCCCGGCGATCAAAACGGCCATTCCTGCAACCCATCGCCACGACGCTCTCTGGTCCATGCGATTCTCCCCGTTGGCTGTCGGCAGCGGGCCAGCGCGGCGAAGCACGCCACATCGCCGCTCCACCGCACAGTAGGCAAAAGGGAGCGATTGAGTCGATATCAGTCAGCTGTCCGGTGCTCCCCGGCGGGAGGCCCGGCCGACCGTCAGTGCTTCCGCGTCTTTTTCGCGGCCGGCTTCTTCGCACCGTGGCCCACAACGGCCTTGACGGCCTTGAGGGCCTTGGCTGGTGAGCCCGACCGGGGCGTTTCCCCGCGGCCGTCGATGAGGACATCCACCGTGCCGGTCTCGACGCGGTAGAGCCAGCCATGGATCCGCGGCACCGATCCCTTGGCGAGCAAGTTCTTGATGAGCGCGAGATTGCGGAGATGTTTGATCTGGAGCTTGACGTTCTCCTCGGTGAGGACCGCGAGTTTCTGCTCCCGGTCGAGGCCCCGCTCGAGCGCGATTCTGTCGGCGGCCTCTTTGGCGCCGGTGGCGATGCAGAGCCAGTCGGCGATGTAGTTCTCGTGGACACCATCCTCGATGGCAGCGATGCCGCCGCAGCGGGTGTGCCCGCAGACGATGATGTCCTCGATCTTCAGGTGGACGACGCCATACTCGAGGATCGCCGAGATGTTGACGTCGTTGAAGGCGACGATGTTGGCGACGTTGCGGTGGACGAACATCGTCCCCGGCTTCGAGTCGGTCATCTGGTGTTCGCTGACGCGCGAATCGGAACAGCCGATCCACAGCACCTTGGGCCGCTGATGCGCGGCCAGAGCGTGGTAGTAAGCGGCGTTCGGAGCGAACTCGTTGCTGACGAACTTGGCGTTACCGGCGAGCAGATTGTCGATCATCGGAAAGGGCCCCGCGGAAGGAAAACGGTAGGGAGTCAGGCCCAGTCCGATCAAACCCTACCATTCCTGCCGCCCTGCGTCACCCTCTAAACCGGGGCGCTCGTCGGGGTCGGGCATCGGTTCGGCCCCGGCCGGTTCGGCCCGCGGCGGGCCCGCATCCCCCGCCTGCCGATCGCGCACCGCCCGATCGTAGGCGTCGCGGTAGAAATCGGCATGGCTGAAGAGAATCGAGTCGAGGCCGGGAATGCCGAGCGACGAAAGGGGGACAAATCCCGCAGGGGGTGTGGCCGACGCATCCCGCGGAGCTCGGGAAGTGTCGCGGCGCGACCCGTCCCGGCGCGGGCGACGGGCGGAGCGGGGCGGGGCCCGCTCGGCCTCATCCCTGGCACGCAGCGGCGGCAACCACCAGACGACGCCGTTTTGCATGACGATCCGGTTGACGCCCATGTCCCGTTCCTTCTGTCCTCTTCGACCCTTCTTCGACCCGGAGGGGGGCCTCGGTCCGGACGTTCGCCCCCCCGGTAGGTATCG
>CAMBFA010000255.1 GCA_945865325.1 Candidatus Kuenenia stuttgartensis
GACGGAGCTAAGGCGCCTGCTCAGGCCCAGACTCCCGACGAGCGCCTCCGCGCTCTCCTCGGCGACGGCCTCGACGGGGTGGCCGTCACTCCCGAGGAGAAGGCCGCCGCCAAGCTCACGGCCCACGCCCTCGGTGAGCTTTCCACCGAAGAGGGGGCCGAGATCGAGCGTCGGCTCGAGGCCCCCGAGGCCAAGGCGCAGCGCGCCAAGGTGGCCGAGGTGCGAGCCATCGGGGCAGCGCTCCGCCAGCCGGCCCCGCTCCCGTCGCGGGAGCCGGTCGGATCGCCGTCGATCCGCACGGCCGTGACCGCGGCACTGGCGACACGGGACGCGAAGGCCAAGGCGCCGCGGGGGGGCGGCACCGTGCCAGTCGGGTCGGGATCGCCAGCTGGCCGCGGTCTGTTCGCGCAACTTTCAAGCGGCCCGCTGTCGGCTGTCCCGATGCTCGTCGCCGCCGGGAGCACGGCCGCGGCCGTCCTCGCGCTCATCGTCACCCTCGATCCGCCAAGCCCGCCGGTGCGTGCCCCGCGGCCGGCGATCGAGCAGACAGACGTGATGGCCAGAAAGCTAACCAAGCTAACCGCGGCTGCGCGGCCCACGGAGGAGATACTCCGCGAAGCGATCCCCCTCGGCGATGCACCGGTGGCGAAAGCGGAATCTCTCGCCCAGGCTGACGGACTGGCCGAATCTTCGGCCGACAAGTTTGGCGCGGAGGCAGGCCCGGCGGACCGCGTCTCCGGGCTGGCTGCCCAGGAGAGCGCCCCCGCGTCGTCGGCTGCTCTTCCAGCTCCGGCTGGACCGGCTCCTGCCGTGGTGGCAAGCAAGAGGATGGACGAAAGCGAACAGCTGCAAGATTTCGAAGAGCATGTCGTCGACCCGAGCCTGCTCGCTGCGGGCCCCGGGAGCGGCGAGGGGGGGATCTCGCTCGGCATGAACGGCCAGGCGCCGCCGCGGGGCGGGGGGCGCGGCTTGGAGCGGGGCATGATGCCCTATCGGCTCGCCGACGGAGAGGCGGGCCCGCCCAGCCAGCCCCCTCCAGCCGCCGGGGCGATGGGACGTCGCCCGCCCCCTCGAGCCCTCGGGGCGATGGGGCCCGAACCGCAGGAAGCGCGCGACGAGAAATGGTTTAAGGAGCGGGATGTCCATCGGCTCACACTCAGCAGAGCCGCACCGGGGACGGAGCGCTACGGAAAGTTCGTCGAGAACGCCTTCCGCAATCCGAAGGAGCAGCCCCTTTCGACCTTCTCGATCGACGTCGACACGGCGAGCTACGCGCTCGTACGTCGGTTTCTCCACGACCGCCAACTTCCGCCGGCCGACGCAGTCCGCCTCGAGGAGATGCTCAACTACTTCCGCTACGACGACGCGCCGCCGGTGGGGGATGATCTCTTCTCGGTGTCGCTCGAGACGGCCGCCTGCCCATGGCGCCCCGGCCACCGGCTCGTCCGCGTGGGATTGAAGGGGCGTGAGATCGCCGCCGCGGCCCGCCCCGGCACGAGCCTCGTGTTCCTCGTCGACGTGTCGGGCTCGATGAACGAGCCCAACAAGCTGCCGCTGGTCAAGCAGAGCCTGTCGATGCTCGTCGACCAGCTCACCGAGAACGACAAAGTCGCGATCGTCACCTACGCCGGCGACGCCGGGCTCAAGCTCGCCCCGACCAGCGGCGATCAGAAGGCGCGGATCCGGGGAGCGATCGAGGCCCTCGCCGCCGTCGGCTCCACCAATGGCTCGGCTGGGATCGAGCTCGCCTATGCCCAGGCCGCCGAGGCGTTCGTGAAGGGGGGCTCGAATCGGGTCGTGCTCGCGACCGATGGCGATCTGAATGTCGGCGTCACCGATGATGCGGCGCTTGTGGCGCTGATCAAGCAGAAGGCGTCGAGCGGGGTGTTTCTCACCGTCCTTGGCTACGGCCAGGGGAATCTCCAGGACGAGAAGATGGAGAAGCTCGCCGACAACGGCAACGGGATCTATGCCTACATCGACGGGGCAAGGGAGGCGCGGAAGGTGCTCGTCGAGCAGCTCACCGGGAGCACGGTGACGATCGCCAAGGATGTGAAGATTCAGGTGGAGTTCAATCCCGCCCAGGTCGCCTCCTACCGGCTCCTCGGCTATGAAAACCGGATCATGGCGGCGGAGGATTTCAAGGACGACAAGAAGGATGCCGGCGAGATCGGCGCCGGCCACGGCGTCACGGCCCTCTATGAGATCGTCCCCACCGCCGCTGTTGAAAACCCCCCTGGCGCCGAGCCGCTCAAGTATCAGCCGAACGAGACGGTGGCGGCGAAGCCCGAGGCCCCGGCCAAAGCGGGGCCGGCGTCGAGCGAGCTGCTCACGGTCAAGCTCCGCTCCAAGGATCCGACCGGCGACACGAGCACCCTCCGCGAGTTTCCCCTCGAAGACACCGGCACGACGTTTGAAAACGCCTCAACGAATCTCCGCTTCGCCGCGGCGGTCGCTGAGTTCGGGATGCTCCTCCGCGACAGTGCCCACCGCGGGGAGGCGTCGCTTGCCCATGTCACCGCCACGGCGGCCGGGGCGCTCGGCACCGATCCCGGTGGCCTCAGGGCCGAGTTTCTCGATCTCGTTCGCGAGGCCGGAGCGCTCCTGCCGCACCGGGGAGGGCCGATCCCGAACTGATGTCTCTCGAGACGAAATCTTGACGAGAGCGTATGGCGACGATGCACGGCGATCCCACGAAAAAGCGGTTCGGAAGGCCATCGACGAGGTGCACCAATGGCGAAAGGCGACCGATACGTGAAGGTTGTCGAGTGGTCGGACGAGGACAACTGCTTCATCGGAAGTTGCCCGGAGTTGTTCTATGGAGGTTGCCATGGCGACGATGCCAGGCAGGTCTTTGGCGAACTCTGCGAGATGGTTCAAGAAGCCATTGAAACGCTCGAGGAAGCTGGGAAACCATTGCCGAAACCGCTGACCCGAAGTGAGTTTGGCAATCTCATGCAGCGGTCTGCGTGACCCCGCTACTCGTGATGGCACTCGATGATCCGGGCGATCTCGGGGAGCCGGGCGAGGGCGAGGAGGATCTCGCGGTGGCGGGGCTGGTGGGTCGAGCCGATGCAGAGGCATTCCCCCGGCTGCGCGCCGATCCTGCCGCGCGAGCCAGGAAAAAAATGGACGCTCGGGTCGATCCGGGAGACCGTTTCACGGGCGGCGGGGGTGTCGGGGATGACAAACTCGTAGTCGACCGCCACCTTGCCATCGGGGGGCCCGCGGAGGCCGTCGGCGTCGAGGGCCTCGAGATCGAGCTCGATCTTGGCGCGAGGGTCGCGGGGGGCAGGCTGAGGAGCGCTGCAGCCGGCCAAGATCGCGGGCAGGATCAGAACGAGACGGCGTCGACTCTCAATAGAGATCAAGGAGCCTCCCCGCGGCGGATGGTGATGGAAAGTGTGCCATCGTTGTCGGCGAGTTCTGTCCAGGCGTCGGCGGCGCGGAGCATGAGGAGGCCGTCGGCCGGGGCGATCCAGCTTGTATGGCTGCCGAGCGGGATTTCGGGGCTGAGCGTGAAATCGGCATACAGCGCGCCTGTCAGTTGGCCGCGGCCGGCCGCATCCCCTTCCGGGCTCGTGGGCTCGGCATCGGTGGCCAGGCGACATGTTCCTTCGGCTGTGATCACGTAGACAGCCCCGGCCTCCACCTCCACGCCACTGGCCTGCCAGCCGGCAGCCCCCTTCACCTTCGCACGGCCGACGCCGCCGGGGGCGAGCTTCCGGTGCTTGGCCTTCCAGGGCCAGGCGGTGAGATCGGCCCGCGAGCCGTTGCCCACGTGCGCGAGGAACTGCTCGAACTCGAAGGCCACCTCGCGGCCGACCGGCCCATAGACACTCTCGAACGATACTCCCGGCTGCCCCTCCATGAGCGCCACGGCCAGCGCTCGAAAGCGATCGGCGTAGTTGGGATTGTCGAGCAGCATCTGGCACAGCACGTAGCGCCAGGTGTAGTCGCGCCAGTCGTTGGAGGGGGGCTGGTGCGGGGCCGTGATCGCCGCAAGCGGGGGGCGATCTGCGGCATGGAGATGGGCGATGATTGCCGGGGGGACGTTCACCCCCTTCTCCTTCTCGCGCCACCATCGCCCCAATTCGGCAAGACCCTCGGCAAGCCACAGTGGCCCCACGCCGCCGAAGGTGAGGTGACAAAAGCCGTGGGTGCATTCGTGCTGGATGATGCCGGGATCGTCGCAGGCATAGAGCACGGCGCGTCGCTCTGGGCCGAGGGCGGTCGTGAAGCAGATTCCCGCCGGCTCTTTGATCTTCTCGATCCCCAGCGGCTCGGTGAGCACTCCCTCCGGCCAGACGGCGAGATCGTGGACGATGAAGCCCTCGATCACGCCCCGCTGGCGGCGCCCGAAGGAGCGCTCGAGGAGGCCGACCATCGTCTCGAGCTTGTCGAGGATGAGCTTCGATTCGCGATCGGAGACGTCCGTGAGAAAGGAAAAGTGACGCGAGCGGATCGGCCGCGGTTCTGGTCGAGGCTCGTCGGAGAGTACGCGACGGCGGGAGGCCGCCGAGGGGCTGGCCGTGGCTGGGTCTTGTGCCCGCAGAGAGGTTTGGGCCGCGGCCGGCGTGGCGATCGCCAACACCAGCGCGGCGAGGAGGAGGGGGATTCGTCGCAGGCGCATGGGAAGATCGTGAAGGAAAATCGGCGGCCAGCCGGCCCAACAGACCATCTTACGCGCCGAAGATCGCCTCGACCGCCCGCCCCTTGCCATCCTCGGTGGCGTAGAACGGCCGCCCCTCGATGTCAAACACCGTCTTTGGGCTCATCCCCATCGCCGTGAACAGCGTGGCATGGAGATCGGTGATTGTGACGGGATTCTCCACGGCGAGGCAGGGGCGCTCGTCGGCCGTCTTTCCGTACACAAAACCCTTCTTCACGCCGCCGCCGAACAGGGC
>CAMBFA010000256.1 GCA_945865325.1 Candidatus Kuenenia stuttgartensis
GTTCCGCCAGGCCGCGGGGCGGGTTCTTGAGAAGAACGTCGAGCTCTATCGGCGGCTGGCGTGACCCGCTTCCTCACTTGGAAGAAGTGGTCGAGCTTCATCGACTGGTCATCGGCCAGTCGGGTGGGGCTCAAGGCATTCGCGACCCCGCGGGCCTCGCTTCGGCCGTGGCTCAGCCTCGGATGACCTCTGACGGCCGAGATCTCTATCCGACGCTGGTCGAGCAGGCTGCGGCCATCGGGTTCTCGCTCGTCCGAAATCATCCCTTTGTCGATGGCAACAAGCGGATCGGCCACGCCGCGATGGAGACGTTTCTGCTTCTCAACGCTCTGGAACTCGTCGCGACCGTCGACGAACAGGAAAAGGTCGTGCTCGGTTTGGCTGAGGGCAGTTTGAAACGTGACGCCTTCACCGAATGGGTGCGGTCGCACATCCGCGGTGCCACCTGACAAGTGGCCCTGTGTTGGATCTCGGTTCGGTCGTTTGGCGGCAGGTCGGCACTGCCCAACGATCGCCCCCGGAGCTCGCTTGATTCCCTTGTTTTCGGCCGTTTTGCGGCCCCGTTGCCTGCCCCGCCGGCCCTTGTAGGATGGTCGTGGGGCTGTAGCTCAGCTGGTTAGAGCAGCGGACTTTTAATCCGTAGGTCCTGGGTTCGAGTCCCAGCAGCCCCACTTGCCGAAGCGGCCTGTTTTTCAGGCACTTTGGCCCCCTTCCGCGGCTTCGGCCCGGAACGCTGTTTTGGGGCTGTGTTAGCAAAAGTGTTAGGCGTTGGGGCGAAAAACTCCCCCGGTGCGCGCCGTGGCCCCATGCCCCGCGTGCCCCCCGTGTTGGCAACCTGTCGGGAAAGCTTACGGGAAACGCAGGGGCAACTCGGCGCTCGCCCGGACGTTGAAGGGGACCGCTCCTCCCACCGCCGACGCGTCCCACAGACGCGATGGTGGTAGGTTGGGACCCTGCTTCACACCATGATCCTCACCCGAGTGCCCATGATCCGCCGATGCTCCCCTCTCGTGGCTCGCGCCAGCCTGGCGCTTGCCGCCGCGGCCTGCGTGGCCGTCGCCCTGTTTTTCATTCGCCCCTCATTCGCACCGGCGACGCCTCCCGAAGGCGGGCCCCGACTGGCCGGACAGGCCAGACTTGCCGGACAGTCTCAACTGGCCAAGCCGGCCCAGCCGGCCGCACTCGCCCGGATGCTGCCGGTGCCAGGGATGCTCGCCCTCACCGATGGCGGGATCGTCGTCCCCCTCGGATGGCCCCAGGACAAGACCGCCGAACCCGGGATCCCCGATGGGTTTGAAGGCCAGCTGATCGTCGCCGGCCGCGGCAATGCCCTCTCCAATTGCCACGGCTGGGTGTTCACCGGCGGTCGCTACTGGATCCCGATCGAGAGTGTCGACACGATCCTTAACGACAACGGCTACAAGCTCGTCGCCACCCCCCTGGCCGACGATCTCATCGTCTACCGCGGCGACGACGGCCGGCCGGTCCACACCGGGATCGTCAAGGCGGTGGGAGACGATGGGTTTGTCCTCGTCGAAAGCAAGTGGGGGAAGCACGACATCTTCTGGCACACACGCGACAAACAGGCCTTCGGAACACGCTTCGAATACTGGCACTCCGATCGAGACGGGCACCTCCTGCGGCTCTCGAACCAGACGATGCCAGCGACCAGCGGCCCGGCCCGGGGCACGGTCGGCGGGTGAGGCCCCGGGCTGGTTCGCCGTCGGCGGGCGAGGCCCCTAACTGGTGGGCCGTCGGCGGACGAGGCCCCTGACTGGCGACAGCGGGCGTCAACCGTCGCCAGTCGCGACTGGCCAGTGTGAACGCCAGTCGCTCGTTCTCGCGAAAACCGGCTGTTTTTTATGGGGATAAGCGCCATCGGCTCCCCCCGCAGCCGGTTCGGCCGGGGATGACTTTTTCCCCGGAGCGATAGACTGTTCATCGGGCTTTCCGGCGCGGCCCCGAGCAGGGGCCGGCCGCACGGTTGGCCCCGCCCCGTTACGGCCGCCGCTTGCCCGGGATCCCGCGAGGCCGACACGTGGCCAAGAGCCCCACCTCCGATACCCTGTCGCCGCTGGTGCGCTACGGCCTGGCCTTGCTGTTTGTCGCCCTGACGACGGCGCTGCGCTGGTGGGTCGATCCGCTCGTCGGCCCGCGGCATGCGTTTCTCGGGGCCAATCTCACCGTTGTGCTCATCGCCTACCGGCTCGGCACCGGTCCGGCCGTGATGGCCCTGCTGGCGATCGGGATCGCATTTTTTCGGCTGTTTATCGTCCCTCATGTCGATCTCTCCACCCTCCCCCCAGGCCCGCTCGTCGTCGCCCTCTTCTCCCTCTCCACCGGCGGGATCTTCATCTGGCTGTTCGATCAGCTCCAGCGGTCGCGGCGCGATCTGGAGTCGCATGCCGAGTCGGCGACCAGCGCCGAGGCCCGGCTCCGCGAGCGCGATACCTACCTCCGCGAGTTTCTCGATCACACCTCGGCCGTGGTCTATCTCAAGGATCTCGACGGCCGTTTGCTCCTCGCCAACAACCGCGGGGCCGCGCTCGGGGCACCGGTCGACGAAACCGGCGGAAGCAGCAGCGGGCTCTCCTCGCCACCGGAGTCGCTCGAGATCCTCTCCGTGAGCGACTCGCGGGTCATCGCCACCGGACTGTCGCAGACCTTCGAGGAGACAGCCGAGACCCCCGACGGCCGCCATGCCTACGTGACGGTGAAGTTTCCGATCCTCGACGACCAGCGCAAGATCATCGCCGTCGGCGGCGTCTCCACCGATGTCACCGAGCTCCATAACGCCCGGGCCGACCTCGAACGGAAGGAGCACGTGCTGCGGAATCTGATCGAGATCCAGGAGCAGGAGAAGCAGCTGCTGTGTGGCGAGTTTCACGACGGGCTGATCCAATACGCCGTCGGCGCGAAGATGATGCTCGAAAGCCTCCCCCGCGAGGTTCTCCCCGCGGCGTGCGGCGAGATGATCGACACCGTGATCGGCTGCCTGGCCCGCGGCATCGATGACGGCCGCCGCGTGATCCGCGGCATCCGCCCCGCCGAGCTCGATGACCTCGGCCTCGACGCCGCCATCCAGACCCTCATCGGCGATCTCGAAGGGGCCGGCATCGATGTTGAAGCGACGATCGGGCCGATGCCCGCCACTCCCCCCGCCTTCCAGGTGACCGTCTACCGGATCGTTCAGGAGGCGTTTTCCAACGTCCGCCGGCACAGCGGCAGCCCGCGCGCCCGCTTCGAGCTGCGGCGCGTCGGGAATGTCATTGAACTTCGGCTCGAGGACTTCGGGAACGGCGGGGACGCGAAGCGCGACGATCGCCAGGGCTTCGGGATCACCGGCATGCAGGAACGGGCCCGGCTGGTGGGGGGCGATTGCCGGGTTGAGTTTCGCCCCGGCCGCGGCACCGTCGTCACCGCCCGACTCCCCATCCCCCCGGCCGAAGCGGAGCCCAGCGGTGGGCTTTCCGACGCGGGCGGCGACCTCCCGATCACCGCCGGGGAGGCCTCCGATGCGGTGGCGCTGACGTGAGCGACTCTGCTGACTTAAGCGCCGCCGCTCACTCGAGCGCCGCCGCTCACTCCATCGCCTCCGCCGACGTAAGCGCCTCTGCTGCCGTAAGCGCCTCCGCAGCGAAGCCGATCCGCTTGGCGATCCATGTCGGCCCACACAAGACCGGGAGCACGAGCGTGCAGCGGGCGCTCACCGCCGCGCGCGAATCGCTCGCCGGGCTGGGCGTGTGGTATCCGCCGAGCCTTGCCGGCGCAGCCTGGCCCGAGCAGCATGCCGATGTTTGGCTGCTCCTCCGCGACGAGCGTCTGGCCGACTTCGATGCCTGGCTCGCCTCCTGTCGAGACGAGGGGGCGAAACGCGGCTGCGACACGCTCCTGCTCTCGAGTGAAAACTTCCAAGTGCCGCGGACCAGGCCGGCGCTCAAGCGCATCATGGCCAACTGGCGGCGACAGACCGGCGGCGAGACGCGGCTGATTTATGTGCGCCGCGAGCTTGTCGATCTCGCTTGCTCGCGGGCCCTCTCTCACCTCGTCGGCGAGACCGGTTTTTATTTTCTCCACCGCTACGACCTCCGCCGCTGGGCCCGCCACTTCGCCATCGAGCAGATCCGCCATGAACGGTGGTTTCGCCGGCAGCAGGCCCGCTTCGTCGCACTCGCCGACGGCCCGCGCGAGCGCCTTGCCGCCCGGATCCTCGCGGCCGCTACCGACCGCCCCTTTCCCGGCATCGTCACCGGCGCCGACAACGTCACCGCCGGCCGGCTCGCGAGCGCCCCGGCAATCCTCTCCTACGGCCTCCGGGTGATGCACCACTACGCCACAGGTGATGGCGTCAATGTCCCGTCTGCCTTCGCCGCCACGCTCCCCGTCCTCGGCACGCCACACCTCGACGAAGCCGCCTTCGCCGCGCTCACCGACAGCTTCAACGCTGGAGTCAAGCGGGAGGTGATGGCGGGAATCGACGAGTTTCGCCGGCGCTCGCCGCTCGCCCGGGAGTGGAGCGTGTGGTTTGAGAAGGCGGCCAGCGGCCGTCAGATGCAGCGCTGACCGCGGCTGGGGCGAAGGCCGGCGGCGTTAGTCAGCGCCGCGGCGAGCCGGCCACGTCGCCCCGGAAAGCGCATCGGCCTGTCGGCGGGCCGGCAGCGGCTTCACATCAGCCACCAGGCACCGGTGGCGATCACCCAGGCACCGAGGGCGAGGTTTGTGCCGGCGTGGGCGAGGATGCAATCGATCGGCTGGCGCGTCGAGGCGGCGATCCCGGTGACGATCCCAAACCAGGCAAGCGCTGCCACCGCCTCGGCGGGGTGGGTGCCGATCGCATAGACCGCACAGGCGCCGGCGGCGGCCGCCGTGAGGGTGCCGAAGGGGACCTTCCAGAAGTCTTCGT
>CAMBFA010000257.1 GCA_945865325.1 Candidatus Kuenenia stuttgartensis
GCCGGGACCGCGGACCAAGCAGACACGAAATCCCGTGTGCGAAAAGCGGCCAGCCGGCGTGTACCCGCCGCGGATGGCCGACCGGCACTTCGCGGCACTGCTGAACCAAAAACCGCCGCGGAACACGGAGCCGTGGGAATCCGAAATAACCCTCCACCGCTCCGCGCGTCGACCAGCCGCATGGGGAGCAAACGATCGTTCGTATACGTCGAGGCACCACTCATCGACATTGCCGTGGACACCAACAAGGCCAAACGCATTGCTAACCGGCACATCGCCGTCGCTGCTCACCGGATCGTAAACCGAGTGCGTCGAACCATTGCCATAGTCCTCTCCGAACCACGCCACGTGACGCAGGTCCTCATCATCGTCACCGCACCAATACTCCGTCTCCGTGCCGGCCCGGCAGGCATACTCCCACTCGATGTCCGTCGGAAGGCTGCACACCGCGCGACCGTCGCCACACCATTCCGACAGCTCGAGCGGACACTTGGCTTGCAACCACTCCGAGAGTTTCTGGCACCACAGCGTGACATCGATCCAGCTCACTCCCTCGACCGGATGATTCGGCTTGTCCTTGAAATGACTCGGGCGGGCGTCCCACCGCTCACGGTCTGGCCGCTGGATCCCCAAAAGCCCTAGTGCCTCAAACACGACGGCATATTGCGCCTGCGTGACGACATACTTCGCCATCCAAAAGTCATACGGCACCTCGACCTCATGGACGGGCTCCTTGTAGTCCTTTGTATATTCGTCGCATCCACCGCGCGCCCCCATCCGAAACTTCCCCGCCGGGATCCGGCAGAATCTCATCGACAGCGGCGCATGCCCCGCCGGCACCGGGAGCGGGAGGTCGAGCGACTCGACGCCGGTCCATCGCCTCGCCCCCTGCGCTTCCGCCGCCATCGTCGAAGCTCCGCTGGTTCCTGACCGTCCGCTCCCGCCGGCTGGTTTCCGGCATCCGCCTCTCTCACAGGTCCGTGAGTCTACCCCCTCCCTTGGGCGTGCCGGAATCGCCGCCGGCAGGCGGCTGTTGCCATCAGCCGGTGGCGGGGAAAATGGGGTCAACTTCCCACTCGCGCAGGTAGCGCCCAATGGCGACTCCCCCGACACGGCGACGCATTTTCGTGGCCTGGGACCACTCCGTCCCCAAATACCGCGTGGAGCTCAACGCGCTGGTGGGGGGGGCCGGGTTGCGGCCCGAGTACGTCGCGCGCTTGAGCGGCGGCGACGATCCGCCGGGGCCGATCTCCGAGGAGATCCTCCGCGACATCGGGAGCGACTGCGTGCTCGCCTTCCTCGAGCGCCCAAACTGCAACGTCCTTTTCGAGGCCGTCCGTCCAGCGTGGCCGTCTCCGTCCGGTGAGGATAAGATCTGTTCTCTGGCATGTACGTCGCCGAGCCGGATGGCATCTGGACAGCCATCGGCACGGTTACCGAGGAACGCGTCGCCAAGCGCCGCCGGAGCGTGCCGGCACGGAAGACAGTCGGCTGACCGACGCTGATGGATTCACTTGGCTGCGTCCTCTGCGAAGTCCAGTTTGACCTCGAACGTCGTCTCGCGTCCGCCACCCGCAACGGTCAGGAAGCAGATCGCCGGGGACTTCTGCACCTCGGCCACGGCTTCCGTAACCGTCGACACCGTCTGCCCGTTGATCCGCACGATCCGGTCGACCTTCGGCTCGAGCGCGTAGCGTGCGTCCGGATCCGCGTCGGGGCCAAAGGCTTTCATCCGTGTGGCCGGGCTGCCATCGTCGACCGATGTGACGAGGACGCCGTCGACGTCGGAGAGTCCGACGCCGAGGATCCGGCGCCGGTTTGCACCCTCCCCCGACATGATCACCGTCGCGGACACGTCCCGACCGTCGATGTTGAGCAGGGCCTCCGTCACCGGTACCTGCACTGTGTGCGTGGAGGTCTTCTCCTCGGCGACAGGCACGGTCACGGTGTAGGTCTGCTCCCGCTGCTCGGTGTACGGCACCTGCACGGTGTACCTCTGATCCCGCCAGACGAGACGACCCGTCGCCGGATCGGTCACCTGGACACGCCGGACTCTTTCCTCGCTGCGATACTTCGTGACGTTGACCGTCCGGGTCTTCGTTTCGGGCACCATCTTCGTAACGGTGTACGTGCGAGTCTTCTCCTCGGTGTGATACTTTTTCACAATGTCCTTGAAGGTCACACGCGCGGGAGCCCCGTCGGGGGACGGATGCAGGTCGCTCGGAGGCAGCACGACCACCAAGCTCTTGGTGTTGTCCAGCGTAGTGTATCGAAAGGAAACCTTGGGAAGTTCGGGGAGTCGGACGTTCTCGAAGAGGTCCTTCTGCACCCAGGCCGAAGCGACGAGATCCTCGCCGCGCCACCAAGACGTGTCCTGCAGGAAGTCGAACCGGGCTGTATTGCCGACATCGTTCTTGAGAAGGAACTCGGTCGCGGCAACGCTAGACGCCAGGGCCGCGATCGTCAGCGTTGCGAATAGCCGGGCGACGGAGGCGGAGCGGGATCGTGCGGTCGGGGAGTACTGAGGGAGCGTTCTCATGGCGCCGGGGCCCTTCGGGGAGTCAGGAGCAATTCGGGTGTCTGGGTAATGGCGTACGACTTGTTCGCGGATCCGATCTCGAGCGTCAGGGCTCCGATCCCGTCCGGGACCAGGCCGGATCGCTCCACTTCATCCCTAAAAACCAGGCGAACAACCGTGGCGGAGAGGAGCCTGGATGGGTTGGCGGCGTCGAATGCCGCGATAACCCATACCCCGTTGCTATCCCCTGGAATTTCACCGGTCGGCAGTTCGACGGGGAGGGAGCCGGGTGTCAGCGGGGGAACGTTAGGATTCAGGTCCCACGAACGCGGGGAAGCCTTCTCGCCGGCCGATCCGACCAGCGGCCCGTACATCACCCCCACGCTCCGGCCGCTATTATTCTCGACGAGCCAGGTCCGCGGCTCGAGCGCCGTTCCCGCGTCGGCTAGGGCCGGGGTCACTTCGTAGGTGAAGCGAGTCCGATGGAGCCGGGCGACGTCGTCGGCACTCATTGTCGATTCGCACCACCCCGGACACCTGCCGAACCGTGAGAGCGTCGTGCACACGACGTTGCTCGCGATCAGCGCCCAGCAGACTCCGATGACGATCGCAACGCACCCGGCCACCAAAGGCCAGCGGGAGCGCCGGGGGCGCGGCGGGGTCGGCCGCTGTTCCGCCCGGGCCGCGATCAGCGCCGCGGCTTCATCCGCCGAGAGGTCCCCGATCGGAGCCCAGCCGTCGCCGCGAAGGATGCCGATCTCGGAGAGGTCTCCCGGGTCGCCGAAGCTCACGAACATGATCCGGTCTTCATCCGCCGTTGCCAGCAGCTGCCGGATGTGTCTCCACTCGAGATTGCACCACCGCTTGGCCTCATACTCGGGGCAGAGGAAGACGACGATCAGGTCGGCTTGCTGCGAATACAGCCTGGGAAGGTAGACGTCCAGGTTCGGTCGCGCGAACTCGGCGGTGTGATATTGATCGTAGAGCACGCGTTCCTGGCCGTACGTCCGAGAGAGAGCTTCGGCGATCGGCTCGACGGCGTTGCGTTTCTCCCCAGGGAACGTGAGTGCCACCTTGAAGCGACGCCCCTTCCCCGCCGCCGTTTGCGGTTGAGGCGATGACGCGTTGCCAGCAGGATCAGCGGTCACGAAGACCTCGGGTCAGAGGAACAAGCCATAGGATTCATGAGGACGAATGATAAACGATTGGCTGTTCAATGACACGTCCTCAACGACGATCCGGCCGGTGAGCGGCCTTCCCAGTCGGTCGGATGCGGATCATTGAGGCCCACCTCGAACCTGTGGCGGCGGTTTTGTACCGATAGTGCAGACGCTCCCCGAATCCAGCCGTACGGCTGCATCGTTTATGCCCCGCTGCCGGCACCGCTCGAAGGTTGTGTATTCGATCACAGGCGAGTCGTCGGGCGTTGCATGAAAGACATCGCGACCGTCATGGACTTGCACGAGCTGGTCCAAGTCAGTGGGCGACCCACGGCCGGGGGGGGGAGAAGGGCGGCGGCTAGAAGGCTGTGGATAAAGTGCCGGCTCGACCGGACGAGGCGGTCGCCAGTGCGCCGCACTCGAGAAAACCGGGGGTTTTCCGAGTGGACTGGCTCCACCGGCTGCCCCGCAGCCGGTTCGGTCAGAGATGACTTTTCTCCACGGGCAGCGCGAGCGGCTCGTCGAGGTGCGTGAGAATCGTCCAGATCGGCGCCGGCTTGGGTGTCAGACGGTGAGTTGGATGTCGCCGCCAAACCGTGGGCGCTCCAGTGGAAAGTCCTCCGCGATCTGGGCCAAGAGCGTGGCCCGAACAACCCGCTCGCTCTGGCGATGTCGCTCCCAGCGGCGAACTTTTCCCTGGTTGGCCACGGACAGCGCGGTCGACCGGGCGGGCTGCCCGTGGATTCCCGTCATGACGAGCCATTTCGAGACAGGCAAGGCGCGACTTATCGCTGACTTGTCCTTGAGTGGTGTCGATTTGGCTTGTCGTGAATCGGTTTGGCACGGTGTCTCCTCTTGGGCCAGAGGCCTGCCACTCCGGCGGCAGGAACGGGCCCCTAGCGATGGGCGCGTCAGCCCGCGGTGGCCAGCTCGTAGCACACGATCTCATCGGCATTGCGGAGATAGAGTCGGTCGCCGACCACGACCGGATGATTCCACGTCTTGTCGCTGAGGGCCTCGATCTTCCCAAGCTCCTCGTGCTTCTCCGCAGTCGCCCGCAAGAGCACGAGCTCGCCTTTCTCGCTGACCACCACGATCAGTCCGGAATCAGCCAGCAGCAAAGCCTGCCCCTTGGCATACCTTCCCCCCTTCCACTTCCGCTTGCCATCTTCCAGGCCGATGCAGGCGAAGATCGC
>CAMBFA010000258.1 GCA_945865325.1 Candidatus Kuenenia stuttgartensis
CAACCGCAGGCGAAGAGTGACGCGGAGGGCCGTTTCACCGTCTTCACCTACGAGGCCAACGACGGGGCCCCGGCGGGGGAATACCGCGTGGGGATCGCCGTCCTCGGCGGGGGCGACGACGAAGGGGGCGATCAGGTCCGCCGTGACAAATCGGCTGCCAAGGGTCCCGTCCGTTACGCCGATGCCTCCACGTCGGGGCTCACCACGACAGTCGAGGCCAAGCCGAACACGCTGCCGACGTTCGAACTGTCCGGTCGGTGACCTTCGTCGCCTCCTCGCTTTGCGTTCATTTCGTTTTCATCCTTTTTCCCTTCTCCAGTCGCTCCGGATCACTCCATCCCGAAAGGTCTGACCATGGCCATGTCCCGTTCCCGTGGTGCAGGGTTCACGCTCGTCGAACTCCTCGTCGTCATCGCCATCATCGGCACGCTCGTCGGCCTCCTCCTCCCCGCGGTTCAAGCCGCACGGGAGGCCGCGCGCCGCAGTCAGTGCCAAAACAACCTCAAGCAGGTCGGCTTGGCGATCCTCAACTTCGAGAGCGCGAAGCAGTTTTATCCCCCAGCCCGGGCCGACGCCGCCCCAGGGTATCCGGTGGTCGAATTAGGAATCCCCGCCCCGGCCAGTGGGTCCATCCAGCATGGGCCGGGCGTCTTTCTCCTCCCCTACATCGAGGAAGCGCAGCTGGGCAATGCCTACAACACCAAAGTGACCTGGTCTGATCCGACGAACGCCGCGGTGATCGTCCAGCGCGTTGCCGGATTCATCTGCCCGTCGTCGACCACCGCCAATCCGATCGATACCGGCAACGCGCCTTCGAGCACTTCGGCACCGCGGTGGATGTCGGCCTCCTCGGACTACTCGATCGCCAATGGGGTCAACGGGAAAATCGGACTGGCCCCTTATAATCTGATTCCCCCCGTGCCCGGCTACGACCCCTCGAACCCGTCGACCGACGCCACGCAGTACACCGGGGCCATCCGTCCGATGAGCACGATCTCGTCGTTCACCACCGGCATGAGCCCCCCGTTCTACAACTCACGGGCCCGCTCCCGCAGCGCGTTTGTCATGGACGGGACGTCCAAGACCCTGGCCTGGGTCGAGGATGCTGGGCGGCCGGTGCTTTACCGCCGCCGCACCGCGATTCTCACGTCGCGGGCGAGCGGGTCGGGATGGGCCGATCCGGATTCGGAGTTCTGGGTCGATGGCTTCACCACCGACGGGGTGACATCGCTCGGCCCGTGCGCGATGAACTGCAACAGCAGCAACGAACTCTATTCGTTCCATCCTTCCGCCTGCGGGGCGGTGTACTGCGATGGAGGCGTCCGTTTTCTCTCCGACGACATGTCCATGCCGGTGCTTGCCGCCGCGATCAGTGCCGCCCAAGGGGAGACCCTAAGCACGGAGTGACACTCCGTCCTGATGGTCACCTCGATGCAAACGGCCCGCGCGGGATCGCCCCGCGCGGGCCGTAGTGTTTGTCTGATGGCCGTCGACCAGGATCAGCGGACGTCGATGAGCTCGACGAGAAAGTGGAGCGTGGCATCGGGGGGGATGGTGCCGCCGGCACCGCGCTTGCCGTAGCCGAGGTTGCTCGGAATGAGGAGCTCGATCATGCCCCCCTTCCCCACCAGCTGCATCCCCTCGGTCCAGCCGGGGATCACCTTGGTGAGGCCGAACTCGATCGGCTCGCCACGCTTGTAGGAGCTGTCAAACACCTTCCCGTCGTCGAGCCAGCCGTGGTAGTTGACCTTCACGGTGTTGCTCGCCTTGGGGTTGACCCCTTGCCCCGTGCGGAGGACGCGGTATTGGAGACCGGAAGCGGTCTTCATGAAGCTCTTGGGGGGATCGGCGTCGAGGGTGCCCGCGCCCTTGGGGAGCGTGGGGAGGGGAACGTCGGTATCAGCGGCGGACACGGAAGTCTCCGGAAGGGTGATGGCGAAGGCCAGGAGGAGGAGGGAGCAGGCGAACAGACGCATGGAAAGGGTTCCTCTGGGATTCCTCTGGGTTAAATCGTCGCAACGAGCATAGCGGATTCGAGCGGCCGGGTGAGCGCGGTCGGGGATCGGTGAACCAGGCACAGGCTCGAGGTCCTACCTTGCTTGGACCGCGGCGGGGGCGGGGGGCTCGATGTTCACGATCCCCTGCGGCGTGTACCGGCTGAACCCGTAGGCCCCGGCCTCGGCGGTCCTGGCGACGTACCGCGGCAGATTCACGGAGCTGAAGTACTTGAGGTTTGGCTTTTGATAGGGAGCGAGCGCATCCTGGATCGTCTGTCCTTTTTTGATCTCGAGGAATGCGGGGCCCCCGCCGAAAAGCGCTCCTTCCCAGACCGGCTTCCCCTGCTCGAGGATCTTCAAACGGCTGATCTGCTCCGTGATCGTCACCTTCTCGGCCTCCCCAAGGGGCCGGCCGAAGGCCCGGTATGACATCTCCCGGCTCTTCCCCGTCTCCGTCGTCGCCTGGAGCACAAGCGCCGCCCCCTGGCCGACCGTCATCCCGGCCGCTTGGAGCCGGGCGGTGAGGGCCTGCTGCACCTGCTGCTGCTCGGCCGCATCCCCCTGCACCCGGACGTCGAGTGTGAACGCCGCGCCGGGGCGCACCGCCAGCAACTGCTCCGGGTCGAGGCCGGCCGCCACCCGGCGGACATCGTCGTGCGGCAGCACCGCCGGATAGAGTGCCCGCCCCTGCGATCCTTTGGCTTGCAGCGCATACCAGAACTGCCCGCCAAACTCCCCCCAACCACCCGGCTCCCCACCGGCGGACTCGGAGAGATACTTCCAGATCACGATCCGCCGTTCGAGATCGACAAGGCTGCTACCGCCACAGAGGAGGTAGCCGCCGTAGAGCCAGTCGACCGAGCCGGTTGGGACATAGTTTGAGAAGGCAATGTCGCGGTAAACCTTTCCCGTCTGGAGATCCCAGACCACGACGCGCTGCGGTGACACCACGGCACATTGCCCGCCGTCGGGACGAAACGACAACGTTCCGATCGCCCCCGGCACGTTCTGCAGACAGCCAGCCGTTTTCCCGGTGAGCGCGTCAAACAGGCAGATCCTGTCGCCCACCGCGGCCGCCACATACTTTCCACCGGGGCTGACAACCGGCTCGCTCCCGTTGGCGAGTTCAATCGTCCAGATCGCCCGCGCCTCGGGCACGTTCCACACCGAGAGTTTGTTGGGGAAGTTCACGCAGACGACGTGGTCGGCGTCGATGAACCTGGCGAACGACGGGGTATCCTTGTGGATGTTGTTGGGATCCTGCGGATTCCACACCCGGACTGGCTCAAGCGAGTCACCGGCCACCTTCCAGACGCCGAGTGGCGGCGGCGGCGGCCCCGTCGTTCCGAGGACCAAGGTGGTGTCCGGGACGGTGAGGACGAACTCGCCGGTCCGATCGACGTCGACGAGATTTGTTCTCGACGGCAGTCGCACCGGAGCCTCCACCTTTCCACCGACGAGATCGACGAAGGAGAGCGTCGTCGTGACCGCCCGCGTGGGGGGGCTGTTGCGGATCACGGCACAGGCCTTCGCCCCGCCCCGCGCCATGTGAAGCCCATCGATCTTCTCGAAGAAACCATCCGAGCCCTGCGGTGGGCCAGGGAGGGGGATCGGTGCCGAGGCCAGTTTTTCCGGAAACACGCCACCGTCGACCGGCACCGACCAGTCGGCAGGAGGATCGACGGTGATTGTCCGGCAACGGCGCCACTCGCCGATGGCAACTTCGACAGGCTCCGGCGCGTCGTCGGCTGGCTCATCATTGGGCTCGTCGGCAGGCTCAGGCTGGCTGCGCGGCCGCATGGGAGGCGTGGGCTTGGCGGCGAACGGATTGTCTCCTTTCTCGTCCGCCTTGGGGGCCGCGGGGCCCACCTTCGCGGCGATCTTCCGCGCCATCGCCTGATCGGCCTCACTCAACTTCTCGAGCGTCATGGTGATCTGTTTGCCATCTTCCGTCTCGAGCGTCAGTTCGTCTTCCTCGAGCACCACGAAGCGAGCCCTCGTCTGGAACGTCCCCGTCGTGTCGGTCCAGGTGCGGAGCGGGCGTTTCGGCCCTTTCGCTCGCTTCCCTCCGCCAAGGGCCCGAACCTTGTCCGGCGGGAACGTCGGCGAGTGTTCGATGCCGTTGGAGAAGAACTTGACCGTGATCCAGCCCGTGATCGAATACTCGACAAATTCCGCTTCCACACGCCTCCCAACCCACTCAATCTCGACCTTGTCGCCCGGCGTGAGCCTCGCATCCCCCGGATCGGCGCCGCACAGTCCCACGAGTAGCGCCCACGCCGCGATCATCCCGGCCACGGGCCCAGTCAAGACTCTCGCCATCTTTTGATCCCCCTGCTGCGAGTCCCCAGTGCGCCCCCAGTGCGCACCCAGAGGCCCGCCCCTGCTCTGGCTCCAACGTGGCTTCGGAGTCGCTCGGTAACCTCGGTATTTGGTGGCCCGCGCTTACGCCAACAGCGACTTGAGGACGTGCTGCTCTTCGACGCCCGTGAGCCGCTGGTCGAGCCCTTGGAACTTGAACGTGAACCGCTCGTGGTCGATCCCCATCAGATGGAGGAGCGTGGCGTTGAACGAGTTCACATCGACAGGGTTCTCGACGACGTTGTAGCTGAAGTCGTCGGTCTCCCCGAGGACCGTTCCCCCCTTGGTGCCGCCGCCGGCCATCCACATGCAGAAGTTGCGCGGATGGTGGTCGCGGCCGTAGGTGTCGGCGGTGAGGGTTCCCTGCGAATAGACGGTGCGACCGAACTCCCCTCCCCAGACGACGAGGGTGTCGTCGAGCATCCCGCGGCC
>CAMBFA010000259.1 GCA_945865325.1 Candidatus Kuenenia stuttgartensis
CCGGTAACTGGGTGGCGGGCTCCAACGCCACCTTCGCCGACGCCGGCACCTACACCTTCGGCAGGCTCTCTGCTACGAGCTCGGCGACCCTCGGCAACATTACCACCGGCACCGACGTGTTCATCAGCTTCAGCGACACGACCGCGGGAAATGTCATGAGCTTCGGTGGCGCCGTGAAGACGTTCGACTTCGGCGCCGGGAGCGTGGTCAACTTCGGAGGAATCACATCAGCCGGTGCGAACGGCATCATCAAGACCGGGGCTGGCACCATGATGTTTCAGGGGAGTAGCTACAGCGGAGGCTTCACGCTCGGCACCAGCGGCAGCGTCGGCGGCACCTTCATCGCCAGGTCGAACAATGCCTTCAGCACCGGTGCGATCACGATCAACAGTGGCACGATTGGTGGAATCCAAAACTTCACTTCACCGGGCAGGAGCGGCATCACCGTCGGTGGTGACTTCACGATCGGGGCGACTGGCACGATCGGCGGCTCGACCCTCGAAGGCCACAGCGTTTCGTTCAATACCCCCGGCAACACCGTGAACCTCACCGGCGGCACCCGGGCGATCACGCTCAATACGAGCGGTGTGGTGAGCTTCGGTCAAGCGGTCTCCAGCGGCTCCCTGATCCTCAACCGGACGGCGAGCGGCTCGGCGGGGGCGTTCGCGCTCTCGGGGACCAACACGTTTAGCGCTCTGACCCTCGACAGCGTGAAGCTCAATGTGACCAGCAGCAACTTCGCTCTCGGGAGCGGCACCGTGACCCTTCAGGGGGCCAATGCCACGACGCTCAACTTCAGTGATGGCCGAATATTTGCCAACACCTTCACGATCGCCGATTCCGCGGGAGCCAAGACGATCGCTACTAATGCCAACAGCACCATCAACGGCACGATCACCAACAACGACTCGACGGGCGGGTTGGTGCTCGGGGGCACCTCGACCCGCACGCTCACGATCGGATCGATCACGGGAAACGGTTCGAGGGGGGTGACTTTCGGCAGTAGCGTTTTGACCGGCACCGTCACCTTGACCGGGTCTTCGAACTACGCCGGTGCCACGCGGATCGACTCCTCGACGTTGAGGATAACGGGAACTGGTGCCGTTCCAGCAGGTGGGAATCTCGTCTTCCAAGGCTCTGGTACAGCAACCTTCGATGTCAACGGCACGACGCAGACCGTCGCTGGCCTCAATGATTCGGTTCTTGCCGGGGCGATCAGGTCGACGGCCGCCAATGGAAAGCTGATCGTCGGCGACAGCAACGATTCCACGTTTCGGGGAGTGATGTCCACGGCGAACCTAGCGCTCGAGAAGGTCGGCACCGGCAAGCTGACGCTCTCCGGGTCCAACACCTACTCCGGCGGCACGACGGTGTCGGCCGGTTTTCTTCTGGTCAACGGGAGCCTCACCAATTCCGCCGTCACCGTTGGCACCGGCGGCACGCTTGGCGGCAGCGGCACGCTCGGGGCCCTGGTCGCGGTGCAGTCGGGCGGAGTGCTCTCCCCCGGCAACAGCCCGGGGGCGCTTGCCGCCGCGGCGCTCGATCTTCAGTTCGGGAGCACGACCTTCATGCAGGTGATCGGCTCCGGGTCAGCGGCCGGCGTCGCCGGCACCAACTACGACCAGATCCAGATCACCACCTCCGGTGGACTCACGTACGGCGGTAGTCTCGATCTCGACTTCGCAAGCTCGACGAAGTTTCTCAATGGGACGGTCTTCGATCTCTTTGCCTTCACCGGAGCTTCGATCGGCGACTTCTCCTCGGCGTTCACCACCGGCACGGGGCTCTATTCCGGCTACAGCCTTTCCGGCGCGGGTGGGATCTGGACGACCACGATCGGAGACCAGCTGCTTTCGTTCAGCGAGCTGACCGGGCGGCTGACGATTTCAGCCGGTGCCGTCCCCGAGATCGACCCCGCCATGGGCGCAAACGCCTTGTCGCTCGTCGCTGGAGTGCTTGCGATGGTCGAGCAGCGGCGGCGGCGGAAGTGGGAAAAGGTGCCAGCCACCAAAAATGGAGAACCTGGCAGCTTGCCCAGATTTGGTGGCTGGCACCTTTTTCGAAGCCGGCTTCCGGCCCGTCAGCGAACGCTGAGAAACTCATTCGCGTTGTAGAGCGCGCGGCAGAGGGCCGGGAGGCCGTGGTCGGCGACGAGCTTCGTGGCGGCGGCGATCTCCGCGTCGGTCGCCTCGCGGCCGAAGGCAAGGAGGAACGCGAGGCGGACTCTTTCAGCCGGCTCGTCGCCCGCTTCACGGGCCACGCGGGCGGCGAAGCGGTCGGCTTGGTCGATGAGGAAGGCGCCGTTCAAGAGATTGAGCGCCTGGAGCGGCGTGGTGCTCGACGTCCGCTTCGGCTGGATCTGCCCCGCATCGGGGCAGTCGAAGGCGCCGAAGAAGGTGTCGAGCTCCGAGCGCGGCTTGTTCTGGTAGATCATTCGCCGAAAGTCGTCGGCTGAAAATTCCGTCTTCGTCTCGTAGACCTTGACGTAGTTGGCATTGGCGACAAAGAGATCAAAGCCGGGCCCGCCGGCCTGCGGATTGAGGCTCCCACTCGTGGCCAAGATCGCATCGCGGATCGCCTCCGCTTCGAGCCGGTGCGGCGGATAGCGCCACAGGAGCCGGTCCTGGGCATCGAGCGCCAAAGCAGCCTCGCTCGGGGCTCCCCCCTGCCGCCAGGCCCGGCTCGTAACGATCAGCCGGTGGATGGATTTGAGCCGCCAGCCGTTGGCGATCAGTTCACTTGCGAGCCAATCGAGAAGCTCAGGGTGCGACGGCCGCCCCCCCCCTGCCCCGAAATCGCTCGGCGTGTCGACAATCCCCGTCCCGAAGTGATGGTGCCAGAGACGGTTGACGATCACCCGTGCCGTGAGCGGGTTGCCCGGATCGACGATCCAGTCGGCCAGCGCCCGACGGCGGGCCGCCTCGGCCGTGATCGGCGCTTCTGGCCACGGCCCTGAGCCGATTCGGGAGAGAGGGCCGGGGAGGATCTCCTCGCGTGGCTGCGTTGGGTCGCCACGAAACATCCGGAACGTCGCCCCGGGCTCGGTAAACCGGCCGGCATAGGCCATCGGGCCGCGGTCGAGAGTGGCGAGCTCGGCTTTCAGGGCACTGATCTTTCCAGCCACGCTCGCCGGATCGGCGACGCTTCCCGGCGGCGCTGCCGCGGGAGCCTCGTCGGGGGCGGCGGTGCTGTCGCCGAAGGGGCGGCGGTCGAGATCGGAGGCGATCGGCTGCCACGTGACGCCGTCGGTGGAGAGCGCGATCTCATAGCGCGTCGCCACCCGGTCGGCATATTTCGGCTCCGGGGAGCGATCGCGGCTCCACACCACCCGGTCAACCGTCTCGGTGGCCGGAAGCTCGAGCTGGATCCAGCCGGTGCCGGGGGTGTTTGAGATCCAGGAGTGCTCATTGCCGTAGAGCCCGTCATTGACATGTGCCAAGAGATGAAAAGCGTTGCCGGTAAAGTCGCCGGAAGAGGTCGGGGTGGCGCCGTGGGCGACGTTGCGGCCGTCGCTCGAAAAAACTTCGAGCTCGTCGAGGCAGGGCTCGGCGCCGCTCGTCTCGAGGATCTTGAAGCGGATGAAGCGGGCCGGCGTGGGGGCGAAGCGGTCAATATTCTGGCGCGGGGTGACGGCGCGCCGCAGGTTCCCTACCCCCGCCTCGGCCAGGAGCCTGCTGATCTCGGCCCGTCGATCCTGCCGGGGCGGCTCCGAGGGAAGCGTCACCTCGCGCTCGCCATGCTCGACACCGGCAAAGACGGCCTTGAGACGGTAGTAGTCGGTTTGCGGAATAGGATCGAACTTGTGGTCGTGGCAGCGGGCACAGCCGACGGTGAGGCCCAGAAATGCCGAGCCGGTCGTGCTCACCATGTCGTGGAGCTCGTCGGCCCGCTGGTTGGCCGTGAGCACCGGGTCGGGGGACTTCACCTGATCCCAGGCGCCGCCGACGATGAATCCGGTGGCGACGTCGGCGCCGTGAGAGTCGCCGGCGAGTTGGGCGCGGACGAAGGCGTCGTAGGGGAGATCGCGCTGAAGGCTCTCGATCACCCAGTCGCGGTAGCGCCAGGCGTTGGGGCGCATCTGGTTCATCTCGAAGCCGTTGCTCTCGGCAAACCGGACGGCATCGAGCCAATGCCGTGCCCACCGCTGGCCGAAGCCAGAGGAGGCGAGGAGCCGGTCGACAAGATCACCGAAGGCCGCGTCGGTGCCCCGGGCGGCCACGTCCGCGGTGAAGGCCTGCACGTCGGCGGGCGTCGGCGGCAGGCCGACGAGATCGAAGAAAAGTCGCCGCAGGAGCGTTGCCGGCGGAGCCTCCGGCTGGATCGCGAGCCCCTTGGCCGCGAGCCCCTTGGCCTCAAGGGCCTGCGTTACGAAGGCATCGATGGGGTGGGTGACACCGGCGATCTGTGGCAGCGGGGGCCGAACGATCGGCTGGAAGGCCCAGTGGGTCGAGGTTTTGAGAGCGTCAGGAAAGAGCGCGGCGGGGAGCGTGGCGACGTCGTCGGGCCATGGGGCCCCGGCAGCCACCCAGCTCGCCAGGATCGCGCGCTCCTCCGCCGGGAGGGGATCGGCGTCGGCTGGCATCCGGGCTTCGGCGTCGTCGGTTGTGACACGGCGGACGATCTCGCTCGCCTCTGGTTTCCCGGCCACGATCCCGGGGAGCCCGGAGTCGCCGCCGGCAAACGCCCGCTCGCGCTCGTCGATCCGCCAGCCGCTCTCAACCGTGACCGGCCCGTGGCAGGCGCCACAGCGGCGGGCGAGGAGCGGAGCGACGACGGTGGCGAAATCAGG
>CAMBFA010000260.1 GCA_945865325.1 Candidatus Kuenenia stuttgartensis
GCCGCGGTCACTCCGCGCACAAGGCTCCTCTGGCTCTGCCATCCCCACAATCCGACCGGCACCGTATTCTCGCCAGCCGAGCTCCTCGCGCTTGCCGACTTCGCCGCGCGGAACGCGATCCGGGTGGTGAGCGACGAGATCTGGGCAGACTTAATTCTCGACGACGTCCCCCACGTTCCCTTCGCCACGCTCGATCATCCCGTGGCACACACGTGCATCACGCTCGTTGCCCCGTCGAAGACCTGGAATCTCGCCGGCCTGGGCTGCGCCGCGGCGATCATCCCCGAGGAGAGTGAGCGGAAGCGCTGGCGGCCGTCGGGAGGGGGCCTGGTGCCGATGGTCAATCCCCTCGGTTATGCCGCCGCCGAGGCAGCCTGGCTCCATGGCGATCCCTGGCGGCGCCGGCTCGTGGCCCTCCTTGCCGATCATCGCGACCGGACGCTCGCCGCCGTCGCCGCGATCCCCGGCCTCGAGGCGACGCGCCCGCAGGCGACGTATTTAGTCTGGATCGACGCCAGAAAAACTGGAAATCACGATCCCTTCGCCGCCTGCGTGGCGGCCGGGGTTGGCCCTTCCGACGGCCGCGATTTCGCAGCCCCGGGCTTCATTCGCCTCAATACCGCCTGCCCCACCGACCGGCTGGACATGGCTTTGAAACGCCTTCGCCGGGCGTTTTAAAGAGACTGCCTCCGCAGAATCTATGGGTGACTTCCGAGTCGGGTGGATGTCTCATCAGAAAACAATTGGGGCGTTCGATTCTTCGAGCAGTTCTTGAGCTGTCAGATTGCGCTTTGTGCGTGTGGTGCGTGCCCTCTTGGCTGGACAAATGGCGGAAAAAGTGATCGGCCGGCAGCGGCTCGCGGCAACTTCGTGAGGATTCGGACAGGGCCTTGGAATGCCCTTGAAACAAAGTTTCGAAGGGTGGTCTATTGCATGGTCGAGTTGGGTGTTTCCCGCTCTCCGTCGGATGTAGATCTGCTCCTAGAAATGATAAACCGAATGGCCAGCTTTTTTTTGAAACCCTTTTCCCTTTGGCTGGCTGCCTTGGCCTGCCTCCCGTTGGCCTCTATCGGCAACGCCGAACCGATCCAGTGGGTGACGGTTGGCGACCCGGGGAACACGGCTGATACCGCGCCTGCTGGCTACGGTGCCGTCGCCACTTCATTCCAGATCATGAAGTACGAGCTCACGAACCAGCAGTACACCGACTTCCTGAACTCTGTGGCTGCGACCGACCCCTACTCGCTCTACGACACTGACATGAGCAACGACGCCAAAGGCGGCATCAGTCGATCTGGGGCGTCTGGTTCGTACTCCTACTCAGCCAAGGCCGACATGGGCGACAAGCCAGTGAACTACGTGAGTTGGTTCGATGCGGCGCGGGTGTCTAACTGGTATCAGAACGGTGCCACGAGCTCGTCGAGCACAGAGACAGGTGCGTACACGCTCGTCAGCGGTCAGACCACCGGCACGGCCCCGGCTGTGAACCCGGGGGCGACGTTCTACGTCCCGAGGGAAGACCAGTGGTACAAGGCGGCCTACTCCAAGGGCGGAGGCACCAGCGCGGGCTACTGGGATTACGCGACGCAGAGTGATACGGACCCGACAGCGGTGACGGCGGGTTTGACAGGGATCGGCTCTGCTGGCAGCACTGGCAACTTCGCGAACTACAACGAGCAAGCTGACTGGAATAGCCAAAATGGTAACGTGACGACGGTGGGGACCAACGGCGGCCCGAGCTTCTATGGGGCGTTTGACATGAGCGGCAACGTGTGGGAATGGAACGATTTCACCGGTGCTGCCAGCTCGTCTCGTGGGCTGCGGGGCGGCGGTTGGTTCAACAACGCGTTCAATGTGTCGTCCTCCGGCAGCCTCTCGTACGACCCGTCGGGCGGGTACCCCGACGTCGGTATTCGTCTTGCAAGGCCGGTCAGCAGCTCCGCCGTCCCCGAGATCGACCCGAACGGTTTGAGTGCCGTGCTGGGCTTGCTCGCCGGCGGACTGGGACTCCTCGAACGACGGCGGTACGGCCGCTGACGGTTCCCTTTGGGCTTTTGCCGTTTGTCCCTTTGGTCCCTTTGATTGCGGCGGTGCCTCGCTTTATTTTTGGGGCCTGCCAGACTGGCAGGTTAAACGATGGGGAAAAACCTTTTTCCCTCTCGGCAGTTCAATCTTTCGGGAAAGCTCAGCCGGCCCCGGCCGTCGCTGGGCACCCCTTTCCCCCCACCGTGGAACGCCCGACCATGCCGACGATCGCCCCCCCACGGCCGCTCCTTGTCGCCCTTCTCGTCGCGGCCGCCTGTGCTGTCGTAGCCCCCTCCGCGGGCCTCGGGGCAGAGGCGAAAAAGCCCGGCGCGAAGAAAGCCCGGGCCGCGGTGCCCTTCCGGCTCCCGGCCGCGGTCCGTGACGCCCCCGACGGCGCGACATTCACCGTCGCGCCGATCGATCGCACGGCGCGCGACAGCGTCCGCGCCGCTGCGGCCCAGATCGATGCCCTCCTTACCGAGCGGCACGCCCGCGACGGCGTCGTGCCCCCCCCTTTGCTTTCCGATTCCCAGTTTCTCCGCCGCGCGTATCTCGATCTCGGCGGCCGGATCCCCACGCACGACGAAGCGAGCGCGTTCCTCGCCTCGACCGACCCCGACAAGCGCGGAGCCCTCGTCGACAGCTTGCTCGAGAGCCCCGACTGGGTGAGCCGGTTTTACAACGTTTGGGCCGACACGCTCCGGCTCACGGAGCGGCCGCAGAAAAACCTCTGGAGCGAGGCCTATCTCGATTGGGTGAAGCGGTCGATCGCCGCCAACCGCCCCTACGACGAGTGGGTTCACGAAATGCTCACGGCCGATGGCAAGGTGTGGGAAAACCCCGCCGTCGGCTATCAGCTCCGCGACCAAGGGATGCCGCTCCCCTATGTCGACAACACCGTCCGCGTCTTCCTCGGCACGCAGATCGGCTGTGCCCAGTGCCACGACCATCCCTTCGACGCTTGGACGCAGCATCAGTTTTATGAACTAGCCGCCTTCACCGCCGGGACGCGCTCCGGCACCGGCGGCAAGCCGGAGAAGCCGGTGCGGAAGGAGATGCGCAAGGGAGCCCGCGCCGACACGACCGATGCCACGGCGAAGAATGTCCGGGCCCTGATCGCCGAGAGCCGCAAGCGCGCCAATCAGAACGGCACGAAGGTCAACAACGCCTTCACGCAGTTTCTCCAAGCCAACGGCACGATCGTCAATTATCGCGACCGGGAGCTGAAGCTCCCCCACGACTACCAATATGCCGACGCCAAGCCGGAGGAGGCCGTCGCATCCCATGTCCTCTGGGGGGAAGTGCCCCAGGAGGCTGGCAGTCTCGACGGCCGGGCGCAGTTCGCGGCCTGGGTCACCTCACGTGACAATCCCCAGTTTGCCCGCACGATCGCCAATCGGATGTGGAAGCTCTGCTTCGGCGTCGGCTTGGTCGAGCCGATCGACGACTTCCGCCCCGACAATCCCCCCTCCCATCCGGAGCTCATGGATCACCTCGCCGCCGAGATGCTCCGGCTCGACTTCGATCTCCGCGAGTTTCTTCGCATCGTCGTCTCGACCGAGGCCTGGCAGCGGCGGGCGATCCCCTATGACGCGACGACAGGAGAGGCGTTTTCGTTTGCCGCGCCGAGCCTGCGGCGGCAATCGGCCGAGCAGCTGTGGGATTCGATCCTCACCCTCGTGGCCCACGACCCTTGGGCCTACGAGCGCCCCACGGGCGAAGCCTTCGCGGCGGCAGTCAACCTCGATCTCTCCAGAAAAAACCCCGGCCTCGACGCGGCCCACGCCGCCTTCGAGCGCTACGAGGATTCCCAGAGCCCGCGGAAGACGCGCCGGCAGACGATGCAGACCTACGGCTACAAAGGCCAGCTCTTGGCGCGGGCCAGCGAGCTCCCCACGCCGCTCCCCCTCGGCCACTTCCTCCGCCAGTTCGGCCAGGGAGACCGGGAGACGATCGACGGCAACCGGACGGTCGCCACCGTCCCGCAGATCCTGGCGATGTTCAACGGTCCGATCACCCACGCGATGCTCGAGCGCGGCTCGACGGTGATCGACGAACTGGCCGAGCATGATCCTCCTCAGGCGGTTGATGTCATCTTCCTCTCGGTCCTCTCCCGGCTCCCCGACGAGGAGGACCGGCAACTGGCCATTGGGGAGATCCGCGGCGCAGTCGATCGCCGCACCGGCTGCGGCAACGTGCTTTGGGCGCTGCTGAATACACGCGAGTTCCTCTTCATCCAGTGAATCCAGTGAGGCATCCAGTGACCCCCGCCAAGACGCTCCCCTGGTTCGATTCCCGCCTCGCCCGCCGCGGCGCCATCGCCCGGATCGCGCGCACGGCCCTCGGCGTGACGGCGGTCGACGCGTTCCTTGCTGATCCTTCGCGCGGCCTTGCGGCCGAGCCGCTCCCCTCAGGCACGAACATCATCACGCTCTTCATGCGCGGGGCGATGAGCCACCTCGACACCTTCGATCCCAAGCCGGGGCGCGAGGAGCAGGGGGAGACAGGCGTCATCCAGACGAAGACCCCGGGAATCGTCTTCGGCGAGTCGATGAAGAAGCTCGCCGGCATGTCGGACAGGCTCGCGATTCTCCGAGCCGTGACGACCCAAACCGGGGCCCACGAGCAGGGGACGTATCTGATGCGGACGAGCTATCCGCAGATCAACTCCATCCGCCATCCGGCCTTCGGCGCCTGGGCGCTCCACGCGGCCGGCCGTCATCCGGGGGATCTCCCCGGCTATGT
>CAMBFA010000261.1 GCA_945865325.1 Candidatus Kuenenia stuttgartensis
CGCCTCATGCCCGCCTCCGTGGAGCCGTTGCCGATCGTCGCTCCCGCGATCGCCGTCAAGCTCGACGATCCCAAGCTCTTCCGCGAGGGGCTCTCCGACCTCTTCGTCCTCGCCGATGATGTGGTCGAGGAGATCCGCGCTCTCAATCCCGACGCGCTGCCCGATGGCTACCGGATTCCCGAGCCGTCGAAGTCGAAGGTCGACGGCGGTGCGCTCTGGACGTTCGCGCTGCCCAACGCAGGGCTCGATGACCAGATCGAGCCGACGATCGGCATCGGCGAGGATGTCGCGGTCTTCAGCCTCCTGCCGAAGCAGGCCTCGCGGATGCTCCTCCGGCAGCCGCAGGAGACCGGTGCCACGCTGTCTCGCTTCGGGGAACCGTTGAGCGTCGCGGCCGCGGCTGATGGCCCGGGGCTGATCGACCTCATCGAGCCGTGGGTCGAGTATGCCGTTCGCGTCGGCGTGCTCCAGCAGAGGAACGGATTTGTCGACAACGACTCGACGATCGGCCCGGAAGACGACGACGACCGGATGCGGGACATCCTCCGCCAGACGGGCGTCGTGTTCGAGGCGCTGCGCTGCATCCGCGTCACCGTCGCCGAGGCCACGACCCGCTCCGATGCCACGGTCGTCCACTGGCAAAACGTCATCCGCGACCTCCCCGCGGAGCGGTAAACGGCTGGAGTTGGTCCAATTCTTTTCGTCGTCCGGCACATTCTCCATCGGCACGATCGCCCCAGCGGCGATCGTGCCGATGTTTTTCAAGTCCTTAGCATCAAGGGACTTGTGGTCGCATCCTCGGAGTCTGCCCGGGGGACCTCCGGGAGCCAGCTGTCCGTCTTCAGGGGGGAAGGGTGCTCGACAACGCCGGGAATGGGTGTCACAATTCCTGACAATTCGGGGGTTTTGCGGTCACCAGGAGTTGGCGTCCATGAAGTGCAATGGCAACGATCTCGCCCGGCGTGGGTTCCTTTCGGTAGGGGTGGTCGGGGGGCTGGGGCTCTCCCTCGGTGATTTCTTCCGCATGCAGCAGGCACGCGGCGACATCAAGAACTACGCCAGTCACGAGGGGACGGCGAAGTCGGTGATCTGCATCTTCCTCCCTGGTGGCATGGCCCACCAGGAGACGTTCGACCCCAAGCCGTTTGCGCCCGTCGAGTACCGCGGGCCGCTGGGAAGCATCGAGACGAACGTGTCCGGTATTCGCATGGGTGAGCTTCTCCCCCACACCGCTAAGGTGGCCGACAAGCTCGCCATCTGCCGCTCGATGACCCATGGTGAGGCCGCCCACGAACGGGGCACCCACAACATGTTCACGGGTTATCGGCCGAGCCCGGCGCTGCAGTATCCGAGCATGGGATCGGTCGTGGCCCACGAGTACGGCCCGCGCAACAATCTCCCCCCGTATGTCTGCATTCCCAACCAGCCCAATGAGTTTGCCGGCACCGGCTATTTGAGCTCGTCCTATGCCGGCTTCAGCCTCGGGAGTGATCCGGCCGACGGCAATTTCCAGGTCAAGGACTTGAGCCTGCCGAGCGGGGTCGACGTGCCCCGGTTCGACAAGCGGCGGCGGATGCTGGATGTCGTCAACGATCACTTCCAAACGAAGGAGAAGAGCGACTCGCTCGACGCGCTCGACACCTTCTACGATCGGGCCTACAGCCTGATCAGCTCCGACAAGGCCCGCGAGGCCTTCGACATGACGAAGGAGTCGGACGCGATCAAGGACGAATACGGTCGCAACCAGGCCGGCATGCGGATGCTCCTCTCCCGCCGATTGGTCGAGTCGGGCGTGCGGTTTGTCACCATGACCTACGGCGGCTGGGACATGCACGACAATATCGCCGGCTCGATGAAGGGGCAGCTTCCCGCCTTCGATCAGGGCTTCGCGTCGCTGATCCGTGATCTCGACCGGACCGGCCTCCTCGCCACGACGCTCGTCTGTGTTTGCTCCGAGTTCGGGCGGACGCCGAAGATCAACGCCACCGCCGGCCGCGACCACTGGCCGAAAGTGTTCAGCGTTGTCATGGCCGGTGGCGGTCTCAAGCAGGGGATCGTCTACGGTTCAAGCAACGCTACAGCGAGCGAACCCGAGGACGATCCGCTCACCGTCGAGGATTGGGCAACTACGATTTATGACCGGCTGGGTATCGTCGCCGACAAGGAGCTGATGGCTCCCGGCGACCGCCCGATCGAGATTGTCGATGGCGGGAAGGTCCGCCAGGGGCTGATTGCCTGACGTCGCAACTCGAGCCGTCCACCGGCTGACGCCCAACCGGGCGTTGATGCCGGGGGCCGGCCGGGCCGAAGACTCAGAGACGACGTGCCTCGATTCCAGCGGCCCTTGGCCGCCCGCACCCCAGGAGCAGCGGCGGACCCCGATCCGCCCGGAAAACGATGCCTCATGCCTGTCGGTCCCGGTCGAAAGTCAGGGGACTGGTCGTGGCGATTCTGGCGGCGGTCGGTGCCGCGGCGGCAACGGATGTGGCCTCCGCCTCCTATCCGCAATTGACCATCATCCTGCCGCGCGGGGTGCAGCGCGGCGGCGAGCGCGAATTGACGCTCCAGGGAGCGCGGCTAAAGGACGCGGAGGAGATCCTTTTCCACGCCCCGGTCGGGCTCACGGTGGCCACGCCGCTGGCGGTCCGCGCGATCACGCCGGTTGACGACAACACCATCAAGGCCATGGTCTTCGTCCCCGACGACTACCCGCTCGGGGAGCAGCTTCTCCAGATCCGCTGCAAGTCGGGGATTTCCGACTTCCGCCCGATTCGCATCGGCGCCCTGCCGATCGCCGACGAGAAGGAGCCCAACGGCTCGCTCCAGGAGGCGCAGGCCCTCGATCTCAACGTCACCGTCCACGGCGTGGTGGAGAACGAGGATGTCGATCTTTACGCGGTGAAACTTGCCAAGGGGCAACGGCTCGGCGTCGACGTCGAGGCCCTCCGCCTGGGGAGCTACCTCTTCGATCCCGCGGTGTCGATCCTCGACTCGAAGCGGTTTGAGGTGGCGGCGGCGGACGATTCTCCCGTCGCCCAGCAGGACGGCGTGTTGAGCTTCGTCGCCCCCGAGGAGGGGACCTACTACGTCCAGATCCGCGAGACGAGCTACGCCGGCGACGGCAACTGCCGCTACCGGCTCCACATCGGCACGTTCCCCCGTCCCACGGCCGTTTACCCGGCGGGGGGCAAGGCGGGGGAGACGGTGTCGGTGACATTCCTCGGCGATGCCGCCGGGCCGATCATCCAGGAGGTGGCCGTGCCGCCGACGGGAACCGTTCTCCCCCTGTTTGCCAAGGACGCCAACGGCATCTGTCCCTCCTCGATCCCGTTCCGGATCACCCCCTTCGGTAACCTCCTCGAGGTCGAGCCAAACAACGCCCCGGCCGAGGCAACCACCGGCGAGTCGACGCTCGCCTTCAATGGAATTGTCGGCACCGATGGGGATGTCGATTGCTTCCGGTTCGCCGCCACCAAGGGGCAGGTGTTCGAGGTCGAATGCTTCGCGCGGCGGATCCGCAGCGGGCTCGACCCGGTGCTCAACATCCTCCGCGCTGATGGAGCTGCGATTGCAGGGAATGATGATTCCCGCGGCCCCGACTCCTACCTGCGGTTCGAGGTGCCGGAGGACGGGCAGTACGTCATTCGTGTCACGGATCACCTCGGCCGCGGGCGCCCCGATTTCGTTTACCGCGTCGAACTCCAGCCGGTGACGCCGTCGCTGACGCTCTCGATTCCACGCGTCGATCGGTATTCGCAGACCCGTCAGCAGATCATGGTGCCACGGGGCAACCGTTATGCGGTCCTCGTCAACGCCGGCCGAACGAACTTCGGTGGCGACCTGATCCTCGAACCCGGGGCGCTTCCCGCCGGGTTAACGGCCGTCTACCGCGAGATGCCGGGGGCGTTGTCGCAGATGCCGGTCGTCTTCGAAGCCACCGCCGACGCGCCCCTCGCCGGGGGGTTGGTGTCGCTCGAGGCCCGTCCGAAGGATGAGAACGTCAAGGTGCGCGGAGCCTTCGAGAACTTCGCCGACTTCGTTCTGGGGCAACCCAACAACGCTGTCTACTACGGGGCGAAGGTCGACAAACTCGCGATGGCGGTCGTAGAGCCGCTGCCGTTCCATCTCGAGATCGTGCCGCCGAAGGCGCCCCTGGCTCGCAATGGAACGATGAATCTGAAGGTCGTCGTGAAGCGCGGCGAGGGTTTCGCGCAGCCGGTCACGGTCGAGTTTCCGTTCCGCTCGCCCGGCATCGGGGCCGGGCCGAACATCACGATCCCGGCCGATCAAACCGAGGGGCTCTACACGCTCAATGCCGACGGCAACGCGGCCCTCGGCGTGTGGCCGGTCTACTGCATCGCCCAGGCGGATGCCGGCGGTCCGGCTTGGGCGGCCTCGCAATTGGCGACGATCGAGGTCGTCGAGCCCTACACCGTGGCCACGCTCGCCCGCGCCTCATGCGAGCAGGGACAGGCAGCCCAGGTCGTCTGCACCTTCGAGCAAAAGGTGCCTTTCGAGGGGGAAGCGACGGCTCGGCTCCAGGGGCTGCCGCCGGAGACTTCGGCGGAGGAGCTCAAGTTCACGAAAGAGACCACGGAGTTGGTCTTCCAGGTGAAGACATCAGACAAGACACCGGTCGGCAATCACAAAACACCGTTTGTCGACATCGTGGTGACCGTGGCCGGGGAACCAGTCGCGATCCGCGGAGGGGGGGCAGAGATCCAGGTTGCCGCCCCGAGCGCGCCGCCGCCGCCGCC
>CAMBFA010000262.1 GCA_945865325.1 Candidatus Kuenenia stuttgartensis
CTGAGCTATTTGCCCGCGAGGGAGTCCGGCGACGATTGGTCGCAGGCTCCGCGTCCAGTGTCGCACAGCAACCCGCGCCGCGGAAGCCATCCGCTATGCTCCCCGGCATGAACACCTCCCCATGGTCGGTTTTGCTCCAGGCCGAAGGCTCCGCCGCCCGGGCCGAGATTCTCGTCGGCCGCGGCGGCGCCTGTGCCTCGGCGATCCTCGAAAGCCCCCAGGGGCCCCGCGACGTCCTCTGGGCCCCAGACAACTACACCACCCCCGCCGGCCGCCCCTCCGCCGGCGGGATCCCCATCCTCTGCCCCTATCCCGGCAGGCTCGCCTCCACCACGATGGAGTTTGAGGGGCGATCCTTCACGCTCCCCGCGGGCGATCCGTTTGGCCGGCCGATCCACGGCCTCGCCCATACCCGCCCTTGGCGGGTCGTCGAGCAGTCTGGTACTTCCGTCCGGGCCGAGTTTCGCCTCTCGATCGATGCCCCCGACGCCGTGAAGTCGTGGCCGGCCGACTTCACGCTCACGGCCACCTGGACGCTCTTCCCTGATCGGCTCGATCTCGAGCTCGACCTCCTCGCCCACGGTGCGATGCCCGCTGCCTTCGGCCTCCACCCCTACCATCCCGTGCCGGTGATTCCCGGCGCCGACCCCGACGCCTGCCAGATCGAGATCCCCGCCACGCGCTTCCAGCCCCAGGAGCAGCTTCTCCCCGTCGGGGCCACGGTGCCCGCTCGCGACCGGATCGCCTTCCCGGGCCGCGTGCCCCTCGGCGGCGTCGCGCTCGACGATCCCTTCTGCGGGATGCTTGCCGAGGCCGACGGAAGCCCCGAGCCGATCGTGACGCGCGTCATCGATCCGGCCAGCGGCGCCACGATCCGCGCCCAGTGGAGCGCGGAGTTTTCGGCGTGCGTGATCTTTACCCCGCCGCACCGCAAGGCTGTCTGCATCGAGCCTTACACGGTGCTGCCGGGGCAGCGCGCGTTTGACACGGCCGCCGGCTGGCGGATCCTCGCCGCTGGCGAGCGCCTCGGCGGACGGTATACGGTGTCAACCGGCTGACGTTGGGGCTGAAACAAAGCGAGGCCGAGCGGGGTTTTCAGGCCTTCGGCGGCGGTACGACCGTGCGGACGCCGAGCTCCACCAACTGCTTGGCGTCGACCGGCGACGGGGCCCCGGTCATCAGGTCGCTCGCCTTTTGGGTCTTCGGGAAGGCGATCACGTCGCGGATCGAATCGAGGCCGCCGAAGAGCATCACCCAGCGGTCGATCCCCAGCGCGATCCCGCCGTGTGGCGGGGCCCCGCTGCGGAGGGCGTCGAGGAGGAATCCGAACCGCTCGCGGGCCACGTCGGGGCCGATGCCGAGCAACGAAAACACCTTCTCTTGCGTGGCGCTGTCGTGGATCCGGATCGTGCCACCACCGGCCTCGGAGCCGTTGATGACGAGGTCGTAGGCCTGCGCCCGGCAGCGGGCCGGATCGGTGGCGAGAAACTCGCGGTCGGCGGCCCGCGGCGCGGTGAAGGGATGATGCATCGCCCCCCAGCCGCCACTCTCGGCGTCGTGGGCAAACATCGGGAAGTCGACCACCCAGGAGAAGTTCATCGTGGCGGGGTCGAAAAGCTTGAGCTGGCTGCCGAGCCGCTTCCTCAGCATGTGGAGCGCCTTGCAGGAGACGTCGAAGGAGTCGGCCACGATCAGCGCCAGATCCCCGGGCTCGGCACCGAGCTTCGTGCGGATTGCTGCCGCCACGTCGGGCCCGAGGTTCTTGGCCACCGGGCCTGTCCAGTCGCCGCTGGCCTCGGCCTTGAGCCACACCAAGCCCTTGGCGCCGCCATCGACGGCGACGGCGGTGAGGTCGTCGAGATCCTTGCGGGAGAACTTTGCCGCGGCACCGGGAACGCGGATCCCGCGGACCCGCCCCCCGGACTCCAGCGCCCCTTTGAAGACGCGGAAGTCGCTGGTGGCCACCTCGGCTCCGAGGTCGACCAGCTCGAGGCCGTAGCGGAGGTCGGGGGCGTCGTGGCCGAAGCGCTCCATGCACTCGTCCCAGGTGAGCTGGGGGAGGGGCAGGGAGACCTCAAGGCCGAGGATCTCCTGGGCCGTTCGCTTCACGAGCCCCTCGATCACCCCGATCACGTCTTCGGAGGTGACAAACGACATCTCGACGTCGAGCTGGGTGAACTCCGGCTGCCGATCGGCACGGAGATCCTCATCGCGGAAGCACTTCGCCACCTGCACGTAGCGGTCGAAGCCGGCCATCATCAGGAGCTGCTTGTAGAGCTGCGGCGACTGCGGGAGGGCGAAGAACGAGCCGTGGTCGAGCCGGCTGGGAACGAGGTAATCGCGCGCCCCTTCCGGCGTGCTCCGGCCGAGCATCGGCGTCTCGACATCGATGAAGCCGAGGGCATCGAAGTGATCACGCATGATCTTCACGATCCGATGCCGGAGGAAGAGATTCTGCTGCATCGCCGGCCGCCGCAGGTCGAGCCAACGGTTGGTGAGGCGGACTTCTTCGCCGGGGAGCTCCGTGGCCCCCGGCTGAAAGACCGGCGTCTCGGCTTCGTTGAGCACTTCGAGATCGCGGCACACCACCTCGATCGCCCCGGTCGTGAGCTTCGGGTTGGTGGTTCCCTCGGGGCGGGCGCCGACGGTGCCGCGGACGAGCACGACCCACTCCGAGCGGACGGCCCGGGCGGCGGCGAGCGTGGCGGCGGGGCTCTCGGGGCCGATCACGACCTGCGTGCGCCCCCAGCGGTCGCGGAGATCGAGGAAGATCACCCCCTTGTGGTCGCGGACGCGGTCGATCCACCCGCACAGGGTCACTTCCCGACCGAGATCGTCCGCTCGCAACTCACCGCAGGTGTGACTTCGAAGCACGCCAGAAACCTTTCGTGGATGGACAGGGGGGGCCGGGCCGCGAATGAGGCCATGCCGCGCAAGACGCAAGACTACGCGATCGGGCCCCCGAGGTCAGCCCGGGAACCACTGGCCCGGAGAAGGGACTGCGTGGGGCGGCCGAAGAAGTGAGGGCGCGGAGGAAGATTGCCAGGCGTGGGACCTGGGGCCGCGTCAGGACTGAAACGAGCCGAGGACGAGAACCACCGTCGCGAGCACCGCCGCCACCCCCGCCATGACAATCCCGGCGAGGATCAGCGTCGGCCCGAGGCCGCCAAGGGCGCTTCCGCCGAACACCCCCGCCAGCGACACGCCGGCAAACAGGAGCGTCAATACAAGCGCCGACCAGGCGAGGATCTTGGAGAGCATCGGGGTCACCTCCGGGGCAATGGGGACAACGCTGGGCTACGCGGCAGCGCCGCTTCGGCCGCCGCAGCCCGCTCCGCGCCGAACTCGAGATGGAGCTGCTGGACGCCGTCGACGTCGGGGCTCAATTCCCGGTACAGCATGCTCGGCTGGATATCGCGGTTGTGCTGGTATTTCTCGCTCGAATACTCGGTGATGTCGCCGTGGATCTGGTGGAAGAAGAGCTGGCAGATCTGCACGCCGGGATAGATCTTCACCGGCTGCACGGCAAACATTTCCAGGGTCCAGTAGCCACAGAAGCCGACGTCACCGAAGCCGGCCGTGACGTGGACGAAGAGCCCGAGCCGGCCGATTGAGCTGCGCCCCTCGATCATTGGAACGAGGTTGTGGGTCTCGGTCCGTTCGATCGTCCGGCCGAGGTAGAGCTGGTTGGGCGTGAGAACGAGCCCATCCGCGGGGATCTTCACCCGCTCCACGCGGTTGCTCTTCCGCATGTCGAGCACCACCTCCTCATAGACGAGAAGCTCGTCGTGGAGGGAGAGGTTGTAGCTGTTGGGGTTGAGCTTCGACTCGTCGAATGGGTCGATGTGGATGTTGAGGCCAAGCTGCCGGCGGATCTCGTGGCCAGAGAGGATCATGGGACGTTCCTGCGCGGCTTCCGACCGGGCTGCTTACCAACACGGCGGGATTGTACCCCTCCGGAGCGATCCTTCCCATGCCCCGCCGCCCTGCCGCGGGGAGCGACGGCGCTGCCGGCCGGGGCTGGTAGCCCCCGCTGCGGGCAGAGATCGGCCAACCCGCAGCTCGTGCAGCGGGGCCGACGGGCCAGACAGACGGCCCGGCCATGGTCGATGAGCTGGTGGCTGAAGACGATCCACCGGTCGGGCGGGACGACCTTGACGAGGTCGCGCTCGGCGCCGACCGCGTCGGTGCGGCGCGTCAGATCGAGGCGCCGGCAGATCCGCCCGACATGGGTGTCGACGACGATCCCCTCGGCCCGATCGAAGCCCACCCCGAGGACGACGTTGGCCGTTTTCCGCCCCACGCCTGGCAGCGTCACCAGCTCGGCCAGCGTGACGGGGACCTCGCCGCCATGCCGCTCGACGAGGGCCCGGCAGCAGCCCAGCAGGTTCTTCGCCTTCGCCCGGAAGAATCCGGTGCTGTGGATCACCCCCTCGACCTCCTCCTGGCGGGCAGCGGAAAGGGTGGCGGCGGTCGGCCAGCGGCGGAACAGCGCCGGGGTCACGAGGTTCACACGGCGGTCGGTGCACTGGGCCGAAAGAATGGTCGCCAGGAGGAGCTCCAGTGGCGAGCGGAAGTCGAGCGAGCAACGGGAGGCGGGATAGAGATCTCCCAGCCGCCCGGCCACGGCCTCCCCGCGGGCCGCGCGGGCCTGCCGGCCGCCGCTGCGGGCTGCTGCCGCCGTCGGGCGATGGCCCCGCTTCGCCCGGGCGTCTGGAGTGCTACGATTCATGTCGTCGTC
>CAMBFA010000263.1 GCA_945865325.1 Candidatus Kuenenia stuttgartensis
TGGTCGTGCGGCTGCCGGTGGTTCCCGCTCCGAGGGAGGCGGTGCCGGTGCCGCCCGAAACCACGGTTGTGCGGTCGCCTGCATCGGTGCGCTTGGTGTCGCTGCCGTCAGATGATTGGGTCCGATACGAAAGCGTCATCGTCAGCGACACGTCGCCAAGCACCCCGGCCTGCGATCCTGTCACATTGGCAGCGAGGGTCCCCCCGACGGTGCTCGAGCCGGTTGTCGACCAGCTTTCGTCGCGCCCCGTGATTTCGGCGCTTTTCGTGTCGCCGCTGGCCGAGCTGTCGCCAGTGTCCTCTTGATCGCTCCCCGACAAGGTCTGATCGATCTTTTCAGCAGCGACAAACTTGCCGGTGGCGTTCTTGGCAGCGCTGCCGCTGGCTTTGAACGACAGCGTCTGTGCCGCCGACTGGTTCGCGGTCGCCGCCGGCGTGGGGAGCCCATCGCCCCAGACGAGCGTCGCCGTGGTCGTCAGCGTTTCGCTGAAGACGTAGCTCACGGAGGAGCCGCTGCTCTTCGCATCGAGCCGGAAGACGTCCCGGTATTCCTGCGTTCGGGTCCACTTCGAGCCGTCATTCCCGGTGAATCGGGTGACGACCTTCGTCCAGGCATCGTGGCCAACGCCGAAGGTCCAGGCGCCGCCGGGCTCAGAGGTCGACACGACGCTGTCGGACATCAAGTCGGCGATCTCGAAGACCGCCGTCCCCGTATCCCCTTTGATCGTGCGCGTGGTGATGGCGGGATTGGTGTCGGTGGGCTGCGCGATGACCGTGCCCCCGGCCGAGCCGACGAACCGCAGTCGCCACAGATCGGCAAACGACGGCGCGCCCGCGTCGAAGGTAAAGGTCGTGGGAGCCGTCGTTGTGATCTCTCCCAGCCCTGGATCCATCGACAGCGTGAGGAGCGTGGCTTGGGGCGTGCCGGTAGGAATGACCGGCATCACCTGCGGGAGGCCGGGAAGGGTGATCGTGGTCGCGGTTGCCGGGGGCATCGACGGAGGCGTGATGGTGCCGGTCGTGGGGGTGCTCCCGCCCGTGGTCGTTGGCGGGGTGCTTGAGGGGGGCACGATCACCGTGCCTGGGCTCGGCATTCCCCCGGTCAACGGCGGGCTCGTCGGCGTGGTGGTCGAGCCGGTCGTGCTGGTGGTGACGGTGCCAGTCGTGGTCGGGTAGGCGAGGGTGACGTTCTGGCCGCTCGATGTCAGGCTGCCGGTGAGGCTCGTGACCGTGGTCGTTAAACCGCCGCTCAGTTGGGAAGCGGTGGTCTGCTGCGTCGATGGAGAGACGACCAAGCTGGTGATCGACGTCGCCGTCAGCGTCGGCATCATGGAGAAGGTCGTCATGGAAGGCGACGTCGATGTCGTCGCCAGCATCTGCCGCTGTTCGAGCGGCTCATGCGTCAGCAGCACTCCGCCGCGAGCGGAGCGTCGCCGCGAGCGGAGCGTCGCCGCGATCGGCCGCCGTCACGGCGCTTCCGGAAGAGCGAGAGCCGCTGGGAAACCGGCCCCCGCCGCAAACCCCCCCATCGACGCCCCCCCCCAAACCATTCAGATCGCGCCGCATGCCTGCCCCTCCATGACAACCTTGAACAACGGCCGTGCCCTTCCAGGCACCACCCGATCGAGCGCCGAAGAACCAGATTCGAGTCTCCAGATCGTTGCAGCCGTGTCAAACTTTTTTGAAAGGAAAGGGGCGAACACCGGAGAAAATCATTCTGGGCAGGCAAGCGTCGGAGTTGGCCGGAAGATCGAGACCTGCTGGCATCCGATGCCTTCATCCCAACACCAACCGCTGGCGGCCAGGCCTCCGCCGCGTCGGATCGATGCAGAGAGACAATTGATCATCCGCGACTTTTGAAAGGCCGTCTCGGGGCCGGTTCCTCGTCCTGCCTTCGCCAACTGCCGGCCCGACTCAAGCCCAGACTCAGCCCCCCAGATCGACGACCAGCAGCCGGCCGTGGCCCGGCGTGCCGTCGGCTGAGGGGAGCGCTCCGGAGGACTCGCCGCCGATCACGAGCCAGCGGTCGGGAGCACCAGGCACCCCGGTCAGAGTCGCCGACCGGACCGTCCAGCCGGGGGTGAAGGTGTCGATGGCCACCGCCGTCTCCGTGTCGGAGAGACGGATCGACTCGTCGTCGGTGGAGATCAGCATGCGGCCATCGGACGACCAGACGAGCGACGTGACGCCGAGCCGATGGCCCGGGAGGACGCGGAGCGTTTTGCCGGTTGCCGCGTCGATGATCCGGACGTTCCCTTTCTTGGAACCGAGGGCGAGTTTTCGGCCGTTGGGAGACCACGCCACGGTGAACAGACCGCCGAAGGTGTCGTCGAGCCGGAGCGACCTGGTCGGGCCGGCGCGTCTGGGGGGCCCCTGCCGGGTGATCGGTGTCAGGTGCAGGACGGAGCCCCCGCCGGCGGCGACTTCGGCACCGTCCAAAGAGACGGCGAGTGCGTCGCAGGGAGCGCTGAGGCGGCCGATCACCTCATCCGGGGTGCCGTCGATCGCGTCGCAGCCGAGGATCACGCTCGTCGAGTCGTCCGTGCCCGCCACGAGGGCCCCGGAAGGGGTCCAGGAGACGCGACGCCAGCGGCGATGGAGACTCGCGTCGTCCTCGGGGCGATCGGTCGCCGAGAGCAATCGCAGTTCCTCGCGCGAATCGAGCACGGCGACACGCTCGCCACCCCTGTCGATGGCGGCGTCCAGTAGGGCCACCGAACCGTCGAGCGTCGCCCGCAGTGTGCGACGCGTCCGTCCGTCTCCTCCATCGACGACGATCGGTTCTCCGCGCTTCGGAACGATCACCACCCCGGGGGCGGAGGAGGCGTCGGCGCGGGTCGAGGGATCGGGACCGGGGAGGGGCAGGAGGCGGAAGACCGAATCGAGAGCGATCGCCGTTTCCTGAACACCGGCCAGCGCGTCAGACTGCCACGGGTGCCAGCGTCGCAGCGTCCCGTCGGCGCCGACACTGAGCACCGTGCCGCCGGGTTCGCGGCGCAGGTCCCAGACCCGGCCCGCGTGACCGGTCAGCCGGTGGAGCACCGCTCCGCTGGCCGCGTCGAAGACCTGCAGCACGCTATCGCGGCAGCCGGTGACGATCCGCTTGCCGTCGGCAGTGAACACGCATCCCTGCACCCATTCGGGATGCCGGGGGAGCTCGAGGAGCAATTCGCCGGTAGCGAGGTCCCAGACGCGTGGAATCCGGTCGGTGCCTCCGGAGAGGAGGCGGGTGCCGTCCGGCGCGATGTCGATGGTGCCGACGCTCCCCTCATGTTTGGTGAACTCGCGGATCACACGGCCGTCGACCGCCCCCAGGATGAGGATCTGGTGGCCACCGGCCACGACGATCGATGCCTGATCGGCAAACAGAGCGGCCTCGATATCCCCCCCCGAACCTCCCTCGTCGAGCGCCAACGGCACGGCGATCCTCCGGGCCGCACCGCCGTCGGGATCGCCGACGCAGAGAATCCGCTCCTCCCCACCCCAAGCCAGACGCGTCCCGTCGGGAGACCAGCAGACGGCAAACAGCGGCTTCGATTCGGCGGCGACCTCCCGGTATGGGGCGCCCGTCGCCGATTCCCACAGGCAGACGCGGCCATCCTGGCCGGCCGTCGCCACCAGTCGCCCGTCGGGTGAGAAGGCCACGTCATTGATCTCGTCGTGGGCCCCGGCCACGACGACGGGTGTGTCCGCGCCTGTGGCGGCGCGGAGGATCAGCCGGCCGTCGGCGGCCCCGACGGCGATTCGGCCGCCATCGGGCGACACCGCGATGCAGAGGAGGTCGCGCGGCGCACCCTCCGGCGCGGCCGGGGCGTCGGGATCGCCGAGGAGGATCTCCCGCTCGCAGCGCAGCCTTCGTCGCCACCACCGGCCAGCGAAGGATGCGTCGAGGGCGGGGTCGAGCGCCAGGCTCGCGGCGAACCGTTCCCGTGCGGCGCCGACGTTGCCGACGCGGAGGTCGTCGAGGCCGCGCTGGAGTTGGAGCGTCGCATCGATGCGCCGCATCGAGTCGCGTTCCCGGGCCGCGGCCGAAGACTGGATCGACCAGCCCCACAGAGCGATGCCGCAGGCCAGCGTCGCCAGGAGCGCGACGGCCGTGGCAGCCACCACGGCTGGCCGATGAATCGCATACCGACAGGCCCTCTCCCAGGTGGAGAGCGGCCGGGCCTGCGTCGGCACGCCGAGGAGGAAGCGCGAGAGATCCGCGGCGACCTCGCCGCCACGGGCGTAGCGCTCCCCCGGATCGCGCTCCAGGCATTTGCGGCAGACCGCGAGGAGATCAAGGGGCACGCCAGCGACGGACCGATCGATCGCCTCCGGCTCGCGCAACAGGATCCGCCGCATCGTCTCGGAGTCGGTGTCTCCCATCCACCGGCAGGTGCCGACGAGGAGCCTGTCAAGCAGGAGGCCGAGGGCGTGGACGTCGGTGGCCGGGCCGACCGGGCCGATCGTCCGGTCGATCTGCTCGGGGGCCATCCAGGCCGGGGTGCCGAGCGTGGCCCCGACGCGCGTGAGGCGGGAAAGGGGATCGGAAGAAGTCTCGGCATCGAGCTTCCCCAGGCCGAAGTCGCCGAGTTTCACATCCCATCCCGACTCCGCTGCACCGCGATCCGACCGGCCATCCTCGGGGACCACGCCGCCGTCGAAGGAGCGAGTGAGCAGAACATTCGACGGCTTGATGTCGCGGTGGACGATCGCCTGCTCGTGGGCGGCGTCGAGCCCCTCGGCGAGCGC
>CAMBFA010000264.1 GCA_945865325.1 Candidatus Kuenenia stuttgartensis
CGGAGAGGAAGTGGCGGCGGGGAACGAGCGGGGCTGGGGGAGAGGCCACGAGGCCACTGAATGGTTCAAGCCGGCCGGCCCGGAACGAGTCATTGGACATAGAGAAACTCGCTGGAGTTCAGGAGGGCCCAGCAAACACTTCCCAAGCCCCGGGCCTGGGCGGCGGTGACGGCCCGTTGCCGTTCCTCGCCGGTCGCTCGTCGCCCCAAGGCCAGTTCGTAAGCGCGATCGATCGCGACGGTCAATTCGCCCCCGGCTGCTTCGAGCGCACGCCCGGCCAGCCGGTCGGCCTGCCGCTGGACAAAGCTGTTGTTCATCAGCGCCAGCGCCTGCAGCGGCGTGATCGTCTCGCCACGTGTCGGCGTCTTCACCGACGGGCTCGGGCAATCGAAGGCGTCGAGGAGTGGCTCCTTCCCCGAGTTGACGTTCATCCGGTAGACGGTGCGGCGGTTGTACTGGGGATCGTCGCGGTCGACGGGGTGATAAAAAGTGGCGTTGAAGCTCGTCGTCGTGAAGGGACGGAAGCTCGGGCCCCCCACGGCCGGGTTGAGCTCCCCGCTGACGGCGAGCATGGCGTCGCGCACCACCTCGGCCTCGAGCCGCCGCGGTGGGTAGCGCCAGAGAAGGATCGTGTCGGCATCGATGGCCGCCGCCGTCTCGTCGTGGGTCGAGGCCTGTCGGTAGGTCGAGGAGAGGAGGATGGCGCGGTGGAGGGGCTTGAGTCGCCATCCCCCGCTCACCAGTTCCCCAGCCAGAGAGTCGAGCAGTTCGGGATGGCTCGGTCGGCCGCCATTGAGCCCGAAATCGCTCGGCGTTGCCACGAGCCCCCGGCCGAAGTGGTATTGCCAGATCCGGTTGGCGATCACGCGGGCGGGGAGGGGATTGGCCGGATCAGCGATCCAGGCAGCGAACCGCTTCCGCCGCTCCGCTTCGGGGGCCTCAGGTGTGAGCCCCAGATCGGCATTGACCGCGGTGATGGAGGAGAGCCCGGCAGGCGTCATGATCGCACCGGGAGACGTGACGCTGCCACGGTGGAGGAGTGCCGTCGGCGGGGGCTCGACGCGGACGCCGACATACGACATCTCGGCAGCGGCAGCGGACGTCTCGGCCTCCTTCTTCAGGCCATCGATCCGCGCGGTCGCCCCGGCGTGGCTGGCGCGCTGGGCATCGTCGAGGCAGGCCAGGATCTCATCCTTTGAAAAGGCGAAGCCCCCCGCCCGGAAGGTGGCGGCCACCTGGGCGTCGTCGAGGGCTGTGGCGTGGAGGGCGGCCTGGAGGATCTCACCGTCGAGGAATCCGTTGCCGGCGCCATGGTGTCGCAGCCCGAGGAGGACCGTCGCCCCCCCCTTCGCAAACGTCCGCAGCCCTGCCGTGGGGACATACGGGGGCGCAGAGCGCTCGCCGTTGCGGTAGAGCGTGATGCTGTTGTCGGCCCGGTAGACCGCCGCCATGTGGACCGGCTGCCCGGCTGGCGATGTTTCCGGCGCGGCCTCGAGGTCGTGCGTTCGGACGAAGCCGCCGCTCCCGGCGATCCATTTCCGCGGCTGCCGTTCGCCGAACACGATCGCATCGAAATCACGGTCGGCGCTGTTTTCGATCGAGATCGCTGCTCCGCCCTCCTGGTCGAGATCCGACAGCACCACCCAGGCCTCGAGGGTCTTCTCCCGGATCGATTCCGGAATCGGATCACTTTCGAAGAAAGACTGGATCTCCTTGTGGAGTCGGAGCCTTCCCGCCACGATCTCGGCGCCCCCGTGGAGTTTTCCGCCGGCAGGTTGGGCGCCATCCCGGAACGTCCAGCGGATCAGCGGCGCAGGGCCGGGGGGGAATGCGACACGATGATCGGAGCGCTGGGCGGCCCGTCGGGCCCCTTCCTGCTCCAGATCGGCAATCGTCGTTCGTTCGGCGGCGATCGCCTCGGTGCGGGCCGAGGCCTCTCGCTCGCGGACGGCGATCTCGACCGGGGAAGTGATCGGCCGCTCCCCGTGCTTGACACCGTCGAAGACCGCCTTGATGCGGAAGTAGTCCTCCTGGGGCACCGGGTCGAACTTGTGAGAATGGCAGCGGGCACAGTTGAGCGTCAGGCCGAGGAAGGTCTGGCCGACGACGCTGATCATGTCCTCCATCTCCTCCTCACGCGTGTTGGCACGCTGCGTGGCGTTGGCCTGGGCGTTGCCGGCCCTGTCCCAGGCGCCGCAGACGAGCATGCTCGTGGCAATAATGCCGTCGCTGGTCACCGGTTCGAGGACGTCGCCGGCGAGTTGTTCCTGCATGAAACGGTCGTAGGGCTTGTCGTTGTTGAAGCTCCTGATGACGTAGTCGCGGTAGTGCCAAGCCCGGTCGCGTGGATGGTCGTATTCAAATCCCTCGCTCTCGGTATAGCGGACGATGTCGAGCCAGTGCCGTCCCCAGCGTTCGCCGTAGTGGGGCGAGGCGAGGAGCTCGTCGACGAGCCCAGCCCAGGCGACATCGGAGGGATCGGCCATGAAGGCATCGACCTGCTCGGGGCTCGGAGGCAGCCCGATCAGATCGATGAACAGGCGCCGGATGAGGATGTTGGGATCGGCGGGGCGGGAGGGGGCGAGGCCGGAAGCCCCGAGCCGCTCGAGCACCCAGGCATCGATCGGGCCACGCGCCCACGGATCACTCGCTGTGTCCGGGAGCGGCGTTTCCCGGAGCGGCTGGAGCGACCACCAGTCCCGGCCGGCACGCTTCTCCGTGCTGAAGGCGAGGGGGTCGAGCGGCGTTTGCCCCCAGGGGCTCCCGGCCTCGAGCCAAGCCCGTAGCAGCGCCTTCTCTGCCGCCGGAAGCGGGTGGTCGGGGGGCATCTCGTCCCCTTCCACCCGCTGCCAGAGAAGGCTTTCGGTCTTGCCCGGCTCCAGGGCCGGTCCGCTTTCCCCCCCCTTGGCTGCCGCGGCGGCGTCGATGAGCGACAGCCCCCCGTCGGGGTCGAGCCCGGAATGGCATTCGAGGCAGCGCGAGACGAGAAGCGGGGCGATCTGCCGGTCGAAGTCGACGGCGGGGAGTTGCGGCTCCTCCGCAGCAGCCCCCAGCGCTGGCGCGATCGCGGCGCCGATCGCGATCAGGATCAGGGTGAACGGGCGGAGGCTCATGGCAGATCTCCGTGACGGGCGCAGGCCCATGAAGGGGTCCACGGAAGCAGAACAAAACTCGGTTCGCGCGTCCCCGGCGAAAACGGAGCCACCGGCACCGGTCGTCCCATCGGGCGTGGGGAGCCCCATCGAACAAAAAGTCTTGCTAACGGTAGATCGACGGCGCAGCCGCGTCAACGAGCTTTCCCTTCGGGGGATTGGCCAAACTCCCGGAAACTCTCCGAATGAACCACGCCGCGCACCAGGGCCTTGATGGGATGGCCCTGTGGGGCGGTCTGGCGGAGGATTCCGTCGACGCTGACCCGGTCGGCGGGCACCAGTTCGCGGCCGAGCGCAAAACGGAGGAGATGGCAGGTGAAGGCCCTAGCGAACCGCTCCCGCTCCGCCAGAATCGCTCCCTTGAATCCGACGGCGCCCTCGAAGGGGTGACTGCGGAAGAGCGTGCCGCTGGCATCGACGTTGCGGCCGCTTGAGTAGCGGTCGCGCCAACGTCCGGTGATGTCGTAGTTCTCCAAGGCGAAGCCGAGGGGATCGAGTTTCGTGTGGCAGCCCGCGCAGGAGGGATGGTCGCGATGGGCGGCGAAATGCTCGCGGATGGTCAGGCTCGGATCGGCCTGGTCATCGGCGAGTGGCGGGACGTCGGCGGGGGGCGGGGCCGGTGGATCGTTGAAGATGACGTCCACGATCCACACGCCGCGGGCGACCGGGTGGGTGCGCTTCGGGCCGGAGGTCATGCTCGCCACGGCGGCGTTGGTGACGATCCCCCCGAACCGCGGGTCGTCGCAGGGCACACGGCGGAACTCGCGGAAGCGCAGTTGCCGCCGGAGCGTGTCATCGTGGGCCGCGCGATCGGCTGTCTCGGTCGGCGGCGCGGGAATCCCTTGGTACCACGAGCGAAGAAAGTCGCTCTGGTAGTGCTCGGTCGGCGCGATCAGTTCCGCAAGGGCGCGCTCCTCGACGAACACCGCATCGAAGAGGAGGAGCGGCTCGAGGATCATCTGCACGCTCGCCGGCGTGCCCGGCACGAGGTGGAAGTCGCGGGCCAGGGTCGGGTCAGGGGTCGCCGCCAGGGCGTTCTCGAGTTGCATCCACTGGGTCGGGAAAGCGTCGAGAAAACGTTCGATCCGCGGGTCGGCGAGCATCCGCGTCACCGTCCGGTCGAGGACATCGGGATGGAGGATCGCCCCGCGCTCGGCCAGCCCGAGCAACTCTTCGTCCGGGCAGCTCCCCCAGAGGAAAGCCGACAGTCGCGAGGCGAGGGCAAGGGGAACATCCTCATGCCCGGTGGCGGTGACGCGGTAGAGGAATCGGGGGGAGGAGAGCGCTGCCGCGGCCGTCTTCTTCATCGCCTCGGGGAAGGGGAGACCCCGCTCCAGCTTCGAGAGTGCGAAGGCGGCGTAGCGATCGACGGTCTCGGTCTCCACCGGGCCACGGAAGGCGGCCCGCAGGAAGCGGTGGAGTCGCCGCCGGACCTCCGCTTCGCGGTCGCCCCCCTCCGCCGGCGCGGCGAAGAACTCCCCCCAGATGCCGACGGTGTCGGGATTGAAGTCGGGGCTCTCGACGATCGAATGGGCCAGCCGCAGGAAGGCGTCGAGGAGGAGCGGCGAGAGGGTCAG
>CAMBFA010000265.1 GCA_945865325.1 Candidatus Kuenenia stuttgartensis
GAGGAGCGGATCCTCGGTGATCAGCTCGACGATGGGCGGATTGGGGAGGATGTCGCCGTTGCGGTCACGGCTCAAGATGCTCGCCAGATCGAAGCGGAAGCCGTCGACATGGTAGTCGTGCACCCAGTGCCGCAGGCAGAGGAAGATCAGCTCGCGGACGATCGGGTGATTGCCGTTGACGGTGTTGCCGCAGCCGGAATAGTTGCGGTAGCGCGAGCCACCGTCGGCGAGCATGTAGTAAACCCGGTTCTCCAGCCCCTTGAACGAGAGCGTCGGCCCGATCTCGTTGCCTTCGGCCGTGTGATTGAAGACGACATCGAGGATCACCTCGATGCCGGCGGCGTGGAGGGCCCGCACCATCTCCTTGAACTCGCGCACCTGACATCCCGGCTCGGTGCCAGCGGCATAGCCACGGTGCGGGGCGAAGAACGCGATCGGATCGTAGCCCCAGTAATTGCCCCGTCCCTCCAGCGGCGGGATGGCCGTCGAGGGAAACTCGTGAACCGGCATCAACTCGACGGCCGTGACGCCCAGCGACTTCAGATAGGGAATCTTCTCGATCACCCCGAGGTAGGTGCCGGGATGGGCGACGCCGCTCGAGGGGGAGGCGGTAAAGCCGCGGACATGGAGCTCGTAGATCACCGTGTCGGCCAATGGCCGCTTCAGATGCCGGTCTCCCTGCCAGTCGAAGGTGTCGTCGATGACGACCGATTTCGGCGGCACGAGCGTGCCGTCCGCGGCGACGAGAAACCCGCCCGCCAGGGCCCGCGCGTAGGGATCGACGAGCCGGGCCCTCCCGTCGAAACGCTGGCCGACCTCCGGTGCGAATGGACCGTCGGCCTGGAAGTGGTAGAGCTGGCCGGGGGCCACCCCGGGGACGAGGATGCTCCAGATGTCTCCCCAGCGATCGGTGGCGGGGTCGAGCGCGATCACCTCCGCCGGCTCGGTGTCGGTCACCGCGTCATAGAGGAGAACGCGCACGCCGGTCGCCGAATGGCTGTAGACCACGAACTGGACCCCCGTCCCACGGAGCACGGCTCCGTAGGGGAGGGGTTGGCTGAACTGGAGGGCCGGGAGCGGCCGCTCGGCGTGGGACCGCCGCGGCGTGGCTCGGGGCTTGCGGGGAGACATGGTGCGACGATGATACCATTGCGTCCCGGCCCCACGCCGGGAGCCGGGCCGAGCTCCATCGGCCCCCTCTAACAGCCTCCTCGAGGGACGACACACCAGTGGCGGGCGCGACTTACTCCTCTTCGGGCGTCAACCTCGAGCTCTACGCCGAGGGCATGGCCCGCCTTCCTGCCCACATGCGGCGGACACAGTGCCCGCGCGTGATCAGTGCCGAGGGGGGCTTCGCGGCGCTGTTTCAGATGGACCTCCCCGGGCTCTTCCGCCGCGGCTGGGAGGATCCCGTCCTCGTCTCCTGCACCGACGGCGTCGGCACGAAGCTGAAAATCGCCGTTCTGGCCGGCATCCACCACACCGTCGGCATCGACCTCGTGGCGATGAGCGTCAACGACTGCCTCTGCACCGGGGCCGAGCCGCTCTTCTTCCTCGATTACGTCGCCCTCTCCCACGATGACCCCGATCTCCTGGAAAGAATTGTCCGTGGCATCGCCGACGCCTGCGTGGAGAGCGACTGTGCGCTCGTCGGCGGCGAGACGGCGATCCTCCCCGACATGTACCAGCGCGGCGAATACGACCTCGCCGGCTTCGTCGTCGGGGTTGTCGAGCGGAAGCGGATCATCGATGGACGGCAGATCCAGCCGGGCGACGTCGCCATCGGCCTCGCCTCGACCGGCTTCCACTCCAACGGCTACAGCCTCGTCCGCAAGGCGGTGTTCGAGTACGGCAAGCTCAAGTTCGACGACGCGGTTGCGGACCTGGGGGGAACGACCGTCGCCGAGGCCCTGCTGCGTCCCACCCGGCTCTACGCCCGCCCCGTGCGGAGCGTGCTGCGGCGCTACCGCGTCAAGCAGCCGATCCACGGCATTGCTCACATCACCGGCGGCGGCTTGGAGGAAAACCTCGCCCGGATCGTCCCCGACGCCGTCCAGGTGGTGATCGAGCGCGGCTCCTGGAAGGTGCCCGAGGTGTTCCCCTGGGTGCAAAAGCTCGGGAACATTGACGACACCGAGATGGACCGGGTCTTCAACATGGGGGTGGGGATGGTGCTGGTCGTCTCCCCGCACTTCGCCGACAGCATTGTCGCGCAGCTGGCCGACGCCGGGCTTGAAGCCTGGCGGATCGGCTTGGTGCAGGCCGCCACCGCCAGCGAGGCGCGGGTCGTCATCCGCTAGTCGCCGGCGGCGTCAGTGCCCCTTTTGGATTGGCACCGCGGCCGCCCGCGGAGCGGCGCCTGCCCGCGACGGACCGGCTGCTTTGATCGCCGTGAGCAGCTGCGATTCCGTGATCAGATCGCGGAGGATGATCGGCTGCGGCAGCGATTCCCCCGGCCGTGAGGCGGGGAAGACCGCGAGCACCGGGATCGATTTGCTCTGCAGGCTCTCGAGCATCGCCTTGATCTCGGCCGATTCCTCCGTCCAATCGGCCAGCAGCGGCACGATCTTGTTCGACTCGATCGCCGCCTTCACCTTGTTGGTCTCGATCGCGGTGGCGAGATTCAGCTTGCACGTCATGCACCAATCGGCCGAGAAGTCGACGAGCACCGTCGCCCCGCCGGTGCGCAACTCGGCGAGGCGGGCCCGCGAAAACGGCTCCCAGGGGATGATCGATTCCACCGGCCCGAGGAACGTGAACGAGGCGCAGCCGATCGCCGCGGCCACCCCGGCCGCCTGGACCCAGCGCCCAAAACCGACGGAGCCACCACTGGCTTCCTGCCCCTTGCCGATCCACCAGCAGGCGGCCCAGATGCCGACAAGCAGCGCGAACGTCGGCACGAACCAGTCGTGATTCAGGAAAGTGAACAGGAACACGACCGTGCCGAGCATCACGAAGCCGAGGATCTCTTTGAGTGTCTCCATCCACAGCCCGGGCTTGGGAAGAAACTTCACGAGCCCCGGAATGAGACCGACAAGGATGTAGGGGAGCGCCATGCCGGTGGCAATCGCCCCGAACACGCCGTAGGTGACGTACGTCGGCTGCGCGAGGGTGAAGCCGAACACCGGCCCGAGGAACGGCCCGCTGCAGGGGGTGGCCAAGACGGTGCTCAACACCCCCTTGAGGAAGGCCCCGAAAGGTCCCTCTTTCGATTGCAGATGCCCCGCCTTCTCGCCGATGAAGCCGGGGATCGGCAGCTCCCACACGCCCAGAAACGAGAGCGCGAAGGCAAACACGATCGCCGCCATCGTGATGTTGAAGGCGGACGACGTGAACTGCTCCCCCCAGGCGAGGTTGCGGCTCCCGAGGCCGATGTTCGCCGCCACGCTCGCTGTGGCCAGGGCGAAAAACACAGCGTAGACGCCAGCGCAGTACCAGAGATTGGTGCGGAAAACCTCCCCCCGCGCTTTCCCCGACTGCTGCGCGAACGACATCAGCTTCAAGCCGAGCACGGGGAGCACACAGGGCATGAGATTCAAAATGAGTCCACCGAGGAGCCCGGAGAGGAGCGCCATCGGGAGGGAGAGCGCGGTCTTTGGAACTTCGCCCGGCAGAGGCCCGGCGGCGGCCACCGACGGCCCGGCGGGCGCTGCAGCCAGCACGGCGGGGGGCTGGGTCGCAGCGGGATCAACCTCGCCGGCCAGCGGCGCGGCCGGCATGGCCGCGGCGGGCGCTCCCTCGGTGGGCCCTACGTTGGTGGCCGCTGCCTGCACCGGCACCGGTTTCTTCGCCGCCTCCGCGTATTTCGCCGGGGCGAACTCGATCGCTCCTTCGCCCCCAGCGCCGACCTTTGGGAGCGTCGCCCGGAGCCGGACCGCCGTGGGCGGGTCGCAGGAGGTTTCTGTGCAAGTCTGGAACCCGACGACGATCTCCGCATCCCCCGGTTCGGTGCCGGAGAGGAGGACCTCAAACGTGACCGGGCCGTCGACGCCGTTGGCGGCCGCCAATTCGGCCGCCTGGGAAGGAGTGGCAGCGAGGACGACCACGGCGGCCTCGCGTTCGGCGACCGACACCACCGTCGGCTTCCCCTGGCCGACGTCGCTGTCGGCCGACCCGGCCGGGGCGTAGAGGTGATAGCCGGCATCGGGGGAGAGTCGGACGATGAGCGGCCAGACCGTTGCCTCCGCTCCCGCGCCATTGAGGCCGCGCCGCGCCGCCCCAAACGCCGCCTCGACGCCGGCGTGGGCTCGGGGGGGAACATGGGTGGCGATGACCGCCCCCGTTGCACCGGGCAATCCCACGCCGCTTTCTGCGGCGGTGGTCGCGGTGGTCGCGGGCGCAGCGGTCGCGGGTGCGGTGGGAAGCGCCGAGGCATCGGCCGTGAACGGGAATGAGGCCGGTGGGGAGCAGGAGGTTTCACGGCACATCTGCACGCTGACGCTTCCGCTCACCTGGGCTCCGGTGCCGGCGGCATTCGGCTCCAGCGGAGCGCGCCACACGACCGTTCCCTCGTGCTCCTCGACCTGGAGCCCCTTCCAAGCCGGAACATCGGTGATCGTCCGGACGTGGGGCGGAGCATCGGGCACGAAAGGGGCCGACGGTAGCCACGCCGACGCCGCGTCGACCCCGATCCGCGTCGCCTTCGGCCCCCCCGGCTTCTGCGTCAGGGCATAGAGGTGCCAGCCCTCCTCGAGCGTCGCGGTGACGAC
>CAMBFA010000266.1 GCA_945865325.1 Candidatus Kuenenia stuttgartensis
CGGCTGGGATGTCGATGGCAACGTGAAGACGACCAACGACGCCAAGCCGGCGCAGCGGGATGTCGTCTTCGGCTGCGAGCGACCGGAGATCGTGATCGCCGAAACCTGCGCCTGGGAGGATGACACGACCGGCGAGTTGTATGTCGTGCTCCATCGCCCCTGGAATGCCACCGCCTTCGGTAAGGCCGCGTCGGGCGACGCGTCCGTCGCCGCCGAGCCGTGCGACCCGCAGCTCGATTCCTACGACACCGCTAAGAAGCACCCCCTCAACGCGCTCGACCTGGGGCGGAAGTCGGGGACGACCGCGGCCAACCCGGCCAACAATGCCAATCTCGCCGACCGGGCCACGCTTCCCGTCTGGCGGCTGCGGATCAAGACCCTCGGCCAGCCTGATACGTATGTCCGCCTCGACACGAGAACGGCCGCCGGGAGCCAGCCGGAGCACGTCCTCGCCGACAACACAACGCCGAAGCTCGGTGTCGATACGTCGATCTGCCTAAGGCCGCAGGCCCCCTCGACGATCGTCACCGTCCAGACGCAGCAGCAGAAGCTCAACGTCGCCAACTTCGCCACGCTCAAAGTCCAGGGTCCCGCGGCCACGTTTGGGGCTCCTGACCGGCAAGCGACGATTTTCCTGGAGCGTCTCACCGACCCGACCGCCGCCCCCGACATCACGAAGCCCGAGTGGACGACGCAGGACCCTGGCATTACCGCCCCCTCCGATCTCACCGACACCAACGGCCAGCTTACCCGGATGGCGGTCTACCGAATCGTTGATCAGCAGACGGTCACCGTCGTCAACCGCGCCCCCGAGCCGGTCACGGGGGCCGTGCCTCCGGGGAAGGATCCGAGGACGACCCGCCGGAATATGGCCGGCACCGTCGACGCCTTCTGGAAGCAGGCACCGGCCGAAACGACGTCGGCGGTCCCCCTCGCCATCAATGCCGCCTGGACCGTCGGCACGCCGAAGTGGTTCTTCTGGCCGAACCGGCCGTTTGTCGCCAGCCCCGAGCTGCTCTTCGTGCATGCCCTCGACAGCCAAACTCTACTGACGAAGTACAGCGACCCCTTGCCGACCCTCGCCCCCGATCCCGACACGAAGAACGGGACGTGGGGGCCGACGGTTCTGCGGAATCTCAAGAGCCCCCCGCTCTTCGACGCCGTGCATGTGCCCACTCGCTTCGCCGGGATCCATGGCACGACCAGCGATCCAAGCGGCAATCTCGCCACGCTTGTCGGGATCGCTCAGGTGACCACACCGGTCAACCAGCTCTCGAGCTTCCGTGAGCCGGGGCGGGTAAACCTCAACACGGTCACCGCCGACGATGTCTGGAACGCCGTCGTCGCTGGGCCGCTCGTGAAGCCCACCGACGGCTCCCCCGACGCGGTCGCCGCCCGCAGCCAGGCGGCTCTCAACAGCACCCCGGCCCGCAACACCAGCGCTCTGCTTGCCTTGACCGGCCAGCAGCCGGCGGCGAACGATCCGCAGCCGATGCCGAAGCCCGACGCCAATGCCACCCTCAAGCCGGTTATCGATCTCCTCAACCCTTCGCAGGCGATCTACACGGCCAATCGGCTGGCAAACACCACGACGACGAAGTCGCACCTCTTCGGGGTCTGGATCACGCTCCGCGAGGCGATGGCACCGGCACCGCTCGCGGGCCAGCCGGTGGTGCCTGCCGATCCCGATGGCGTTCGCTACCACCGGGCGTTTTACATCATCGACCGGTCGATTCCGGTCGCCCACGAACCGGGGCGCGACCACAATGTCTGGGATGCCGTCCTCCTGCGGAGGATCGTCGAATGAAGTCGCCCGCCCATAACCCCCGCGGCATGACGCTCGTCGAGATGCTCGTCGCCACCACCTGCACGCTCATCCTCATGGGGGCGATCGCGCAGGTCTTCGGTGCCTTCGGGACGGCCGTCTCCGACAGCCGCTCGATGATCGAGCTCGACGCCCAACTCCGCTCTGTCGCCTGGCGGCTGCGCAACGATCTTTCCGGCGCTACCGCGCGCACGCTCCCACCGCTCGAGGTCGAAGCCGGGGAGGGCTATTTCGAGGTGATCGAGGGGCCGCGGGTCGACGTCGACGGGGGCGTCGACCGGACGTCATTGGCGCCTGCCGACATCGACGACGTTCTGCTCTTCACGACACGGAACACCGAGACCCCGTACTTAGGCCGGTATACGAGCAATCCAGCGGCTCCGGGCACAACACAGACCAACGAGAGCCAACTCGCCGAAGTGGCTTGGTTTCTCCGTCCGACCGAACCGTCCACCGGCACGAGCCCTCCGGTCACCACCTACACACTCTTCCGCCGGCAAAACCTCGTCATCGGGTATGTCGGATTCAAGCCTTTCTACGATCGCGCCGACGGATCGAAGGGTGCCAATCAAGTCGACTGGGTGACCTTTAACTCGTGGGCGAAGTTCTTCGACCAATTCGATCTTTCCACGCAACTCCAGACCGCGAGGGCTCCCGACGGCACCATTACATCTCAGAATATTTTCCCCAATTCCCTTGCGGATCTCACCCGCCGCGAGAACCGGTTTATGCATAATGGCGCCGGCACGATCGATGCAGCGTCGGGGAAATACCGCTTTCCAGACGGGACCGTGCTCGGGAAATCGAACTATCATTGGCAGTTAACACCAGCCCCCGATGGATTGGTCTTTGACACGCGGAACAGCGTGATCAACTCCGACGGTTTGACGCTTGCCCTCGCGAACAACTCGACGCGTGTTGGTGAGGATGTCGTCCTCACGAACGTCATCGGTTTCGACGTCCGCGTATTCGATCCCGGCGCCCCGGTCGGTGTTTCTGTCGGGGGCGACAGCGCCGTCGTGCCGGGAGACGGCGGCTTTGCGGCAGCGACCATCGCCGGCAACGGCGCCTATGTCGACCTCGGCTGGAACAAGGGGCCTTATGGCGTTGTCGCCACCTCGGGCCAACGCCCCCGGTTTGCCAATTTGGCTGAGCCGATGAGCGGCCTCCGCAGCGCTGCCGGCCCCGCCATCTGGGACACCTGGAGCACGCATTACGAATCGAACGGCTTCGACGACGACAACGACGGCGTGGCCGACGAAGGGGCTGACGGGCTCGACAACGACAGCGACGGCAAGGTCGATGAGTCTCCCTACGACGTCGATGGCGACGGCCTGTTCACCGGCGCCGGCGACGATCCCGGTGAGCTCGAAACGCTTCCCCCGTACCGCTTCCCGCTCCGGGGGATCGAGATCCGCCTCCGCTGCTATGAGCCCTCGAGCCGGCAGGTGCGGCAGGTGACGATCCGCCACTCATTCGTCCCCCGGTGACTCCACCCGCGGTGCCGCTCCCCCTTGGCCTCCACCAAATCAGGGAGTCCGAGTCAGGAAGAGGGTTTCTCGGCCGCTGGCCCCTCATCATCCTGGTGAGTGAGGCCATAAGTCTCTGCTGCATAAAGGCTTACCGGTCGTAAGGCGTTTGACACAGCCCCCTTTGGCCTCCCTGGAATGGTGTGATTCCATCGGAGCCCAAGTCTTGGGCCGGCGCTTGCCGAAGCACCTAAGCCATTGCCTGAAAGAGACTTACAGCCCACTTTAAGAAACAAGCCTCGGTTTGGCACGGTAGATGCAACTCTTCGTTGGTCATTAGGCGGCAACGCCCGCCCCCAGCCACGACGAGGATCACCGCCATGTCGACCGCCTCCCAGATCATCCGCAAGCTTGCCGGCCAGTCGCTCTGCCAGGCGTTGGCGATCTGGGGCGTCGCGATCGTTGCGGCCATGCTCGTCGGTCAGGCTGCCAGCGCCTCCCCGGTCGTCCTCTACGACAGCATCAACGGCAGCACAGTCGGGGACGCCGATCCCGCCAACAACGGCAGCTGGCTGGCAAACCAGTTCAACACCGATGGCCAGACCTACACCCTCCAGTCGGTCGTCCTCGACTTCGCGGCGGCTCCGCTCGGCACGATCGCCGTCGACATCTACTCCGACGCTTCCGGCACCCCGAGCACGAGCCTCGGCACGCTCACCAACCCCGGCAGTTTCGGTGCTGGCAGCAACACGTTCTCCGCCACCGGCATCCCCACGCTCGCTACGGCCAGTTCTTTCTGGGTTGTTCTCCGGGGGGTTAGCTCAGGATCAGTGAGCTGGAATTGGACGAGCGACACCCCGACCGGCTTCGGCTCGTCGACGAACACCAACCTTTCCGGAAACAGTGGACAGACCTGGGGCGGGCTCGTATCCGGCTCCCCCTACCTGATGACCATCAACGCCACCTCCTCCGCCGCCGTCCCCGAGATCGACCCCGCCTCCTTCGGCAGCGCCCTCTCGCTCGTCCTCGGCTCGCTCTCGCTCCTCGGCCGTCGCCGCCGCCAGGGCTGATCAGCGACTCTCCACCGCGTCGGCCGGCGGCTCTCCCGCCCTTCTTCAGCCAGACGCCGCAGGCGATCCAGGTCGCCCCCCTCACCTCCACGGTGAGACCCTTTCGCAGCTCCTGCGAAATACCCGCAAGTTCTCGATGAGAAGAGACTTGCGGCTCGCTCCGTGGCCTCCACGGAAATCCCCTCACCAAGTCTGGCAGGGATGGCTCAATCACTCCGGGAGTCACCCCCCTCCCTTGCTCTTCACCGCAGCCCTCTTCGCAGCAGGGCCTTCCGGAAATCATCCAGCCAAAAGGAGCTTGGGGACTTC
>CAMBFA010000267.1 GCA_945865325.1 Candidatus Kuenenia stuttgartensis
GCCATCGAGACCGCCCCCGGCACCACCCGGCGGATCGAGACCCAGCTTCTCCATTTCAACGGTGCCGACTGGTGCGCCTACAGCTATCTGTGGAACGACGAGCAGACCGATGCCGAGCTCGTCGGCCCCGAGGGGGCGGCGGTCCGGCTGGAGATCGCCGACCCGAACGATCCGGCAATCCACCATCGGCAAAGCTATCGCGTCGCCAGCCGCACCGAGTGCCTGATGTGCCACACAACCCGCGGGGGCTCGCTGTACGGATTCACGCCAGCGCAGCTCAACCGCCCGGTCGATCCCCGGGTGACGCTGGCCGGCATCGGCTCGACGGCGGCAAATCAACTGCGGCTCTTTTCCGAGCTCGGGCTGGTTTCCAAGCCGCTCGACGAGAGCGTGACGCCGCCGGTCGATCCCTACGACCCGACTGCCGATCTCGACCGCCGGGCCCGCAGCTACCTGCAGATGAACTGCGCCCAGTGTCATCTGCGTGGCGGGGGTGGAGCGTCCGATTTCGATGTCCGCTCCGACGTGGCCCTCGACCGCACGAAGCTCGTCGGGCTGCGGCCGAGCCACGGCACCTTCGCCCTCGACGACGCGGCAGTGGTGGCGGCCGGCGATCCGACGACGTCGGTCCTTTATTATCGGATGGCGACGCTCGGCCGCGGGAGAATGCCCCACTTCGGCTCGACCGTCGTCGATACCCGAGGCCTGAAGCTGATCGGCGACTGGATTGAAGGTCTGCCGAGCGAGACGGCCCCGGCCGGAGCGGCCCCGGTCGACACCGACCATCTGCCGACCGGCGCCACCCCCTCAGAGGCGCTCGGTCTCCTCCGGGCGATCGACGGCGGGGCGCTTCCGGCCGACGACCGGGCACGGATCGTGGCTTGGGGGACCTCCCACGGCGACCCGCAGGTTCGCGATCTCTTTGAGCGATTCACGCCTGAAGAGCAGCGCCGCGAGCGGCTCGGAACGAGCATCCGCTCCGCCGACCTGCTCGCGCTCGAGGGGGATGCCGATCGGGGGAGAAAGCTGTGGGAATCGGCCACCCTAACCTGCCGGAGCTGCCACCACTCCGCCACGGAGCCAACAACGGACCGGCCGGCGGTCGGCCCCGATCTGGTCGGAATTGGCAAGCGGCTGACGCGGGCCGAGCTCCTCGAAAGCATCCTCGAGCCCTCCCGGAAGGTCGATCCGAAGTTTGCCACCTGGTATGTGGAGACCACAGACGGCCTCGTCCACACCGGGCTCCTCCCAGAGCGATCCGAGAGCGAGATCGTGATCCGTGACGCCCAGGGACGCGACACGCGGATTCCGCGGGGGGAGGTGGAGCAGCTCGTCCAGCAGTCGCAGTCGCTCATGCCGGAGCAGCTCCTTCGAGACCTCACGGCAGCCGACGCCGCCGATCTGCTCGCCTATCTGGGAGGGCTGTGAGTCGGCCATGCCCGCGCGACTCATGCCAAAAGGGGGGTGTTGCGGCAGGCGGGGACGGCTAGATTTCCCGATCCGCTCTTTGAGCCAACGACCCTTTTGGGTTAGATTCCGGGGTGTTTCGACGAGATTTCGGTGTCGGAATGTCTGGGTGGGGCGATCGACAATGGTTCCAGGCAGCGTGAAGTGAAGGTCATGAACTTGTAAGTCGATCCATCGACTGGATGGTTAGGTCCTTCAGTCGGATGGGGTTTTATGAGGGTGATATCCCCAAATTGATCGTCGGCGTTGCCCGATCGCTACCCGTTTCGTGCGCGCCATGCCCGTTTCGGCATTTCGTGGCCTTCGAGCGTGAGTGCCCCCACCGCGCTCGCCGAGGTTTTCACCTACAATTGAGATTTCAACTCGGCTGGCCTAGGCGGCTGGGTCAGGAAAGTGATTCGATAACCGTTGATGGCTGGGGGGCTTCTCAATCCTGACACGGCACGGTGGTGTTGTCGGCCTTTGTGTTCTGCTGGTGTCGAGCGAACATGGTGGTGCAGCTCGATTCGATTTTTTTATTTTCATCCATTTTTTATTCCCCGCATTTTCTGGAGATCCCTTCCCATGTCACTCCGGCCTCCCCTCAGTCGCGGCGGGTTCACGCTCGTCGAGCTCCTTGTCGTCATCGCCATCATCGGCACACTCGTCGGCCTCCTCCTTCCGGCCGTGCAGTCGGCGCGGGAGGCGGCCCGCAAGATGAGCTGCATCAACAACGTCAAGAACCTCGTCCTCGGCATGATGAACTTCGAGTCGAGCAACAAGTGCTTCCCCCTCGGTGGTTCTTCGGTGTCGACCCGCGATCATATCGGCGTCCTCGGCGGCGGGACGCTCTGCCCTCCCACCAGCGGCGGAGCGTTCGAGCAGGCTTCGGGCCGCTACCGGGCCTGGTCGTTCGGCACCCCGGTCGGAGGCGTCTTGACCCAGACCGGCAGCCCGTTTTACGCGGCCGCGGCGTTCATGGAGCTCAACAACGAGTTTCAAACCATGGCGTACGCGGCGTCGATGCCGGTCTTCTCCTGCCCAACACGGGGCGGCAGTGGTCCCGAGACGATCGGCGACGGTGCCGGCAACGATCGGATCTTCACCAACATTCCCAACTCCAACGGCACGCTCCCGACGGCCCTCGGCTACGCTGCCAAATATCTCCTCACCGGTGGCCAGACGAAGGCCATGATCACCGACTATGCCACCAACCAGTCGATCACCGCCGACCACGGCATCTCCGGCACGCAGAGCCAGTCGCAGATTCTCACGAAGATCGCCAAGGCTGGTGATATCGACTTCAACTGGCCGCGCAACAACGGCTATCAGCGGTATGGCACGTACGACGTCAGCCGGCCGGTCCGCATCTCCGACATCAGCGACGGCACGAGCTACACGCTCCTGGTGGGCGAAATCTCGATGGATACCCGGATGTACAATTCCGGCTGCATGTCCTATCGCGACCCGGCCTTCGCGGGGGGTGTCGAGACGACGCGAGCCTTGAGCTCCGGCGGCGTGTGTGCCACGCAGAACGTCTTTCAGGACCAGCGCTGCGACGGCATCGGCTGGACCAATTTCCGTGGCCACTGGGGCACGCCCCACCCGGGTGGCGCCACGATCGGCCTCGCCGACGGTTCGGTGACGTCGGTTCAGGTCGGGACGGTGATCACGGCGCTGGTCGACATCGCCGACGGCACGGTGGTCCCCGACAACGTTCTCAGCCGCTGATTTCGGTCATCGGACCCCGGTCCCGGCCACGCTGCCGGGATCGGGGTCTTTTTTTCTGCTGTCCCTCTTTTTTTCTGCTGACGCTCAACGGCCGCATCGCACTCCCCCTCCAAATATTCCCGCTCGAGGATCCCTCCCATGGTTCGTGGTCTCCTGCTCACCCTTGTCTGCCTGATGGCGGTTGGTTGTTCCGCGAACAAGGGAGAAGTGACCGTCGCCGGCCGCCTCACCCGTGGTGGCAAGCCGTGCGAGGGCGTCGGGGTCAATCTCGTCGCCGACGACATCTCGGCCCAGTGTTTCATCGGCTCGACCAATGCCGACGGGAAGTTCGAGATGTATTCCTTCAAGGGGACGAAGGGGATGCTGCCGGGGAACTACTCGGTGCAGATCAGCATCCCGCTCGACGCCCCCGGCGGCGGCCTGGTGAAGGCCGATCTCATCGGAGCCAAGTCGCCCTGGCACGTGATCGTCACCGACAAGGGGATCCCCGATCTGCAGCTGGAGATGGACAAGGAAAAGCTCGAGTGACGTTGACTTCCCCCTCGAGAATCCTCCGGCATGCCTTCGCGGCCGTGATCGTGCTCGGGGGTGGGTGTTCCGTCGCCCCACGGGGAGATGCCGAGGAGGTCGCGCCGGTCCAGCTCCGCTCCGAGCGGTTCTCTGTCGTCGTCAGCCCGGCCCGCGGCGGGAGCCTGCTGGCGATGCGTGTGAAGCGCGGGGAGGGGTGGCTCGACCTCATGCCCGATCCCGGGTCGCGGGGATCGAGCTGGCTCATGCTTCCCTATTCCAACCGGATCCGCGACGGGCGCTTCGTGTATGACGGCCGCGAGTATCAGCTCGCAGGCGCCAAGAACCACGCCATCCATGGCGACGTCCGCGCCCGGCCGTGGACGATCGTTGAGCAGACGCCTTCGAGCCTCGTCCTCTCCTTTGACTCCGCCGAGTTTCCCGACTTCAATTGGCCCTGGCCTGTTCGCGCGACCGTCGGGATGACACTTTCCGGTGATCAGGTCGAGCAGACTCTGCGGCTGGAGAACTTGGGAAAGACAACCATGCCGGCCGGTTTCGGCTGGCATCCCTACTACCGCCGCTGGCTCACGCGCGACGGCGAGCCGGTCGTGCTCGGCTTCACCGCGCCGCGGATCCATCCCGACACCGACGCCGATGGCCTCCCGGATGGCCCTCCGGAGCCGGTGCCTGCAGACCTCGACTTCTCCACGCCGCGGGAGCTCGGCAGCGGGCGGATCGATGCCTGCTTTGCCGGCTTCGATGGGCAGGCAACGATCCAGTGGCCCGAAAGCGGCGTGACGCTGACGTACGCCTGCTCGCCGAACGTCACCCACCTGATCTGCTTCGGACCGGAGGACCGGCCGGTGCTCGCGAACGAACCGGCGGCCAATGCCAACGACGGCGTCAATCGCCTCGCGGCCGGCGAGGCCGACAGCGGCGTGATCCCACTAGCGGCC
>CAMBFA010000268.1 GCA_945865325.1 Candidatus Kuenenia stuttgartensis
GCCTTCGCGTCGGACGCATGGATCGCGAGCCACTCCTCCACGATCTGCGAGAGCTCGGCGAAGACTTCCTCTTCACGGTCGCCATGGCAGCAGCGGCCGACCAGCGGCGGGGCGCTCCCCACGAAGCAGGCATCCTCCGGGCTCCATTCGACGATCTTCACATACGGCCGAGCCGGGCCGGAGGAAATGGCCGAGCGGCCCGAGCGTCGCTCCGAAAGAACCGGGGGTTCAGCCCGCTCCACCGGATTTTCCTTCACGAGCTTTGGTTTCGCGGACTGCTTCGAGGGCATTTTGCGCCTCCTTTTCCCCACGTTCATCGGAAAAAAACCGACTCGCCGCTCCCTTGACGGGCAAACGGAGCGATCTTACCATGACTTATCAAAACATCAAATAAACAACTAAGATCGGCATAGATCAGCCGAAGGATTTTCCTTTCTCATGGATCCACGCACAAACCCTTTCGCCCCAGGGGCTGGCAACCCGCCACCCGAACTCGCCGGTCGCGACGCGATCATCGAAGAGGCATCGATCGCCCTCGATCGGATGAGGAATGGGTTGTCTGCGAAGAGCATCATGCTTGTAGGGCTTCGCGGCGTCGGCAAGACCGTCCTCCTCAACCGGATGCACCTCGACGCGGAAGCCAAAGGGATTCCCACCGTGATGCTCGAGGCTCCCGAGCGCCGGTCGCTCCCAGCGATCCTCGTGCCTCAAGTCCGACTGGCCCTTTTGAAGCTCGATCGCATGGCCGCTGCTGGCGATCGAGCCAAGCGCGCCCTGCGGGCGCTGGGGGGATTCGTTCAGGGAATGAAGCTCAAGTACCAGGACATCGAGTTCGGACTCGACCTCGGCATCGAGCCCGGCGTGGCCGACACCGGCGACCTTTCCGCCGATCTCACGTCGCTGCTCCAGGCAATCGGCGAGGCGGCGAGGGAGAAGCGGACCGTGGTCGTCCTCTTCATCGACGAGTTGCAGTACGTCGAGGAGGACGAACTTGCCGCGCTGATCGCGGCGCTCCATCGCTGCGCCCAATCACAGCTTCCCGTCACGCTCATCGGCGCCGGGTTGCCGCAGCTTGTGGGACAGATGGGGAAGGCGAAGTCTTACGCCGAACGGCTCTTCGAATTTCGTTCGATCGGTCCGCTGGAAAGCATCGATGCCCGCCAAGCGATCATCGCACCAGCGGAACGGTGCGACATCAATTTCAGCGACGACGCGGTCGAAGAGATCCTCCGGCAGACCGATCGCTATCCCTATTTCCTCCAGGAATGGGGGAAGCACTCCTGGAACATGGCCACACAGAGCCCCGTCCAACTCGGGGACGTTGTGGCTGCGACGGATCGAGCGCTCGCCGAACTCGACGCCAGCTTTTTCCGCGTCCGCCTCGATCGGCTCACCCCAGCGGAGAAACGGTACCTGAGGGCCATGGCCACCCTCGGGCCGGGCCCCCATCGATCGGGTGACATCGCCGAGGAACTGGCGAAGAAGGTCGAATCCGTTGGTCCGACTCGTTCGAATCTCATCAAGAAGGGAATGGTCTACAGCCCTGCCCATGGGGACACGGCATTCACCGTTCCCCTCTTCGATGCGTACATGCGCCGCGTGATGCCGACCGCCGAATGACGCCCGCTCCCTCAATCGAGCAGCAGCGGCTCCGGCATGAAGGTCAGCACCGGAATGAGCAGCGAGAGGAGCCCGAGCGTCGTCCGCCGCCGGTCGAGCGGCGGCCCCTCGTCGTAGACCGGCGGATGGTCGATGCCGATGAGCGTCACGAGCACCACCATGAGCGTCCAGTTTGTTCGCCCAGTGACGATGATCGCGGCAATAGCTGCCAGGAGCACGCCGCGGGCCAGCCACTTCGACCGCTCGCCGAAGAGCGCGTAGATCACGTGGCCGCCGTCGAGCTGACTCATCGGCCTCATGTTCAGCCCCGTCACGAGCAGCCCCACCCAGCCGGCCATGAAGAGGGCATTGGGGCGGATCGTCCCCGCGGCGATGTCGGGGCGCAACCACCCCAGCAGCCAGTGCCCCGCCAGCGGCAGGCCGAAGAGGCTCTCCGCCGAGGGCTCGGCCCAGGCCATTCCCGCCACGAGCGCCGGAATGGCGATCGCCAGCCCGGCCAGCGGCCCGGCGATGGCGATGTCGAAGAGCTCGCGGCGGGTCGCCCGCGATCCCTCCATGCCGATGACGGCGCCGAGCGTGCCCGTCAGCAGCACCGGCACGGGGAGGAAGAAGGGGAGCGTGGCCGGGATGCCGTGGATCGTCGCCGCGATGAAGTGCCCCGCCTCGTGGGCCGTGAGCACCGCGAGCACCGCCACCATGTAGACCAGCCCCCGCAGGCCATGCTCCGCCAGGCCACCGGCCACGTCGGCATCGACGCCGAGGACGAGCGGCTCCCAGCCGACCACACCGGCCGAGAAGGTGGTGACGGCGGTGAGGAAGTAGAGCCCCCCCTGGAGGAGGCGGCGGCGGACCACGAACCGCGACGTTCGCCCCGGCAGCGGGAAAACGGGATAGACCGGGGTGGCCGGTGAAGCCGGCTCGAAGGTGGACAGGGACGCGGGCATCGTCACCAGAGAATACCGTGGCCAGCCCGATTCCGCAGCTTTTTGCCGTGCCGATCCGGTGCCGGTCCCCCCGGCAGACTGCTATGCTAGGAGACTCGTCATGGCCCCGCTCCGTCCGTCCACGAAAGGCTCTTCAGTCATGGTCCGTGTAACCTTCCGTCGACTGGTCGGCCCGATCGCCGCTGTCGTCGCTCTCCTTGTGCTTCTCCAGCCGGCGATCACCGCGGCCCAGACCGGCACCGGCCGGAAGGTGCTCGCCGTCGTCGCCATCGACAGCTACGGCGACCTCAAGCAGCAACTGTTGTGGGTCGGCCCCCATGTCGACAACCCCGGTCTGGCGGGGATGCTCGAATCGCTCCTTCTTCTCTCCACCCAGGGGAAGGGCCTCTCCGGCCTCGATGTCAAGCGCCCCCTCGGACTGATCGTCACCTCGGCCAACGACGACATCGGCATCCATGCCGCGGTGCCGGTCAAGGATCTCGGGAAGCTTCTCGCCGCGCTCCAGGGGGTCACCGGTCCGGTCGAGACCGATGGCGACGTCCGCCGGCTCACGCTCCCCAGTGGCCAAGAGATCGAGATCCGTGAGCAGGACGGCTGGGCGGTGATCGGCCAGCGTGGCCAGGAGTTCGACATCGCCGATCCCGCCAAGCTCCTCGCCCCTCTTGTCGCCGACTACACCCTCGCCATGGAGACCCACCCGGCAGTGATGCCGGAATCGCTCCGCGCTCTGATCGCCGCCGGAATCCAGCAGATGGCAGCCGCGTCAGCCAGTCAGGGGCGGCCGGTCGATGCCGAGGCGCTCAAGACGGCGCTGTCGAGCCTCAACGGCATCGAGACGATGACGATCGCTATGGCCTTCGACCCGAAGGAGAACGTGGTGTTCCTCGAGAACAAGGTGATCGCCGTCGACGGGCCGGCCGCGACATCGACGTCGGCGCTGACGGTCGCAACCGCGGCCACCGAGGACGGCGGCCTCCCGGCCCTGGCGGCCCATGCCGTCCAGCCGCTCAATGATTCGCAGCGGCGGCAGATCCTGGCGATGCTCGACGGCGCCCTTCCGCAGGGGGACGACAAGACGATGAAGATTGTGGCCACGGTCGTGCGCGGGCTCGTTGACGCGATGGCCGATGCCGGCGGGCTCGATGCGGCTGTCACCGTCGATACGAGTATCCCCGGCCAACTTCCGCAGATTACCGCCGGCGCCCACATCGCCGACGGCCCGAAGCTCGAGAAGCAGGTCAAGGATCTCTTCGGCCCCGGCTCGACGCTGCCGAAAGAGGTGAAGGCGAAGTTCGACAGCGGCAAGGTGGGGAAGGCGAACCTCCACACCGTGACGATCGACGTCTCCGCCACGCCGGCCTCTGGGATCGTCGGCCCCGCGGTCGAGCTGACGCTCGCCGTCACCCCCGACTACGCATTTCTCCTCCATGGCGGCGACGTCAAGGCCCGCCTCGAGACGCTTCTCGAGACCAACGGCAAGGCCAACCGGTCTGTCGCCGATTCGGACGTGCCCGGGGCCGCGATCGCCCTGGCTCTCGACCGGATCTTCACCTACGCCGCCTCGATGGGCGTCGGCCCCCAAGCCGAGGCCGCCGCCGAGCAGGCAGGCAGCCTCGTTGAGACCGACAAAGACTCCGGCTCGGTGAAGGTCACCGGGCATCCGATCGACCGTGGATTCGTCACCCGGCTGTCGGTCGGTGCCGGCGCCCTCAAGGCTGCGGCCACGATGGCCCAACAGCAGCAACAGGGGATCGGTGGCCCAGGCGGTCGTGCCGTACCGCGGCGGGCCCCCGCTGAGCGTGAGCCCGCCGGCGCCCGCTGATTCCAAGGCCAGACGTGCTTGCGCTGCGCGGAGGCAAGGGGGAAGCCCTCCCTTGACTCCGCGTATTCGTGCCCGCGGCCCGTCGACCGCGTTCCCCCCTTTCCACCTTCCCACCTTTCCCCACCTCCAGGCCGTTCCGTGATCACGTCCGCCTCCAACGCGTTCTCCGATTCCTCCACCCACGGCGGTCTCCGCCACACAATCGCCGGCGTGAGCGTGGCTGATCTCGCCCGCGC
>CAMBFA010000269.1 GCA_945865325.1 Candidatus Kuenenia stuttgartensis
CGATCCACGCACCGTAGGAGTCGCCGTCGAAGTCGGCGATGACGAGGTCGGCCCGCGGTGGGTCGGCTGCCGGCACTTCAGTGGGAGCGAGAAGCACGCCGGCGGCGCAGAGCCAACGGCAGAGCGGGCGGAAGGATGGCATGGCGAAGAATCCATCGTGAGGAGGAGCGATGCGCAAGCGGGAGCGATGCCGCAAGGGTCTGCCGGCTAGGGAGCCGGTTCGATGACGAGGCAATCGAGGCCGAAGAAGAACCGGGCGCCGGCTGATCTCGGATTGGCGCCGGTCACCTCAGCGCGAACCAGAAAACGGCCGTCGCGGGGGGAGAACGTGCCGAGGTCGATGGTACCACCGGGCTCGACCTCCACGGCCCACGCGTCGAACGTTGCAGCGCTCGCGACGCCGTTGACCGCGAAGGCGAGCGTGCCGAAGTCGGGGGCCTTCGTGAGATCGAGGAGAAGCCTCCGGGGCTTGTCGTCGTCGGCCGGTACGGCGAGTTCGACGAAGTCGCCCTTCTGTCGGGCCATGACCGTGAGATGTTCGCCGCCGCTCCAGCGCGTGGCGTCCCAAGGGCTCATCTCCTGGGCAAAGACACGAAAGTCCCCCGAGGAGGCAACGAACTCGAGCGATTCGCACTCCCGGGCCCCCGGCTTGCGACGGATCTTCGCCAGCGCCGCTGCCTTCGCCCCGGCGAGCGTGGGGATCGGTAGCACGGCCTGATCGGGGAGTGGAGCACGGTTGGTGGTCACGCCCGGGAAGGCATACCAGTGGGTCGTCGCTGCGGAGGTCAGATCCGTCGGCTTCCAGGCGATCAGTTCGAGATCGAAGTCGAGCGACGTGTGAAACGGGATGGCGTCGAGGTGCCGGGTGCGGCTCATGACGTTCCAGCCCTGCGTCATCGGCTCGTCGATTCGCACCTGCCCGCCGAAAGGGGTCTGGATGATTCCCTGCGGGGCATAGGAGTAGCCGTAGTAATCCTCCGTACCGGTCCCCAGATGCGACGGGAAGGCCTCGCCATCGACGAAGATTTTTTCATCCCCCTCCCCGTACCAGGTGGCGACCGGATTGAACAGCGCCAGCGAATCGCCGACATAGACACCGCGGCCGGTGAGGCGAAGAAAGTTCCAGTCGCTCGGTGGCGGCGTCGTCAGCCCCGACTGCTGGTGCCATGCGGTGTGAAAGTGCATCGAGCTTTCGTCCCATCGCCATGGGGAGACGGTGGCGTGGAGCGTGATGCCGACGGCCTGGTCGCCCAGGTTCTCGAGGGTGATGCGGGCGGACTTCTCGTAAGGCATCGGCCACCGACATGACATCGTGCCGTCGCGGCCGACGGTGCGGAAGAAGCTGCGCAGTTCGTTGATGCCGATCGCGGTCCCGAAAAAGTCGGGGGCCGGACACCACACCGTTTCGCCGCCGTCGAACGCCATCCGCACGATCACCGAACGGAGGGCCCGTTCCGGGTCGGCCTCGAGCGCCGGAGTGAGACGCAGTTCGAGCCCCCTCACCGCCGCCGGGCCTGGGGGCAGTTCGAGCGTCACTCTTCCTCCCGGCGGGATCGACTCGTTGAGGGAACGAATTGTGCCCGGCGTGAATCCCGGTGGCGATTCGAGTTGCCGACGGACCGCGCCGAGCCGATCCCGCGCGGCATCGAGCGCGGCCCGCGTGAAGGTCTCGACGGAGGTGGCGGGAGGGTAGGTGCGGTAGTTGATCTGGTAGTAGCGCTGCCCGGCGCTCCGCTCTTCCCAGGTCACCTTGCAATGTTTGGCGTAGGGGATCGGGAGCCAGAGGTTGTTGCCCCCGCCGGTCGGCGAGTAGCCGGGATGGGGCTGGAGGAGGGGCGGGGGGAGATCGAGATCCCCTTGCATGAGATCGAAGGCCCGGAACGTGAGGGATGGCTCGGTGGCGCCGTCGAGATAGATCCGCAACACCCCCTTCTTCCCACCCCCGGCGGTGAGCCAGAAGCGGACGAGCGTGCCAGGGCCTGGCTCGTCGAGCATCACCTGCTCGGTGCGGCCGTCGATCGAATCGGTTCGGAGGAAGTTGGTGTTGTCGTTGTTTGCGAACCATCCCGGCTTGTCGGGGGCGATCTTCGCCCGGTCGTAACTGCTTGCCTGACGACAGGAATACGCGGGGGAGGGCCAGCGGGCGATCGAATCGACGTCGATCAGGTCGCCCAGGAGCGACGCCAGCGTGATCGGTGCAGCGGCCGCGGTGGGCTCCGCCGCGGGCAGCGCCGCGGTCCAGAGGACCATCAGTCCAACCACGAGCGGCACGGTCGGTTGCGGGCGCGAGACCTTGGCGATCCATCGGCTCAACGTTCCGGCTCCTCGTTGCTGGCGATTGTTCGTGCATTGCGGGTGGCCGTCGCTCGGCAACGGCGTCAGGGCGACGGCATCGATTCCCCCTGGATTTGGCAACGTTTCCAATCGTAGCCGTGGGATTCAGCGGCACAATGGAACAGGATGCTGTGCATTTGTGATAGATTGCGGCCGCTGGCGGAGGGCGACGGAGCGCTCTGCGGGGCGCGGGGCGAGCCGAATCTTCCGGGGGTGAAAAGCGATCATGCCGCAGTCGCTGGCGACACCGCCGGGGTTCGTCATGTGGCGGACGCTGCCGCAGGGGGACGACCCGGGCTGGAAGCGGCAATGGTTCGGCAACGAGCTCGATGCCGGGGCGGTGTTCAATGTCCGCGGCATCGGTATCCGCGAGCCGATGTTCAACGCCGACGTTCATCGGCCAATCGGCACGGGTGACTGGCTGATCATGTTCTTCCACCGTCCCGCGCGGCTGCGTCGCGGGGAAGCCGAGCCGTCGGTGGGGGCCAACACGCTCGTCCTCTGGCCCCCTGGGGCGGAGCAGTTCTACAGCTTCGGCACGGTGGCGAACGTCGAGCCTCATTCCTGGATGCACGTTGAGGGGAGCTGGGTGGCAGCGCAGGTCGACGAGAACCGGCTGCCGGTGGGGACGCCGATCGTGCTCGAGGACGATGCCCTCGTCGTGGCGACCCTCGAGTCGATGATGGAGGAAATGACCGCTCACGAGGTACCCGATCGGATCATCCTCGGGAACCACTTTCAAAACTGGGCCCGATCGGTAGCCCGGTCCCTCCAGACCCGAGATCCGCAGCACCGGATCCCCGCGGCGATCCTCGCCGTCCGGGCTCATCTCGACGAGCACGTCGCGGTGCTGCCGGTGCTTGACGACCTGGCCACGATCGCCGGCATGTCACGCAGCCATCTGTGCCACCAGTTCCGCCGCTACTTCGGCACGACGATCAGCCGGTATGTTGTCCGCAAACGGATGTCACTCGCCGAGCGGCTCCTCTACGACGTCACGGTGCGACCGGGCCAGATCGCGTGCATGGTCGGGTATCCCGACATCTATCAATTCTCGAAGCAATTCAAGAAAACCTTCGGCGTCAGCCCGACGCGCTACCGCCGGCAGCACGCCCGCGCGAACGAGGGGTGATCGAACACGGCTGGCGACGCGTTCCCATGCGACCTTCGTCGGTCGGCCGAAGACCGCTCGGGTCAATCGCACCAGACGAAGCGTTCCTCGTCCAACACCTGCTCGCCGTCCCAGCGATAAGCGCACAGAAACCCACCCTTCGCGACGCTCCAGTCGAGGCAGGCCACGTTGTGGCGGAGGAGTGTCGGCCTCGGGCCGCTGAGCCAGTAGTGCCCGACGAACACGGGCCGGGCGTCCTCCGGATAGGGGACGGCGGCACGCACGACATCGGCAGGCAGCGGCGCGTCTGACGCAATCGCCTCGCTCGCCAAGGCGTAGGTGCGGAGGGTGTGCCCGTCCGGAGGCTCGTACCACTTCACCCGTGTGGTGTCGCGCTGGTGGCCGTCTTTGTCGCGGAACGACAGGCCCGGGGGGAGAGGCAGTTCTTTTCCCTTGAGAAGCGACTCGACCGGAGCGATCAGGCTGCCGCCCGGCACGCAGGCGGCCTGGAGGAAGGCGTCGGTGACCGGGCCGTCGATCTTCGCCATGCACGTCTCGTCCCAGCAGGCATGGACGACACGGAGGCCACCGAGATCGAGCCACATCGGCAGGGTCCGGAACCAGTCGAGGTACGACGAAAGGTCGCCCGCGGGAACCTGCCGCATCGTCTCGGCGTGCTGTCGCGAGTTTGACTCGTTGTGTGGTCGGAGATACGTGCCGGGATGGCGGGGGTCTGGAGTATGGAAGGCCAGCGCGTTGAGCTCGTGGTTACCCATCACCCCGAGCGCCGCTCCGGAGTCGATCATGCACCGGACGATCGCCAGGGTCTCCCGGATCTCCGGCCCACGGTCGATGAAGTCGCCGAGGAAGACCGCCTGGCGGGCAGGATGGCGGTAGACGCCTGCGTGGGGTGTGTAGCCCAGCTTTCCGAGGAGCTGCCGGAGGGCACCCGCGTGGCCGTGGATGTCGCCGATGAGGTCAACCATGGGCTGTCACGACGTTCTCCACCGGGACGGTGCCCACACTCAGACCTCAATCCCCCTTCGGGGTCGAGATGTTCTGCTCGAGGGTCATCAGCCCCGCCTTCAGGGCCCGGTCTTTCTCGCGGAGGACTTCGAGGGTCTCCAGCGGA
>CAMBFA010000270.1 GCA_945865325.1 Candidatus Kuenenia stuttgartensis
GCGGCGCCGGAGAAGCTCGGGGCGAAGATCCGCACCGCGCAGCTCGATCTGATCCCGATGATGGTCGTCTGTGGGCCGCGCGACGAGGCGGCCGGAACGGTGAGCCTCCGCGACCGGCTCGACGGCGATCTCGGCGCCATGAGCCTCGAAGCGGCGGTCGAACGCCTCCGCGAGGAGAATCTATCGCGTACCGTCCGCCACAAGCCGAAGCCGCTGGTCCTGCCGGGCGACGCCGGCGGGGATAGCGACGAGTATTGATGGTCGGGGGGCCGCGATTCGACGAGCCGCCTGCCCCGAGGGAGTCTGCCGCGATGCCGCGATTCATTCTCCTCGAGCACACCGGTGCCCCCGACGACCCCGCCGGGCGGCACTTCGATCTCCTCCTTGAAGCAGGGGCATCCTGCGTTACCTGGCGGCTCGCCGAGATCCCCGCGCCGGGCGGCCCGGCCGTGACGGCCGTGGAGATCGCGCCCCACCGGCTCGCCTGGCTCGATCATGTGGCGGGGGAAGTCTCCGGGGGGCGGGGCTTCGCCCAGCGGATCGACGGGGGAACCTACGAGCCGGCGATCGAGCCCAGCGCCGAGGGTACCCCTCGAGAACGCATTCACGTGCGGCTTGTCGGCGACACATCGACCCGGTCGCTCCTCCTCGACCCCGAAAAAGGTGCCAGCCACCAAATCTGGGGATGATGGGCAATCACTGGAGCGTGGATTACCCAGATTTGGTGGCTGGCACCTTTTTTTCCTAACCAAACGGGAGTATGATCCATTCTGGTGGCACTAAACAGGAGTGTTGTCCCGAATGGAAGCATTTCAGCGGCGTCTCTCGATCGTCCTTCCCGAGCGCCAGTCGGCGTTTTTGTGGGGGGCCCGCAAGACCGGCAAGTCGACGTTTCTGCGGCAGGCTTTTCCCGGCAGCCTCTCCTTCGATTTCCTCCGCACCGATCTGCTGATCGCCTTCACAACGCGGCCGGCCCTCCTCCGCGAGCAACTCCTGGCCCGCTCCCCTGCGGAGCTCGCGCTTCCGGTCATCCTCGATGAGGTGCAGAAGGTGCCGGCCCTCCTCGACGAGGTGCACGGGCTCATCGAAGGGCATGGGCTCCGCTTCGTGCTGTGCGGATCGAGTGCCCGCAAGCTCAAGCGTGGCCGGGCAAACCTGCTCGGAGGTCGGGCCTGGCGCTCCGAGATGTTGCCGCTGGTCTCCGCCGAGTTTCCCCGCGCGGACGAGGGGGACGAGCGGGAAGGGGGGGAAGGGGGGGAAGGAGAGATGGATCTGCTGCGGGCGCTCAACAACGGCCTCATCCCCTCCCACTACCTTTCCGTCAATCCGCGGAAGTCACTCGAGGCCTATGTCCGCGACTATCTCAAGGAGGAGGTCTTCGACGAGGGGCTGACGCGCAACGTACCGGCATTCTCCCGGTTCTTCGAGGCGTTGGGCTATTGCCATGGCGAGCTGATCAACCATGCCAACATCGCCCGCGACTGTGGCGTCGATGCGAAGACCGTCAAGGAATATTTCCAGATCCTCTGCGACACGCTTCTGGGGCGGCTCGTCCTCCCGTACAAGAAGCGACAGGAACGGCAGGTGATCAGCAAGGCGCCGAAGTTCTATCTGTTTGACGTGGGGGTCGCCGGAGCGGTTGCCAAGCGACGGATCGTGGAGCCGCGCGGCGATCTCTTCGGACGAGCCTTCGAACATCTCGTTCTCATGGAGCTCGTGGCCCATGCCTCGTATTCGGAGCTCGCCTACGACATCCATTTCTGGCGGACGAAGGCGGGGGCCGAAGTCGATTTCATCCTCGGGGACGGTGAGGTCGCCATCGAGGTGAAGGGGACGAGCCGAGTGGACGACCGCGACCTGCGGGGGCTGCGGCTGTTCGGCGAGACGCACCGCCCCCGGCTGGCGATCGTGGTCTGTAACGAGGCCGCCGAACGCGTCGTCGACGGCATCCGGATCGTCCCCTGGCGCCAGTTCTTCCGGGACCTGTGGGCCGGCGAGATTCTGTCGTAGCCGGGCGGCGGTCCGGCACCTGTTCGGTTCAATGGCGAGGCTACCGAATCGTTGACAGCCCTGGAGGGCTTTCGTAGCCTCCGCTGGAGAGACTTGGATTTCGACGCTGCCAGTCTGCCCCAGTCGCCGGGAACCACGAGGAAGAACGCTATGAAGACCGGTTCTTGGTTGCGTCGCTGCCGCCACACAAACACACACATACACACACACACAGCTTTCAAGCGTTGAACAGCTTGAGCCCCGAGCGCTGCTTGCTGGACTGACCGGCGGATTCGCTCCGCCCCTGGCCGCAACCGTTCCGCCACCGACGGGAGGCGACCGGGCTGCGGAGATCGTTCTGGCGGAGCCAGCCCGCCCCGATGCGGTGGGGATCGGCACTCTGGCGGTTTCCTTTCAGGTGACGCCGCTGGTGCTCACCGGTGCCCAGGCGGGCCCGACGATCGCCTCGGCGGTGCAGCATGGCACCGGCGGCAGCTTTCAGGTCGTGCCGGTCGGCGCACCCGGAGCCTCTGGGGGTTTCGCCCCGGATGTCGATCCCTGGGCGCCGGGTGGTCTGCTTCCCGGCTGGGAATATCAAGTCTGGCAGGAGATCGGTCTGCTACCGCCGGATGGGCTGGAGGCACCAGGAGTTGCCGATGCATCGGAACGACCTCCGAAGTCCTCCGGAGCGGCCGATGACGATCCGCTGGCGTTCGCTCTTGATCCGAAGACGGGGAAGTTGTGGGGTTATGGGCCACGGGTCGAGGGAGGCAATGCCAAGCAAGCGTTTGGCCAAGTCGGCGGACGCGTCAACGGGGTTCTGAAGGAAGTCGGAGTGATTGCGGTCATCGAAGGTGCCCCGGTCGTTGCCGGGTTTTGGTGGTTCATCACCAAGGGGGATGATGCCGTCGATCTGGCGCGACGCGTCGCCAATCAGGAGACTCGCAATAAACTCCACTATATCTTCGGAAACCACCGACACCGCCTTGCAGACATGGTCACTTCAGCAGGATCGGAGGACGCAGCATTCGACGCGATGGAGCGCGGGGCGCAGGCGGCCTTCGGCGTCGGTGGGCTCAAGGAGATTCGGCCAGGAGTCTTTGAGGGCGCGGTTACGATCTACGGCACTGAAGTGACTGTCAGAGGCGTCGTTGTCGGAGGTGTCTTCAGGGTTGGGAGTGCCTGGCGATGAACGACTCGGATACCCGATTGACTCCGTTCGAGCATGATGTGCTGCGGAAACTGCTCGAAGGTGACCATTCTGTCCTCGCGGCGCTTCGTGCCCAACTTCCGAAGTGCGCAGTAATCGAGCGGGAATCAACTGGCTGTGGATTCTTGACAACGCTTGAACCGAGTCGGACCTTGCCTCCCGCGCTGACCGGCGACCAACAGATTCGGATCACGCATGTCGCCGGAGACATCCCGGGGCTTGTTCGAGGTGCCGAGTTTGTCCTTTTCGTTGCCAATGGCTATCTCGACCAGTTAGAGGGATTTGCACTCGAGGAGGAGTGGCCCGGAACGCCATCGCAATACACATTGTTCTTTGAAGGACCTCGAGCGAGCGACCCGACTGCCATCGGATTCCCTGGAAAATGACCTCCTCGCCTTGGTTGCCGGTGAGGCCAATACGTCGCTGCGACCAAATGCTGATGGATGCGGTGGCTAGCGCGCTCCCTCAGTTTTTTTTGTGCAGCCCTGGTGATCGGGCTGGCCCCTCACCCCAGGATCGCGTCGATCGGCGTGCCATGATCGATGGCGAGGCGCTTGCGGCCTGGGATCTCGAGCTTGTGGGAATCGAGGCCGAGCTGTTTGAGAATCGTGGCGTGGATGTCGGTGACGTAGTGGCGATCCTCGACGGCGTGGAAGCCGAGCTCGTCGGTGGCGCCGTGGACAACGCCCCCCTTGATGCCGCCGCCGGCCATCCACACCGAAAACGCGAAGGGATGGTGATCGCGGCCGTCGGAGCCTTGCGTGCCGGGAGTCCTGCCGAACTCGGAGGCAAACAGCACGATCGTCTCGTCGAGGAGCCCACGGCGGGCGAGATCCTCGAGGAGCCCGCCGATCGGCTGATCGACGGCCAGCGCGAGATTCGAATGATTGGCCTTGAGGCCGCCGTGGGCGTCCCAGGCGCCGGCGCCGCCGCCGCCATGCTGAATCTGGATGAAGCGGACACCGCGCTCCACGAACCGGCGCGCCGCGAGCAGCTGCATGCCGAAGTCGCGGCAGTGGGGGAGATCGAGGCCATAGAGCCGCTTCGTCTCCTCCGTCTCATCAGCGAAGTCGACGACCCGCGGCACGCTCTGCTGCATCGAGTGGGCAAGCTCGTAGGAGGCGATCCGGGCGGCCGTGGCCG
>CAMBFA010000271.1 GCA_945865325.1 Candidatus Kuenenia stuttgartensis
GGTGCGGAGGAAGAGACGGGAATCGGTGACCGGATCGTCGGTGTGGAAGGCACAGGGCACCCCGGCCGCCTCGAGGACTGCCCCGGTGGCCAGCGACATGTCCATCGCCTCAATCTTCCCGCCGGGGCTGTCGATCACGATCACCGAACAGGGGACAGCGGCCCGGGCCAAGTCTCCCGGCACCTTCCAGGCCTCGCTGACATGGTGGAGCACGACCCGGAAGCCGAACTCCTCCCGCAGTCGCAGCACCGTGAGGATGTCGTCGGCCCGGTGGGTGTGGTGGTGGACGATGCGCCGCCCTTCCAAGCATTCGACGAGCGATTCGAGTTCGAGATCGCGCGCGGGGCGCTTTGTGACGTCTGCGTCGGCGAGTTTCCGCTGGTATTCGCGGGCGGCGGTGAACTTCTGCCGGACGATCGCCGCCGATTTTCCACGGGTGCCGGGAAACGGCGGATCACGCTGGGAGTTCGTTCCGTTGGCCATCTTCAGACCGACCAGCGCGTTCCCCGCGGCATCGCGTTGGAGCAAGCCATCCATCGTGTCGACCCGGCGGAGCTTGACATAGACCGTCTGCCCGGAGACGAGGAGCCCGGAGCCGGGCATGATGTTGAGCGTCGTCAGGCCGCCCGCCCGGGCCTTGCGGAACCCGGAGTCACGGGGATTGATCGAGTCGAGGATCCGCACGTCGGGCTGAACGGGGCCGCTCGAGTCGCCACCGCTGCCGCCGCCGATGTGGCTGTGGGTGTCGACGAGCCCCGGAATCAGCACCTTCCCCGTGACATCGATCCGCTCGGCCCCCTCCGGCACGGCCGTCGTTGCCGCCGGCCCGACGGCGACGATCCGTCCGTCCGCGACGACGACCGTCCCTGCCGGGATCGGCGCGGAGGTAACCGGCATCACCATCCCGCCGACAAACGCCACCGTCGGCTCGGCAGAGGCCGCCGCGGCCCACCGTGCGAGGAAAGCCAGCGCCACCGCGAGCCCAGCGAGCCGGTGTCCGGTCCCCGGCCGGTGAGTAGGGACCGCGCCGACGGCCGACTGAGGAGGGGCCGCTTTCGGCTCGTTCAGGGTCGGCCCGTGCGACGGGGCCTTGAATCTGGGCCACGTCGCCGGCATCGGCTCACCCCTTCCGCTCGGCTGCCCGAAGGAGGGCTCGAGCCGCTTCCTCGTTCCGCATCCGAACCGCGATCGCCTCATCCCCGTGCGACGGGGTGGCTTTGAGCTTCTCGAGATCAGACCGGGCCGCTGCGGCGTCGAGCTTCTCGGCAGGGATTGATCGTTGTGTGATGATCGTCACCTCATCGTGACCGACCTCGACGAAGCCCCCATCGATGAACGTCCTCCGCAGGGCCCCGGCGGCACCACCACGCTCCCCCGTGATCCGCACCTCGCCGGCTCCAAGGCGGCCGACAAACGGGGCATGCCCCCGGCCGATTCCGCGTTGGCCGTCAAACAGCGGCACCGAGATGAACTCAGCCCGGGTGTCGAGCACGGTCGCCTCGGGGGTCGTGATCACGCAGCGGACGCCGGTCTCGCCACCACGCTTCGATTCAGCCATCACGTCAGTCCTGCTGGGATTTCACGGGGAGCCACGTGTCGCCGAGCGGCCGGTGCCGGTCGGAGCGTCTCGCGGTCGGGGAGGAAATCATTTCTTGGCGGCGAGCTTTTTGGCCTGTTCCTCGGCCTGCTCGATCGAGCCGACGTACATGAATGCCGGCTCGGGGAGGTGATCCCACTTGCCGTCGGCGATTTCCTCGAAGGAGCGGATCGTGTCGGCCAGGCTCGTGATCTCACCCGGCTTGCCAGTGAACACCTCGGCCACGAGGAACGGCTGCGAGAGAAACCGCTCCATCCGCCGGGCACGGTGGACGACGAGTTTGTCCTCTTCCGAGAGCTCGTCGACACCGAGGATGGCGATGATGTCCTGGAGCTCGCGGTAGCGCTGGAGGGTCCGCTGGACGCGGCGGGCGATCTTGTAATGGCGCTCGCCGACATACTGCGGATCGAGGATGCGGCTCGACGAAGCGAGCGGATCGACGGCCGGATAGATGCCCTTCTCCGAGATCGAACGCTCCAGATAGAGAAACGCGTCGAGATTGCCGAACGCCGTTGCCGGGGCGGGATCGGTCGGATCGTCGGCCGGCACGTAGACCGCCTGCACCGACGTGATCGCCCCCTTCGACGTCGAGGCAATCCGCTCCTGAAGGGCGCCCATCTCCGTGGCCAGCGTCGGCTGGTAGCCGACCGCACTCGGCATCCGGCCGAGCAGGGCGCTGACCTCACTCCCCGCCTGGGAGAAGCGGAAGATGTTGTCGACAAAGAGGAGCGTGTCGGTACCGGTCGTATCGCGGAAATATTCGGCCATCGTCAGCGCGGAGAGGGCCACACGGAGACGGGCTCCCGGCGGCTCGTTCATCTGGCCGAAGACCATGCACGTCTGCTCGATGACGCTGCGGCCGGTGTCGCCGATCTTTGCTTCCTGCATCTCCAGCCACAGGTCGGTCCCCTCGCGGGTCCGCTCGCCGACACCGGCAAACACCGAGGAGCCACCGTGGGCACTGGCGATACGGGCGATGAGCTCGGTGAGGATGACCGTCTTGCCGAGGCCGGCACCGCCGAAGAGGCCGGCCTTGCCACCGCGGACGAACGGCGTGAGGAGATCGATCACCTTGATGCCAGTCTCGAACAGCTCGGTCTTCGTGGAGAGATCGGTGATCGGGGGCGGATCGCGGTGGATCGGCCAGCGCTCCTTCGTGTTGACAGGGCCACGGTTGTCGATCGGCTCGCCAGCGAGATTGAAGACGCGGCCGAGGGTTTCCTTGCCGACCGGCACGGAGAGGGGAGCGCCGGTATCGATGCAGGTGCCGCCGCGGACCATGCCGTCGGTGCTGCCAAGGGCGACGCAGCGCACCTTGCCTCCGCCGAGATGCTGCTGGACTTCCCCGATGAGGTGGACGGACACCCCCTTCGACTCATGGTCGATCTTGACGGCGTTGTAGATCGCCGGGATCGAGTCCTCGGGGAACTCCGCATCGAACGTCGACCCGATAACCTGGGTGACATGACCGACCTTGCCGCCGTGCTTCTTTGTTGCCGTTGCCATGCGTCGTGACGTGCCTTTGCTGCTTTAGGAACCGTGTGTCCGGAGGTGTCCGGGAATGTGGTTGGCTGGAGACTTGTTGGCTGGTTGGTGTGTTGGAAGTGAAGGCGGTGCCGGGTGAGCGGTCACTTCTTCAGCGCCTCGACGCCGCCGAGGATCTCCATGATTTCGCCGGTGATCTGCGACTGACGGGCGCGGTTGTAACGCCGCGAGAGATCCTTGATCAGCCCGCCGGCATTCTCGCTGGCCGCCTTCATCGCCACCATCCGCGCCACCTGTTCACTGACGGCGGAATCAAGGAAGCACTTGAAGAGCCGGGCCATGAAGCTGGCCGGGAGGATCTCCTCGAGGATGCTCTGGGCCGAGGGATAAAAGTCGTAGTCGTCGCTGGCGAGTCCGCCGGTGGCAGCCGCTTCACGGGCAGCCCCAGAGGCAGCCCCAGAGGCAGCGCCAGAGGCAGCGCCAGAGGCAGCGCCAGAGGGCGCTTCCGGGGGCTTGAGGGGGAGAAGCATCTCCGTCACGGTAGCCTGGCGGGCGATGCTGTCGAAGCGGGTGTAGACGACATCGAGTCGATCGATTCTCCCTGCGGAATACTCCTCAAGGTAGGCGCGGCCGATCGGGGCCACCTGATCGAACTCCGGCTTGTCCTCGAATTGGAGATAGCGCTCGTCGATCTCGACACCGCGGAACTTGAGCGCCGAGATCCCCCGCTTCCCAGACACGGCCGTGTGCAATCCCACCTTCTCGCTCCGCCACTGGCCGAGGATCGCTTGGGCCTGACGAACGACATTGGAGTTGTAGCCGCCACATAGTCCGCGGTTGCCGGTGAGGATAAGCACCGCCGTGCGCTTCGTCGGACGGACCTCGAGGAGCGGATGGGAGAAGCCGAGCGCCGAGCCGGCGCCAGCGCCACCGGCGGTGGCCGCCGCGATGTTTGCGAGGATCTTGGCCAAGCGAAGCGTGTAGTCGCGTGAGGCGACGGAGCGATCCATCGCCTTCTTGAATCGGGCAGTGGCGATCAGCTCCATCGTCCGCGTGATCTTGCGGATATTCTTCACCGACTTCCGCCGGCGGTCGAGTGCCCTGGCCTTGGCCATGAGTTTTGTCCTGTGGTTCTTGCGCTCAAGCGCGTGCCGAGGTAACGGGGTTCAGCGGGCGGCGGCGACCTTCGCCCCCTTGGCCCCTGATTCCCGGGCCGCCCACTGCCGCTTGAACTCTGCGATCGCCGCCTC
>CAMBFA010000272.1 GCA_945865325.1 Candidatus Kuenenia stuttgartensis
CATCCCGACTCCGCTGCACCGCGATCCGACCGGCCATCCTCGGGGACCACGCCGCCGTCGAAGGAGCGAGTGAGCAGAACATTCGACGGCTTGATGTCGCGGTGGACGATCGCCTGCTCGTGGGCGGCGTCGAGCCCCTCGGCGAGCGCTTGAACGATCGCTGCGGCCAGTCGCGGCGGCACCGGGCCGGGGTGGCGATCGAGCCATGCGCCGAGCGTCCCGCCGTTGCAGAACTCCTCGGCGATGAAGGTGACGCCATCGCTCTCGCCGATGTCGTGGATCGTCACCAGATTCGGGTGGGAGATCTTGGAAGCGAGCTCCGCTTCTCGGAGAAAACGGCGTCGCAGCCCCGGCGACACGACCGCCTCGGGGTGGGCGACTTTGAGCGCCACGCGGCGGCCGAGGAGCGTGTCGGTCGCCTCGTAGACGGTGGCGAATCCCCCTTGGCCCACCTCCTCCACGATCTCGAAGCGGTCGATGCGCGTCGGCACCACGCCGGTGTCGTTCCCGACGCGCTCGCGCCAGGCGGCGCCGATCTGGTGGAGGCGGAGAACAAGATCGACCTGCTCCGGACGGACAAACAGTCCGCCCGAGCCGCCCGAGCCGTCGCCGGCCGCCACGGGAGAGCCTGGCGCGTCGGGGCGGGAAGGCTCACCGATCCGGGCATCGAGGTCGGCGAGAAGCTCCGTGCGCGGGTCGGGGGGAGTGTCGTGGTCCGGAAGCGGCGTCTTCGGCATCGGTCACTCTCCGCTTCCCGGGCCCAAATGGGGCGACGCCCGATCGCGGATCGCGCGTTCGAGGCGTTCGAAACCGCGGCACCACGCCTTGCGGATCGCCATCTCGGAGCGGCCGAGATCGGTGGCGATCGCGTCAAAAGATTTTCCCTCCCAGTGACGCAGCCACAGGACACGCCGCAGATCGGCCGGCAGGGTGGCAAGCGCCTCCTCGACGAGTCTCGCGTCCTCGCCGCGGATGGCAACCGATTCGGGCCGCTCGTGGATCTCATCCGCCATCGCGCCGTGGTTCGATCCGACCATGTCGATCGCGATCTTCGGGCAGCCCGGGTCGCGACGGGCGGCCTTCTCGTAACGGAGCCGGTCGATCGCCGCATGGGCGAGGATCGTGCGCATCCATCCGAAGAACTCCGCCGGCGAGGCGCCGCGGAACGATTGGAAGCTCGCGTGCGCGGTGGCCATCGCCTCCTGGACGAGGTCTGAAGCGCTGACCGCTCCCCGGATCGACCGGGGCAACTCCCGCATCGCTGCCAGTCGAAGATGGCCGCGCATCGACTCAAAGAGCGCGCTCAAAGCCTCGACCGATCCGATCCGGGCGGCGGCGAGGAGGTCGCGGCCTTCCTGGTCGTGCTTGTCCACCGACTGCGGCATTGAATTGGCCATCGGGACACGTTCCCTGGCGGGGGCATTCAGGACGCGCCGAGTCTATTCCGCCGTGGGGGACGACACCACCCCCGGGAAGGAAGGTCGACGCCCGCGACACGCTTTTTTTGTGAACGAAAAAAAGGTGTCTCAAGGAGGAGACGGCTTCCGTCTAGCGCGGCAGAGACACGATCGGCGGTCTCCCTTCAGATGACGCTAGGCGCTAGCGGACTCCTCGGGGAGGTCCGCCCTGGAGCGCTGTCGAAGGCATGCATCCGTTGATTTCACCAGTCACGAAATTCATTGTCCAGTTTCCGGCGCCGATTCCGTCTGGACGTTTAGGAGGGCCATTCGCCACCGCGTGAACCCTCCTGTTTTGATCCCAAGGAACGCGGCCCAGATTCGTGCGACGTTCTCCGGGAACGTCGTCGGAAGGATCGAGGGCACGTGATTCTGCACCCGAGTGGTTCTGCACCCGAAAGGAATTGATCGATGAACGCGCAGCTATCCATCGGCATCCGCCTGTGGCTTCGCCGGAGCACCGGTGCCGTCGCCACGGCCTGTATCGGCCTCGCCATCGCCGCGATGCCCGGCCGGGGCGGGGTCGCCCAAGATATCTCCGTCACCGGTGGTGACGTGCAGTCGAACAGCACTTCAGCGAGCTACAGCTCGCTCACGGTCTCCGGCACGAGTGCCGGGGGCAGCCCCTCAACCTACACCGCGGACGCGCCGCTGTCGGTGTCGCCGTACCTCATCACGGTCTCCGACAAGGGCGTGTTCAACGCCAATGCCGACGTCACGAATTATTGGACACAGGTCATCAACGGCGTGCTTAATCTGAACTCCGGAACCCTCGCGTCGAGCTATTCCCTGACGCTCAACGGGGCTACCGTCAATCAGGCCGGAGGCCACTACGCGGCATCTCAGTTGGACCTGAGCGCGAGCTCGCTCACGTTCAACGCAGGTGATAGCGTCGGTTCGTATTTGTATCTGTCGAATGCCGCCCAGTTGACGCTCGCGCAGAATTTGAGCACGTACCAACTCGGCCTCTCCAGCGGAGCGTCGATCCTCCGCACAAACCAGACCATGTCCCTGACAACAGTGGCCGTCAACAACGCGACGCTCAATCTCCTCGCCGGCGACACGTTAGGCGTCGGCTCTTCCTACAATGAGATCTCTCACGGTGGCATCGTCAACACCGCGGCCGGCGCGGCAGGATGGTCACTCGGCGCAGGCTTTGACGTGCGCGGTGTAAACCCCTCCAATGCTCGCTCCACGCTGAACGTCAACGGGAACGCGACGGCAGTGTACGACATGATGGCCTCCGACGCTGGCATCATCAATCTCGTTTCAGGGACGCTTTCCGCACGTTCGATCGTCCTTTCCGGCGCAGGAGCCCTCGCGCAGAACGGCGGTCATTTCGCGGTCACGAGTGGATATCTCGGTATCCGTGACGGTGCCGCGGTTACGTACGGTCCCGGCGACAGCCTGACGACGGAAGCGCTCATCGCGAACGGGGGTAGCCTCACGCTCGGTCAGGATCTCTCGGTCGAACACCTCACGCTCCGTGGAGCGTCATCGTCGTTCACGCCTGCCGGCCATGGCTTCACCGCAGGCAGCTTCCGCCTCCAAGATCATGCCACGGCGACCACCGTCGCCGGAGGTACGATCACGAACAACCTCTCCGTCTCGGAGGGGAGCACCTACACCCTCGACCGGAACCTCACGCTCAGCGACCGACTCGGCGTTTCCTCCGCCGGCTCGATCTCCCGCACCACGCAAACGATCTCGGCGCTGGCCTTCGACGTTAACGATGCCTCGCTCACGCTCATCGCTGGTGACTCGTTCGCGGGGCCAGGATCTCAGAGCTACCTCATGAACGGTGGCGTTGTCAGCACTGCTGCGGGAACAATCCTCGGTTCCGTGCAAGTCGCCGGCCGCAACGGTGCCAATGCCCCCGCCACGCTCGACATCGGCGGCGACACCACCGCCCGCCAGGTGTTGATCGGTTCTGGCGGTGTCCTTCAACTCCGTGCCAACACGCTCACGGCAAGTGGGTTAACCCTGCAGACCCTCGGCAACGTCGCGCGGAGCGGCGGGCACTACGTCGTCGACTCCCTTACGCTTCAGTCGGGCGCCACGCTGGACTACGGCCTCGGCGACAGCATCGGATCGCTCTCTATCAACGACGCGGGGTCGCTGCTCGACGAACTTTCTCCCCTCTCCGTCACCTCGCTCTCTGTCAGCGGCGGCGGTGTCCTCCGCCTCGGCTCCTTCACCGGCTCGGGAGCCGTGTCGAATTGGGGCCTGCAATGGGCTGGCGACCACACGACCTATCTCCAGGGGCTGATCGCGGGCAATTTTCTCACCGGCGGCTCGATCCCGCTCACGGTCTTGTTCGATGCCGGGTCGAACGCCACCTACGTGACGGGCGCCCCGTCGGCCGTTCCCGAGATCGACCCCGCCGGGATCGGATCGATTCTGGCACTCGCCTCCGGTGCCCTCTGTTTGCTCGAGCGTCGTCGGCTGAAGACAGCCTGATCGACGGCAGCCGCAGTGATTGAGGCGCGAGGGGAGCAGGCTCTCGATGTGACCTGCTTCCCTCGCCGCCACCCCCTGTTGGTCAATTCCCGGCCTCCATAGCCCCAGAATCCCCTCGCAAGGAGCTCGCTCATGAAACGATTTTTGGTGAAGACTTTTTCCGTCTGGCTGGCCGCGTGGGCCTGCCTGTTGATTGCTCCTGCCCAAGCCGCACCAGTCTCCTATCAGATGGTAACGGTGGGGAACGCAGGCAACGCCAGCGACACGACCGGCTACGGCGCCGTGGCCTATGAGTATCAAATCGGCAAGTACGACGTGACGATTGGCCAGTACACGGCGTTTTTGAA
>CAMBFA010000273.1 GCA_945865325.1 Candidatus Kuenenia stuttgartensis
CCCCGCTGTCGGTCTCTCATGGTGCCGATCCCTCCCACGGCCCACGGATCGTGTTCCTCGGCGACTCGATCACCGAGGCCGGGGCCGGACCCCATGGCTATGTGACGCTCGCCCGGCAAGCCCTCGCCGCGGCCACCCCCGCCGCGCCCCCGGAGGTGATCGGCGCCGGGATCTCCGGCAACCGGGTGCCCGATCTCCTCGCCCGCCTCGACCGCGACGTCCTCGCTCGCAAGCCTGATGTCGTCGTCATTTATATCGGGATCAATGACGTCTGGCACAGCCAAAATGACCGCGGCACGGCGAAGGGGGAGTTTGAGAAGGGGCTCCGGACGGTCGTTGACAAGATCCGCGGCGTCGGGGCGAAGGCCGTGCTCTGCACCCCGACGGTGATCGGTGAAAAGAAGGCCGGCACCAATCCGCTCGATAGCATGCTCGATGAATACGCCGACATCACCCGCGGCGTGGCTACCGACATGAAGGCCCCGCTCATCGATCTCCGCAAAGCGTGTGTCGCGCACCTCGCCGAGCACAACAAGGCCGATGCCAAGGAAGGGATCCTCACGACCGACGGCGTCCACCTGACTCCGGCCGGCGACCAGTTCCTCGCCGCGCGGATGGTGGAGGGGCTCGCCACGGCAGGGCTCGTGTCTGCCGGCAGACCGCAGGAAACTGAAAAGGTGCTGCGGCATGTGGTGATGTTTAAGTTCAAAGAGACGTCGACCGAGGCCGATGTCGCGCGGATCGTGAAGGCTTTTGGGGCGCTCCCGGAGCGGATCAAGGAGATCCAGGGCTTCGAGTGGGGCACCGACAATTCGCCGGAAGGGCTCCAGCAGGGGCTGACGCACTGCTTCTTCGTCACCTTCGCCTCGGAAGCCGACCGCGACGCCTATCTCCCCCACCCGGCCCACAAGGAGTTTGTCGATCTCGTCGGCCCCCATGTCGAGAAGGTGACCGTCGTCGATTACTGGGCCCAGCCGTGATCGGTCGGGCCGACTTTCTCAAAAGCCTCCCGGTTGCCGATGTCCTCGATGAGGTCGTGGCGGCGTCACGGCCGCGCGTTGCAGGGGAGGGGGGAGCGGTCGTCGTCACGGCCCCCCCCGGCTCTGGGAAGACGATGCTCGTGCCGGCGGCGGTGCTCGACGACCTCCCGGCGGGCGCGCGGCTGATCCTCATGCAGCCGCGCCGGCTGGCGGCCCGGTCGGTCGCAGCACAGATCGCCAAGCTCCGCGGCTGTGAGCTCGGCGGCGAAGTCGGCTACCAAGTGCGCTTCGATTCTCGCGTGGGACGCGACACCCGACTGATCGTCGAGACGACCGGAATCATGCTCCGGCGCCTTCTCGACGACGTCACGCTGATGAACATAGGCTGCGTCGTCCTCGATGAGTTTCACGAGCGGTCGGTGGAGATGGATCTCGTCCTGGGAATGCTTGTGCGGGTGCGGGAGACGCTCCGCCCCGACCTCCGCATCGTCGTCATGAGCGCCACCCTCGACACCGGCCCGGTGGCCCGGATCCTCGCCCCTGGGGCTCCGGGGGGCTGCCCGGTGGTATCGACGGCGGGGCGACTCTATCCGGTGGCGGTGCGCTATGGCCGGCGCGGCGATCAGCGGGAGCTTGTCGATCAGGTGGCCGATGCGGTCGGGCAAGCGCTGAAGGGCGCGACCGGCCACGTGCTCGTCTTCCTCCCTGGCGTCGGCGAGATCATGCGGTCAGCCGACGCAATCGATCCGCTCGCCGACCGGCAGGGGCACTCGGTCGTCATCCTTCATGGCGAGCTGCCACCGGAACAGCAAGACCGCGTTCTCGAGGAGACTGGCGGACGGAAGATCATCCTGGCGACAAACGTCGCCGAGACGAGCCTGACGATCCCCGGCGTCGGCGCCGTCATCGACTCTGGCCTCGTCCGGCAAATGCGCGTGTCGGCGGCGACGGGGCTGCCGCGGCTCGAGCTGATCCCGATCTCGCGGGCCTCGGCCGACCAGCGTGCCGGCCGCGCGGGGCGCACCGGGCCCGGCGTCTGCTTCCGGCTGTGGGACGAATCGTCACACCAACACCGCCCCGCCGCCGACCTGCCCGAGATCCTCCGCACCGATCTCGCCGGCCCGCTCCTCCAGCTCCTCGCCCTCGGCGAGGCCGAAGGCTTTCCTTGGCTCGACGCCCCCCAGCCCGAGGCTTTTCAACAGGCCATCCGGCTCCTCGGGATGCTCGGAGCGATTGAGACGGACGGGGCCAAAACGATGATCACGCCGCTGGGGCGGGAGCTGGTCCGCCTTCCGGCCCACCCGCGCCTGGCACGGCTCCTGCTTGCAGGCGCCCGACATGGAGTGCTCCGGGAGACGTCGGTCGCCGCGGCGATGCTCTCCGAGCGCGATCCCTTCCGCACTGCCGCCCATGGCCGCAGCGGCCCGCGCGACCGGATGACCGTTCGGACCCGGTCCGATGTCGTCGATCGGGTCGCGGCGCTGCAGATGTTCCATGCCGGAATCCCCCTCGGCGGCCATCCGTCGACGGCCGACCTCGATCCCCATCCGGGCGGGGCGCGGACGGTGCTCCGAGCGGCCGAACAGCTCTACCGGCTCGTCGATGTCGAGCTCGCGCCGCGCGCCGCCGATCCGGCCACGGCGCTGATGCAGGCGCTGCTCGAGGCCTTCCCCGACCGGCTGGCAAAGCTCCGGCCAGGGGCCAATGACCGGGCGACGATGGTTGGCGGCCGCGGCCTACGCCTCGACGGCGGATCCCGGGTCCGGCAGGAGCCGCTTGTCCTGGCGATCGATCTCGACGACGGCGGCGGAGAAGCCCGCGTCCGCCAGGCCAGTGCCATCGACCGCGGGTGGCTCGACGACGAGGGGCTCCGTGCCAATCTCACCAGTGGCGAAGAGCTCCTCTACAGCCCCTCGCGCCGTCAAGTCGAGGCCCGCCGGCGCACCGCCTGGATCGATCTGGTGCTTGAGGAGGCGCCGGTGGCAATCAGCGACCCAGCCGCTGCCGCCACCCTCCTCGCTGCGGTCGCCCGGCAGGAACCGGCCCGGAGCCTCCCCGATCCCGATTCGGCCGCCGGCCGCTTCCGGCTCCGGGTCGATTGGCTCGCGCGGACGATACCCGACCTCGACTTGCCTCTGCTCGACGACGCCGTCCTCCTGGCGATGCTCCCCGAGGTCTGCCACGGGCTGCGGTCGCTCGACGCGGTCCGGGCGGCCGACTGGCTGACGTTTCTCCAGGGGGCGGTCGGCTGGGAGCGGCTCCCCCTCGTCGATCGCCTCGCGCCTGCCGAGCTCGAACTGGCCGGAGGACGCCGCTACCGGCTCGAATACCGTCCCGACGGCCCACCGATCCTCGCCGTTCGGATTCAGGAGCTCTTCGGCACGCTCCAAACGCCGCGGGTGGCCGATGGCCGGGTGACGGTGCTCGTCCATCTTCTGGGGCCCAACCACCGCCCGCAGCAGGTGACCTCTGACCTCGAGAGCTTTTGGCGCACCACCTACCACGAGGTGCGGAAAGAGCTCCGCCGCCGCTACCCAAAGCACCCCTGGCCCGACGATCCGCTCACCGCCGCCCCCCCGCGTCAACGCCCGCGCACTTGACAGCCTGGAGCGAGTGACGGAGCCACAGACGTACTAAGACCCGCCCAACCGTACCCTCTCCCCCGGTGCCACCGCTACGGCGAGTTTGACCCGGCGCCGGTTGTACGGGGCGTGCGGAGGAGACGGCGCGTGCCTGCGGTGTCGTTTATCGCGCGTGCAACGGCTTGCTTTCCAGGGCTGATGATATTCGCAGCGCCACGTCGATCGTCACCATTACCGGCCTGCTCCCACGGGCCGGTAAAGTCACATCCCCCGGGAAAAAAGCAGGAGTCCCCCCATGCGTCGAGTGGTCGTGTTGATGGCGATCGTTGCCACCCTCGTGGTGACCGGTGTTTCCAATGCCCAGCAGATCCGTGGCCAGCAGGTCGGTGCCCAGCGCAACGGGCCGGTCGCGAAGCTCGTCGAACTCGAGCGTCGCAAGAACGAATGGCTCCGTCAGCGGTTCCTCGGCAAGTGATCGCGTTGGTCGCGGCGGCGCGGCCCGTCGGGGCATCACCTCTCCCCCCCGGTGCCGATCGATGAGGCCCGCCGCTGGCGACTGGCTCGACAGATTGAGGCGGTTCTCTGCGGAGCACCGGCTCTCCAGGCCCCAGCGGTCGGAGCCGGTGCCCGCGGAGACCGGCGCG
>CAMBFA010000274.1 GCA_945865325.1 Candidatus Kuenenia stuttgartensis
CCCGACCGGGTGGGGATCGTCTACGAGGGGAGCCGGGCCGACGTCGTCTTTCAGTCGATTCCCACCGCCGATCTCATCGCCTCCCCCTGACCGGGGCTGCGTTTCCCAAGCGCCGGAGACCTGTCGATCATGAACCTCGTCGAGATGACCTGGCCCGAGGTGTCGGCCCTCTCCAAAGACACCCCCGTCGTGATCCCGGTGGCGGCGATCGAGCAGCACGGGCATCATCTCCCGGTGGTCACCGACAGCCTCCTCCTCGGGGAGATCGTCGCCCGCGTGTCGGCGCGGATGGCCGAGCGCGTCCTCTTCGCCCCGCTCCAGTGGCTCGGCAACTCGCACCACCACCTCGACTTCGCCGGCACCGTGTCGGCCTCGCCACGGGTCTACCTCGATCTTCTCAATGATCTCGTCGAGTGTTTCCTCGTCCACGGCTTCCGGCGGATCGTCCTCGTCAATGGCCACGGCGGCAATGACATCCCTGCCAAGCAGGCGATCTTTGAGGTTCGCCAGCGCCACCGCGCTCGTTCCGATCTCCTCCTCCTCATGACGACCTACTGGGGCCTCGGCACCCGTCCCTGGGAGCACGACGAGGAGTTTGAGCAGCGGGAGATGGGGCATGCGTGCGAATGGGAGACGTCGATGGTGCTGCGGGCAAGCCCGCACTTGGTCAAGCCTCACGAGCGCCTCGAGACGGTTCCCTTCGGCAACGCCTTTCTCCCCGGCTCGCGGGGCTGGATCACAAAGGAGCGGACGGTGCCGGGGCATATCGGCTCGCCGCAGCTGGCCACGGCCGCCAAGGGGGAGCTTCTGTTTTCGCTGTTCGCCGCCGACCTGGAGGCCTGGCTCGAGCGGGTGCTCCGCTGGGACGGCCGTTCCTGGGAGGGCTGACGGATGCTCGGAATCGGAACAGGCGACGAGAAACTGCCGCGGCGCGTCGTGATCATCGCGGGGCTGCTCCTGGCGGCTTCGGCGATCAATTACATGGACCGGCAGACGCTGACGAGCGTCTCGAAACGCGTGATGGAGGAGTTCTCCCTCACGAACGAGCAATACGGCGCCATCGAGGCCTCCTTCGGATACGCCTTCGCCGCCGGTTCACTCCTCTTCGGTTTCCTCGCCGACAGGGTCAACGTCCGCTGGCTCTACCCTGCGGCGCTGCTTGCCTGGTCGCTGGTCGGCTTTGCCACCGGGTGGGCCCGGGATTACGACGAGCTCCTCCTCTGCCGCACGGCGCTGGGATTCTTCGAGGCAGCCCACTGGCCCTGCGCCCTGAAGACGACGCAGCTGCTGATCTCCACGAAGGGGCGGGCCCTCGGTAATGGCATCCTCCAGAGCGGCACCTCGATCGGATCGATCCTCACGCCGGTGGTGATGTGGTGGATCATGGTCCGTCAGGAGCAAAGCTGGCGGCTCGGCTTTCAGTTTGTCGGGCTCATCGGCATCGCTTGGATCTTTGCCTGGATCGCGGCGACCCGCGCCGAGGATTTCCAGGTTGTGCCCGCCACGGCGGGAGGGGGCGGGGCGAATCGCGACAGGGCGACCCGCGACACGATCCGGCGGTGGGCTGCGGTGCCCTACGCCCGCTGGGTTGAGGAGGGGTGGATTCGGGCGACCAGTGACCGTGACACGATCCGGCGCTGGGCTGCGGTCCTGATCGTCGTGGTCATCATCAATACCGTCTGGCAGAGCCTCCGCGCCTGGATCCCGCTCATCCTCCAAAAGGAGCATGGCTACAGCGAAACCGAAACCCTCTGGTTCACGGCGCTGTGGTTTGGAATCTCCGACGTCGGCTGCCTGGCGTCGGGGGCGCTGGCCTGGTGGCTGGCGGTGAAGGGCTGGTCGGTGAAGTGGTCGCGGGTGGCGACATTCGCGCTGGCGTGCCTCCTCTGCCTGGGGCTGGTGGCCGTGCCCTGGCTCGGGTCAGGGCCGATGCTCTTGGCGGTGCTCCTCGTCGCCGGTGCCGGGGCCCTCGGGCTGTTTCCGATCTACTATTCCTTCACGCAAGACATCTCGCGCCATCATCAGGGGCTCGTGACCGGTGTGGCGAGCTTCTTTGCGTGGGTGGCGTCGGCCCGATTCCAGCCGCTCTTCGGCCGGCTCGCCGATCAGACCGATTCATTCTCCATCGGCCTGGCCGCTGCCGGTGGCATCACGCTCGTGGCGCTGGCTGCCTGGGTGATTCTCTGGCCGCCCGATCGGTCGGAGGCATCGGCTGCCGACGGGGAACCTGTCGCCTGATCTGAGCCTGACATGGGCCGACCGCAGAGGTTTCGTTTTCACAGTCCCACTCCCCGAGGTGCCGCATGGGTCAGCTGTTGCCGTCGCGAGTTTCCCGCCGTGATCTCCTCGCTGCCGGAGCGGCCGGCCTCGTGGCTGGCGTTGCCGCCCCCCGCCCAATCGTGGCGGCGGGCGCCGTCACCGCCGGCCCCCGCAAGAAAATCGCCCTCCTCGGCACGGTGATCTTCGAGCATTCCCACACCCAGCACATCCTCGACCGCCTCTGCAGCGGCTATTCCTGGCAGGGGCGCTGGCAGGAGCCGCGGCTCGACGTGGCGGCGGTTCACATCGCGCAGTTTCCGGAGGGGGATGGAAAAGAAAAAAAGCCCGATCTCGGCCGGCAGCGGATCGCCCGCTACGGCCTCCGCGATTTCCCCACTGTCCGCGAAGCGCTCACCCTCGGCACCGACAAGCTTGCCGTCGACGGCGTCGTGATCATCGCCGAGCATGGCGACTACCCGAAGAACGACAAGGGGCAGACGCGCTATCCGCGCTACGAGTGGTTCAAGGAATGCGTCAAGGTGTTCGAGGACTCAGGGCGGTCGGTGCCGGTGTTTAACGACAAGCACCTCTCCACCGAATGGAACGAGTGCGCCGAGATGGTCGCCGATGCCCGCCGCCTCGGCTTTCCGTTCCTCGCCGGCTCGTCGCTGCCGATCACGATCCGCCAGCCGGCGATCGACATGCCGCTGGATGTGCCGCTCCTGGAGAGCGTCTGCATGTGTTATGGCGGCGTCGACAGCTACGACTTCCACGGCCTGGAAACGGCGCAGTGCATGTCGGAGCGGCGCCGCGGCGGCGAGGTGGGGATCCGCTCGGTTCATGCCCTCCGCGGCGCGAAGCTCTGGGAGACGCTCGCCGGGCAAGACCGGGAGGTCACGCGCCGGTTGATCGTGGCGGCCCTGAATCGCAGCCACAATCTCCCGGTCGAAGGGGGCTGGATGACGGAGCCGGTGACGTTTGACTGGGCGCGGAAGACCCTTGCCGACTCGACCGGGTATCTCATCGATCACCGCGACGGCTTTCGGACGACGATGATCATGGCCCCCTTGCGCGACTTCACCTACGCCGGGCTACGAACCGACTCGGGCGAGATCGTCAGCTGCCTCATGCATCTGCCGATGCCGCACTACGGGGCGACAACGGCCGACTTCTTCCATCCCCTCACGCGGCACATCGAGACTTTTGTCCTCGACAACCGCGAGCCCTTTCCGGTCGAGCGAACGCTCCTGACCTCGGGGATGGTGATCGGCGGCGTCGAATCCCTCGCCGCCGGGGAGACGCCCTACGCGACGCCGCAGATGGGGGTCGCCTACCGGGCCCCGCGCGAATCGACCTTCTGGCACGACTGACGCTAGCGGCTAGGCGGCGCGGCGGCGGTGGGCCACCTCGGGGAAGGCCTCGGTGGAGACTTGCCCGCTGCGGCCGCGGATGCTCAAGCCCACCAGGAGTTGGCGGCGGAGAGTGCGGAAGGGCACCGCGAACCGCCTGTGAAGCCGGATCCACCACGGACGCCGGCGGTCGATCTCGTCGGCCTCGAGGCCCGTCTGGTCGGGGCGGTGATGGAGGTGGTGCTTGAGGAGGTGGTAGTCGTCGCACTGCTGGAGAACCCGCAGCAGGCTCCGCAGCAAAGCGGCGAGCAGGGGGCCGGTGGGGAGCGAGAACGAGATCTGGAAGTCGATCAGCCAGGGGCGGCCGGCTTGATCGACGAGGACGTTCTCCCGCTTGTGGAGGTCGACATGGGCGACGTCGCGGCGGT
>CAMBFA010000275.1 GCA_945865325.1 Candidatus Kuenenia stuttgartensis
CTGATGGTCGAGGCGATCGGCGGCGGGGTCGGCTGGCTCGACTTCGACCGCGACGGTCTGTGGGATCTGTATTTCAATCAGGGAGGGGATCCGGCGGCCGTCGATCGGACCGACCAACCCTTCGACCGCCTCTTCCGTCGCGTCGCCACGGCCGCGGGGGGCGGGGGCGGGTTTGTCGATGTCACCCTCCCCGCCGGGATCCGCGAGACCGGCTACGGACAGGGGGTGGCCGTCGGAGACTTCGACGACGACGGCTTCGACGATGTCTATGCGACGAACGTCGGGGCCAACACCCTGTACCGCAACCTCGGCGACGGGACGTTCGTCGATGTCACCGCTGCGGCCGGGGTTGGCGACGAACGCTGGAGCTCGTCGGCCGCCTGGGCCGATCTCGACCTCGACGGCGATCTCGATCTCTACGTCTGCAATTACGTCCGCTACGACCCCTTCAAGCCGATGGACTGCCGCAACGTCAAGGGGGAGCCGAGGATCTGCCATCCGCGCGACGTCGAGCACTGGCCCGACGAGTGCTACGAAAATCTCGGCGAAGGATCCTTCCGGCCGGTGGCCGAGGCGTGGGGGCTGTTCGGCCCTGGCAACAAGGCGCTCGGCGTGGCGGTGGCCGACTTCACCAACGACGGTCGCCCCGATATCTATGTCGCCAATGACACCACCCCGAACTTTCTGTTTGTCAACGAGGGGGCACGAGCGGATGGGGGGATCGTGTTCCGCGAGTCGGCAACGCTCCTCGGATGTGCCGTCGACCGCAACGGGATGGCGCAGGCGAGCATGGGGCTCGCCGTGGGGGACTACGACGACAACGGCTGGCTCGATGTTTACTCGACCCACTTCTACGACGAGTCGAACACGCTCTACCGCAACCTCGGGGCGAGCGGCTTCGAGGATGTGACGGGGCTTGTCGGGCTCCACGAGCCGACGCTCCCGCGCCTCGGCTTCGGGACGGCGATGGCCGACTTCAATGCCGATGGCCGCCAAGACTTGATCGTGGCCAACGGGCATGTTGAGAACTACCCCGGCAACCCGCTGCTGAAGATGAAGGGGCAACTGTTTAGCTTCACCGGCAAGCGCTTCCAGGACTGCAGCAGCGCCGCCGGGCCCTACTTCGACCAGAAGCTCGTCGGCCGCGGCGTGGCCCTGGCCGATTACGATGGTGATGGCGACCTCGACGTGGCGATCGCCCACCAAAACAGCCCGGCAGCGCTCCTCGAAAACCGGTCGGACACCGGGCACTGGCTGACCTTCCAATTCATCGGGGAGCGGAGCAACCGGCGCGGGATCGGCGCCCGCGTGACGGTGACCAGCGGCGACCGGACGTGGATTCGGGAGCTGTGTGGCGGCACGAGTTACGCAAGCACCCACCAGCCCCTCCTGGCCGTCGGCCTGGGGGATCGGGAGGGCCCCTGCATCGTCGAGGTGCGCTGGCCCAGCGGCGCGACACAGCGTCTCGAGGGGGTGGCGGTCGACCAGGCGCTGCTCCTCCGTGAGCCGGTCGACGGCCGCTGACGAAGCGCTTCAGGCCAAGCGGAGCGCTTCAGGCCAAGCGGAGCGCTTCAGGGGAGAGCGGAGCGCTTCAGGCCAAGCGGAGCGCTTCAGGGGAGAGCGGCAGGCGCCTCGGCATCGGGCCGGCGCGAGGGGGCGACCGCACCTTTGAGCCGGGCGATCGTCGCCCGCTCCGCCTCGGCCTCCGGTTCGTGGTTGGTGCGGGAGAGGAGCTCGGCGAGGAAGGATCGAACCGCCAGGCTCGAGGGATCGAGCTCGAGGCTCGCGTGCACCGCGGCGATGGCGTCGTCGGGGCGAGCGAGGGCCACGAGGAGCGCGCCGCGCTGGGCATGGACGGTCGCGACCCGGGGGTTGGCGGCAACGAGGCGGTCGAGCATCGCCAAGGCTTCACGGAGCCGGCCGCCGCGCTGCATCTGCCGGGCGAGGGATGCCATCGTCTCCCCATCGCCAGGATCGGCGGCCAGGGCCCCTTCCCAGCAGGCGGCCGCGGCGTCCATCCGCCCGGTCGAGGCGTAGAGTTGCCCGAGGCCGCGGAGTGCCTCGACGTCGCCGGCGAGTGCGGCGACGAGGGCCCGCTGATCGCCGCGGTCGACCCCTTCCGGTACGAGGGCCGTGATCGCCTCCTGGGACGCCCGCGTGCTCTTCGCGGTGCCGGGGAGCGAGGCGAGGGCGAGCCCGCGGGCCCGGGCGAGCTCCCGGGGGGGAACGCGCGCGGCGGCGTCGTCGAAAGGGACCAAGCCCGCGGGCGCACCGCGCGGGGCCGAAGGGGCATCGTCGGGGCGCCGTGGGACTCGGTGGTCCGACATCGCCGTATGGGCCACGTCGACGAGATCCTGCGACGGCATGTGGCAGCGGATGCACGATCCGGCCGCCGGGAGGGCGTCGCGCTCGACCGCCGGCAGCGAGCAGGGCTGCTCCTCGTGGCAGGCTTGGCACTTCGTTCGGTAGAAGGCATCGATTGCTTCCGGGGCCGGTTTGGCGTGGGGATCGTGACAGGAGATGCAGCCGAGAGTGCCCTCCGTCCCCTGCCAGCAGCGGCTCTGCCGCATCTGCTCGACCTGGCTGACCGGCTTCGCGCCGGAGGCCGCCGCGGCCCGCTCGTCGTGGACGAAGACGAGGAGCGTGTCGTCGAGGTGATCGCCGGGGCGGAAGTCGTAGAACCCGCGGCCAAAGCGGGTGATCGTCGCCTCGCCACCGAGATGGCATTGGTTGCAGACCGCTTCGCGGCGCCGCGGTTCGAGGTCGACCGGATTGACGATTCGCAGGTCGGTGGCGGTCGCCCCGGGGGCAAGAGCGGCCATCGTCGCCACGTGCTCCCCGCCGGGGCCGTGGCAGCGCTCGCAGCCGATCGCGGCCTCTGCGAACACCCGCGACGAATACCCGGGGCCGCCGTCGGGCTCATGTTCGACAAGCCCCGCATGGCAATGGAGGCAACCGTCCCCGATCGACCGCTCGAAGCGCAGCCCACGGTCATGCTCATAGCCCGGGGAGAGACCGTACCGCCCGGTGCCGCTGTACCAACCAATCGGGGATTGGGTGAGGAGCCCGGCTTGGTCGATAAGGTAGGAGCGGCCGCGCGTCCCGGAGCCGACCGCGAATCGGACCGGCATGGCTTGGTCGTAGATCAGCGTGCCATCGGTGTCGAAGACGCGCTCGTGGTGGAGAACGATGCCGTCGCGCTCCTCGACGACGTACTCCCGCTCCCGATCGGTGAACGTTCGCCCATCGCTGCGCTCCTCGACCGGCCGCTCCCCGGGCATGGTGTCCATCGCCTGGCCCATCGGGTGCTGGGCGAAGCTCTCGGCGATCGCGGCGTGACAGCCGCTGCAGGCCTGCGAGCCGACGTAGTCGGAGGGGCGCGGCGCGGGGCGCTCGAGTGCTGCCACCGGTGCGCGGGGGGGCGTGGTGACCGGAGGCGCGGGGGGGGCGCTCGGGCTGGGCGTCACGGGGCCTTGGGCGAGCGTCGGCCTGGGCTCCCGCTTTGAATCCCCTTCCCCGGTCGCGCCGAGCCACCGCCAGAGGAGGAGACCAGCGGCGAAGGCGAACGCCACACCGGCGACGAGGAAGGCGGAGTTGCGGGACCGGGCCATGGCGGCGTCGATGCTCCGATGCAGGGGGCGATGAAACCTGCTTCTAGGATAGTGGCGACCGGGTGCTGGGTGCCATGCCGGCGACCAGCCCTCCCCGCATCGCTCACGCATCCGATTCTTTGAGTTGCCAGACAGGGCATTGGGGATGCGAGGTTTCCCGGGCCGCTGATCCGGCGCCTGCCGGCGCGGCCGCTTCACCACCAGCCGAGGCGAGTCCACCACGACGCCAGCCGGGGGCACGGCCCCACGGCGCAGCCGCCGTCGGTGCACCGACCTGCGCAGCAGTCGCAGACGTAGGCCACCTTCCGTTTGATCGTCGGCACGTC
>CAMBFA010000276.1 GCA_945865325.1 Candidatus Kuenenia stuttgartensis
CGGTCCGACACCGCCCGCATCGAATCGGTCGTGATCCTCGGCGGTGGCACGGCCGGGTGGATGGCGGCGAGCTATCTCAAGAAAGCGTTTCCCGACATCCGGATCACGCTCCTTGAAGCGCCGGGGCTGCCGAAGATCGGGGTCGGCGAGGCGACGATCCCCAACCTCCAGTCGGTGTTCTTCGACTTCCTGGGGATTCCCGAGCAGGAATGGATGCGGGAGTGCAATGCCTCGTTCAAGTGCGGCATCAAGTTCAAAAACTGGCGCCAGCCGCCGGCGGTCAATCCGAACGAGTCGTATTACCACCTCTTCGGGATCCTCAAGGCCTGCGACGGCCTCCCCCTCTCCCACTACTGGTCGCTCAACCGGGAGCGCGGCGACGATGAGCCCTTCGCCTACGCCTGCTACCGCGAGCCCCCCCTCCTCGACGCCAAGCTCTCGCCACGGACGCGCGACTTCCGGCGGACGATGTACTACGCCTGGCACTTCGACGCGCATCTGGTCGCCGCTTACCTCTGCCGCGTGGCGACCGGCTGGGGCGTGGAGCATCTTCAGGACCGGCTGACGCGGGTCGAGCGGGAGGCCGACGGCGCGATCGCCGCCCTCCACACCGAGCAGGGGCGGCGCCTCGACGGCGACCTGTTCATCGATTGCTCCGGCTTTCGCCGGCTCCTCGTCGGCGAGGCGCTCGGGGAGCCGTTCCTCGACATGAGCGACTATCTCCTCTGCGACGGCGCCGTGGCCAGCCCCGTGCCCCATGACGACGCCGCCAATGGCGTCGAGCCGTTCACGTCGTCGATCGCCCGCGACGCAGGATGGACCTGGAAGGTGCCGCTCCTGGGCCGGTTTGGATCGGGGTATGTCTACTCCAGCCACTTCGTCAGCGAAGATGGCGCGATCCTCGACTTCTGTCAGCTGTGGGGGCTCGATCCTGACACCACGCGCTTCAACAAGATCCGCTTCCGCGTCGGCCGCAACCGGCGCAGCTGGGTGCGCAACTGCGTCAGCATCGGCCTCTCCTCCTGCTTCCTCGAGCCGCTGGAGTCGACCGGCATCTACTTCATCTACGCCGCCCTCTACCAGCTTGCCAAGCACTTCCCCGACCGGACCTTCGATCCGGTCCTCGCCGAGCGATTCAACGAGGCGATCGAGGTGATGTATGACGACAGCCGCGACTTCGTCCAGATGCACTACTGCTGCTCGCCGCGCGAGGACACCCCCTTCTGGCGGGCCAACCGCCACGACCTGCGGATCTCCGACTCGCTCCGCCACAAGCTCGAGAGCTACAAGGCGGGCCTGCCGGTGAACATGCCGATCACTGATGTCGACGGCTACTACACGAACTTCGAGGCGGAGTTCCAAAACTTCTGGACCAACGGCAGCTTCTACTGCATTCTCGCCGGACTCGGCTCCCATCCCGACCGGATCCTGCCGCGCCTCCGGCATGCCGTCGGCTCGCAGCAGACCGCGGCGGGGATGTTTGCGAAGATCAAGCGCGAGTCGGCCGAGTTGGCGGCCACGCTGCCGACGAACTACGATTTCCTCATGGAGTTTCACAGCCGGCGGCCGGCACAGCCCGCCGGCAGCGAGCTGGCTGGCATGGCCCGCTGACCGTCCTGGCGACGAAGGAGCGCGCGATGCGGGCACTGATCGCGGTTTTCCTGTTGCTCCCGGTGCTCCTTGCCGTCGGCCCGGCCCGGGGTGAAATGGCTGCAGGGATCGCGGTGGCCCCCGGCGTCGTGGCCCCGCTCCCCGAGGCCACGATCCGCTTCGACCGCGATCAGGATGCCGCCGCCCTCCGGCCGCTCGCCGGCACGATCGCATGGGAGCGCTTCAGCGCCGGCTCCGTCTCGGCGCCGGTGGCGATCGTCATCGAGCCGTTCCCCGCCGACGGCCCGCGGCTCGGTCACCGGGTCCACACCGCCTTCACCCTCCACGCGCCGCTGGAGCGGATGCGCACCGACGAGACCCTGCGGCGGTCGCTCGACGCCGGCGACGATCGAGAGGGCACGCAGGCCCGGCCACTCACGATCGAGGAGCTGGAGGAGGCGGGAATCACGGGCATGGCCGATGGGGACCGGCCGGTGTTCCTCGATCTGCTCCTTCTCAACCGGGTGCGGATCCGCGGGGTGGTGCGGGCGACGGCGACCGAGCATGCCGACGGCCTCGAGGTCGGCTGGGACTTCGACCCGCGGTTCGCGGAGCATCCGCGCTGGCGGCCGACCTGGGCCCGCCTCGAGGAGACCGACTTAGGAACACGCGTCGAGGGGATGCCCCAGCCCTACGGCGGCTCCGGCGGCGTCGTCGCTGTGCGGAAGATCCCCTCGGCCGACGGCACCGAGCTGGTCGTCGTCGAGTCGCGGATGGTGATCGGTGAGCCGCAGGAGTGGTTTCAGGGGAGCAACCTGCTCCGCTCGAAGATCCCGATCATCACGCAGGACGGCGTCCGCACGCTCCGGCGCCGGCTCGCCGCCCCCCGTTGACGCTCATCCACCGGCCGCGGCGGCAAGGCTCGTCTCCGGCTGCCAGACATAGAGGAATGTCGGCAGCTGGCTGCGGTCGAGGCCGGGGAGGTTGAGCGGGATCAGCGCCGACTGCTGCGGGGAGTTCGGCGTGACGTCAAACGCCGTGTAGGCGCGGTCGTTGTCGCGGCGGAGCATGACGACGGCTGCATCGGCGCCGATCCCGGCCAGGCCGCGGGCCTCGGCAAGCGCATCGTCGAGGTAGCCGATCCGATCGACGAGCCCGGCCTTCGCCGCCCCCTCGCCGGTGATCACCCGGCCGTCGAAGAGCTCCGCGTCGACGGCGACCGCCGGCCGCCCGTCGTGGATCTGCCGCTTCAGCCGGCCGTGAAACTCGGTGGCCATCCCCTGGAGCATCTGCAGTTCCTCCGGCTCCAGCGGGCGCACCGGCGAGGCGGCGTCGACAAGCTTCCCCGCCTTCACCGGCCGGGCGGTGACGTTGAACTGCCCCATCGCCTCTTGGAGGTTGTAGGAATTGAGGATCACGCCGAGGCCCCCCACGACCGTTGTCGGGTGGGCGACGACCGTGTCGCTCGCGGAGGCAAGCAGGTAGGCACCGCCGGCCCCCACGTCCATCAGGCAGGCGACCACCGGGATCCCGCGGCGCTCGCGAAAGGCGCGCAGATCGCGCGTCATGATGTCACAGGCGGTCACGCCCCCTCCCGGACTGTTGATCCGCAGCACGATCGCCGCCACGCCGGGGTCGGCCTCGAGGGCGTCGAGCTTCTCGCGGAACAGGGCCACCGGATTCTCCCCCATCGAGCCGAAGCCGCCGATGTTGCGGTTGAGGAGGAGGCCGTCGACGTCGACAATGGCGACCTTGCCGCACCCGGCCGCGCCGCGGCCGATCGTCACGGTGGCCAGCCGCGAAGCCCGGTTGTCGGTGCGCATCGAGGTCGTGAGGTCGCCCGACATGCCGAGGTCACCGGTCATGTTCATCGAGCCGGCCATGTTCATGTCGCCGTTCATGTTCATGTCGCCGTCCATGCAGACGCGCATCGGCTGCGAACGGCAGCCGGCCTGGAGGCTGGCGAGGAGGCAAAGCAGCGGTCCGAGCAGGAGCCCGAGCAGGAGCCGATCGGGTCGACGCATGATTATTCCCCCCGTGCCGCGCAGGCCTCACGATCGGCTTGATCGTCATTCGCCGCCGTGGAATCCGCGCTCCCGCCCGATCGAGGCACAGCTCGCGTTCCTGCCGCACCTTCCACAGCCCCCCTCCGGCCACAGCCCCCCTCCGGCGACGCTTTCCCCCTCCCCTGCCCCCCTTCCCTGAAGCCCTTCCCCGCTACCCCTTGCCATGCCCCCTCCGCTACCCCTTACCATGCCCCCTCCCCTACCCCTTGCCATGCCCCCTCCCCTGCCCCTCCCCACC
>CAMBFA010000277.1 GCA_945865325.1 Candidatus Kuenenia stuttgartensis
AGGTCGCCACGGGGCCGTGTTCGTGGGCTCCGTGTGGTCGTGATCTTGATCTTGGTTCATCCGACGTGTCCTCGGGGCGTTATTGCGGCGCGGCTCTGCTTGGGGGTGACGGCGCGAGTGGCCGCTTCATAGAGGGAGCGTAGATGGAACCGGGGGAAATCGGCAATTGTATTGGCCGCCGGCAGCCCCGTGGTCATCCGCCCAGCTGGCTGCATCCAAGAGCGTGCCTTCCACCCTCCGAGCTTTCCCTTATCAGCGCACCAGAACATCAGGATCCACCACGGACGGCTGGGGACAGTGGTTTTTCACCCGCGTGGACCAACCCGGCCGGACCGGGCATACTCGCCTAAGCTTCCCGAGCCCAGAGTCGCTCGGCCTTTCGTGGCAGAGCCGCAGGCTTTCCCCATTCCTCGATCCCCGGGGCCGCTTGAGTGGACATCGGCCATCTGTGCGGCATCGCGGCCTTCGTCATGTGGGGGCTGCTGCCGATCTACTGGAAGCAGCTCGATGCGATCCCGAGCCTCCAACTCGTCGCCCATCGCGTGCTCTGGTCGAGCCTGACGTTTGTGCCGCTCTTGTGGTGGTGGGGGGGATGGCGGCAGATCGCCGGCGTGCTCAAGCGCCCAGGCGAGCTCGCGCGGCATCTCGCTGCGGCGGTTCTCGTCAGTGCCAACTGGCTCGGCTTCGTCTGGGGCGTGACCCACGGCCGGATGATTGAGTGCAGCCTGGGCTATTACCTCACTCCTCTGGTCAGTGTTCTCCTCGGGGTCACGGTGCTGCGGGAGCGTCTCCGGCCCGCCCAGTGGGTGGCCGTCGGCATCGCGGCAGCGGGCGTCGCCTGGATCACGGCCGGCTACCACGAGTTTCCCTGGATCGCGATCTATCTCGCCGCCACCTTCAGCGCCTATGGACTGGTGAAGAAGAAGGGGACGCTCGCCCCCCTGCCGTCACTGGCCCTCGAAACCGTGCTCCTCCTCCTCCCGGCGATCGGCTATCTCGCCACCGAGCACGCCGCCGAGCGCGGCGGATTCGGCAGCCAAGATGCTGCGACCGACCTGCTCCTGGCGGCGGCCGGGCCGGCGACGGTCGCCCCGCTGTTTTGCTTCACCGTCGCCGTGCGGCGGATCCCGCTCTCGACGGTCGGTCTGCTGCAGTACATCGGTCCAACGCTCCAGTTCCTCGTCGGGGCCCTGATCTACGGCGAGCCGTTCGACCGGACGCGTCTGGTCGGGTTTTTGATCGTCTGGAGCGCCCTGGTCCTGTTTGCCATCGACAGCCTGCGGCATTCGGCAGCACAACGCCGGAGCCAGAAAAACGAGGAGACGACGCACCGAAACGATGGATCCGCGAAGTCCAACGCGGTCCGATCAACTTCCGAGCGGTGAGTGCCCGCTCACCGCGCTTGCCAAAACCGGACGTACGCCCCCGCCGGGTCGTACATCTCCCGCTGCTTCTCGATGTCGAATCGTCGGCCGCCGCGGGGATCGGCCCCCTGCCCGGCGATGTCTCGCCAGTTGCCGACATTCGAGGCGGGATCGTGGTCGATGAGCTGGTGGGCGAAGTAGGCCGCTCCGATCTCCCACGGCCAGCCGAGCTCATGGCAGCAGAAGCTGGCGGCGATCTGCCGCATGCGGTTGCCGAGGAATCCGGTCGCGTTGAGCTCGCGGAAGCCGGCGTCTACCAGCGGATGCCCGAGCCGGGCACCGGCGAGCATGAGCCAGCGCGGATCGGCCGGGTCGACCGACCACGCGTCGCTGGCGCGATGGTCGCCGCGCAACGAGAAAAAATCCCGCCAGAGAAGTTCAAACCACAGCCAGTAGGTCCCCTCGTTGGCCCCGTGCTCCGCCTCGTAGCGGGCGAGATCGTGGGCGAGGCGGCGCGGCGAGAGGCAGCCCCAGGCAAGCCAGGGAGAGAGCTTGCTGGAGAGATCCCAACCGAGGAGCTCGTTCCGCGTTTGCTTGTAGCTGTCGGGCAGCCGCCGATCGCGGTAGCGCTGCCAGTGCTCCCGCCCGGCAGACTCTCCCCCGGCTGCGACCAGCGCGAGAGCGGGGACGACGATCGTCGGGCAGACGACACCGTCGGGGAGCGGAGGGAGTCGCTCCGGCGCTGCGATCGGCGGGCTGAAGCGGACACCTCCAGCCTCGACCTTCTGGCGGAAGGGAGTGTAGGTGCGGGGCATCGCCGGCGGGTCGAAGGGCAGATCGGCCTCGTCAATCATCCGCCGAGGGGAGTCGTACACCTCGCGGACGGCGGCAGGGGGGGGCTCGGCCAGGAGGAGGAGATCGGAGCCGCGCTGGCGGAGCGACGCCTGAAGGTCGGCCAGCGCCGCGAGGAGGAAGGCCTCTTGGTGGGTGCCCCGCCGGACCGCCGGATCGAGCGCGAAGACCGGCAGGAGCCGCGGGCGGGAGGCGGCCGCCGAGGCGAGGAGCGGATTGTCGTCGAGCCGCAGGTGCCGACCGAGGTGGAGGATCGCGCCCTCGGGCTGCGGACAGGGGGGGGTGTTCATGGCGTCGCCGTGCGCCCCCGAGAGCCGCGCTGCCCAAGCGACAAACCGTTGCCGACGCGGCCGGATTGGCGTTCCATCACAAGTCATTATCCCAGGGGAAGCGGATCTCCCTTGAGCCTACCCGATGGCACTGCCCCCCGGTGGAGGCGACTTGCGGGGCGTCGCCTGGGCGCCCTATCCTGCGGAACCGTGCCCTGGTGCGGCCAGGATCGCCGTCGCCTCGCTCCCCGACTGGAGACTTTCTGACATGACCCCATCGAGCCACTCCCGACGCCGGTTTCTCTCCCGGTCGGCCGCTTCGGGCGCCCTGGCCGCGATGCTGCCGGCGGCGCGGTGCGCCGTGGGGCGCGAGTCGCTAAGCGACCGGCCGGTGTTTGCGACCATCGGCCTGCGAAACCAGGGATGGTCGATCACCGAGAAGTCGCTCAAGTTCGCCGACTTCGCCGCGCTCGCCGACCTTGATGCCGGAGTGCTTGCCACGAACGTCGCCAACGTCGCGAAGGGGCAGGGGCGCGCCCCCGACAGCTACGCCGACTACCGGAAGATCCTCGACCGGAAGGATGTCGACGCGGTCATGATCGCGACTCCCGATCACTGGCACACCAAGATCGCCGTCGAGGCGATGCGGGCCGGCAAGGACGTCTACTGCGAGAAGCCGCTGACGCTGACGATTGATGAGGGGAAGCTCATCGAGCGGGTCGTCAAGGAGACCGGACGGGTGTTCCAGGTGGGGACGATGCAGCGCACGGAGTCGGACGGCCGATTTCTCCTCGCGGTGGCACTGGTCCGCCACGGACGGATCGGCAAGGTGACGAAGGTGACCTGCGGCATCAACGGCATGGAACCGTCGCCGGTGATCGCGGAGGCGGCGGTGCCGGCCGGGCTCGATTGGGACACCTGGCTCGGCCCAGCCCCCGCCGTTGCTTACCGGGCGCTGGCGGAGATCCGCCAGGGCTACGGAGGTGGAGTCCCGCTCTACAGCAATTGCCACTACTCGTTTCGCAACTGGCACGAGTACTCCGGCGGCAAACTCACCGACTGGGGCGCGCATCACGTCGACATCGCCTGCTGGGCGCTCGGCGCGACCGACACCGGGCCGAGCTTGGTGACTCCGGTGGAATACACGCTGCCGGTCCCCTACCGAGACGGACACCCGACGATCGCTGACCAGTACAACGCCGCCACTGAGTTCACGATCCGCGTTGCCATGCCGGATGCCGTGGAGATGATCATCACCAGCGCCGGCGACAACGGCATTCTCTTCGAAGGAACGAAGGGGCGGTTCTTCGTCAACCGGGGCAAGATCACCGGCACCCCGGTCGACGAACTCAAGGACCGGCCGCTGCCGGAGAATGCCATCGAGGAGGTCTACGGAGGGCCGGT
>CAMBFA010000278.1 GCA_945865325.1 Candidatus Kuenenia stuttgartensis
CCGGCAATCGACTTGTCGCGGAGCGTGTCATCAGCCGACGCCGGATTAATGAGATACGAGTCGTGGACGACAACGCACGCCAGCCCGGCCAGACTCACCGCCGCTCGGAAGGCCGCGGCTTCCGCGGCGGGAATCGGCGCCGCGTCCCAGCGGTTGACGTTGCGGGTGAAGATCTGGAGGCAGTGGCAGCCGGTCTCGACGGCCCGGTCGACCGCCTTGGAGAGGCCCCCGGCAACCGACTGGTGGGCCCCGAGGAGCCGCGTGGGGAGGCCGGCAGGCAGGGGAGCCGGCAGGACCAGAGTCGATCGGGGCGCGGGGGTCTTGCGGGGCATGAGTGACTTTTCCAAGGACATCAACGGTGTCCGATGGGCGCTCGGAGGCGCCGGGATCGGGGGAAGTGCTGGGACCAAGCGAATGATTTTGACGTTTTTCCCTGCCGTCGTACACTTGCTTCGCTAGAACCTCCTGGAGGCGTTGACGTGGGGAACGTGATCTGGTTTTTCGTCACCGTGGGGGTGGCTGCTCTGGCAGGGGTCGCCACGTCCCTCGCCATGCGCCCTATCCGTCTGGCCCGTCTGGCCGAGAAACTCGCCCGCGCCCAGCGCGACTTCCATCGCCAGCGCGAGCAACTCGAGGCGAAGTTCATCGATCGGGCGGCTGCCACCGGCAAGCCCCGTGGGCTGCGGTGGAGCGACGTCGATTTTGACGACGACGTTCTCTACGTCCGCGAGCGGCGCACCGGCTGTCTCAAGGCGCTGGTGGCGATCGAGGTGTCGTTCGAGGCGATCGAAGGGGGCGGGATGGAGGAGGTCGAGGCAGTCTCGACGATCCGCGCCGCCACCGCCGAGTTTCTCTATGACACCAACCGCTGGGTCACCGAGGGGCGGGTCTATTTCAATCTCCTCCCCACTGCGACGGTGAAGTATCTCGGCTCCGACCTCGAGTTGGTCGCCGAGGAGCATGGCGGCTCCCGCGGCTGACGCGGGCTTTTTGAAGCTGCGACCTAGCAGCCGAGTCGGCGGCGTTGCCGGGCGCGAGGCGCGGCGGCAGGCGGTTCGGGAAGACTTCCCTGCCTGCGCAGCTTGCGGTCTTTGCGGCAGCAGCGGGGTCTGCGGTGCCCGAGGGTACTCTTCCTGTTGGGCAGACCCTGCGGGGGCCGATACCAGGAGAGCGTGCTGCCCGCGATCGAGCGAGCGGCCCCTTTTCTGGTGTCGGAGAACGCGACCGTGCGCGGACTGCTGCAGCAAGTCTTGGTGCTGGTCGTGGCCGCGGGCCTGGCGTGCGTCTGCGCTGATGCCGCGGCGCAGGGGCTGAAGGTGCAGGGGCTGCCGAAATCGTTTTCGCTGCCGGTGGCCGATGCCGAGGTGCCGGCACACGAGAAGGCCGGCCGCCATCTCGCCCGGGCCCGCGACTACGCCAAGCAGTCGGCGGAGCTGGCCTCGGAGGGAAACTGCCGGGCGATCGACGGCTACTTCGCCGCCACCGAAGCAGCTTGGAATGCGCTGTGGCTGTGCCCGAGCGATCCCGAGCTCGTCCGCGAGGCGGCGGAGCTCTACGCCTGCACGCTTCAGGGGCTGCTCGAGTCGGCGACGGCGCACGGGCGGCTCGACTGCCGCGGGCTGCTGGTCGGGCCGGAGTGGGGGCCGATCATCGTGCCGATCGAAATGCCGGGGATGCAGATCCCCGCCTCGGCGATCGAGCATGTCGAGGCCACGCCCCCTCCCGGCGACAAGCGAATCCATCGCCGTCATGAGCGCGGCGGCTTCGGCCTGCCGGTGAGCGTGCGCGTGGCGACACCTGCCGATCGGGAAGGCAACCGGATCCTCGCGCCGCAGCGCCAGAGCCTGGCGGCGACGGCCGTGCTGCGGTTCCCGATGCCGGCCGATGAGAACGTCCTCGAGGCGTTCTCGGGGCCGCTGGCGCGCGATCACGCCCCCGCGATCCTCGACCTCGTCAATCCGATGGAGATCGCGGCGGTCGATCTCGGGCCCTCCCGCCCCCTCCTCGCCGCCGATCTGACGGCGCCGCTCCTCGACATGCTCGGCGGGATGCCGGCCAACGACAATGCCGTGAACTTCTTCTTGCCGTACGGGAGCTCCACTGCCCGTCCCCGCATCGAGCTCCTCGAGCCCCACCGCCCCGGCCGCGTCCCGGTGGTTTTCATCCACGGCCTGGGGAGTGACGAGGGAACCTGGTTCGATCTCCTCAACGAGCTCCGCGTCCACCCCTGGTTTCAGAAGCGCTTCGAGCCCTGGCTTTTCCACTATCCGACCGGGGCCTCGTTCCTCCAGACCTCGGCCGTGCTCCGCCGCCAGCTGACAGCGACGGTCCGGCGCTTCGATCCGGAGGGGAAGGATCCGGCGATGCAGCATCTGATCCTCGTTGGCCACAGCATGGGGGGGCTGCACGCCAAGCTCCAGGTGGTGGAGCCGGGAACGGCACTGTGGGATTCGGTCGCCTGCGTTCCGTTTAACGAGGTGCGAATGCGGAGTTCGATCCGTCGTCAGGTGGCCCCGGGCTACTTTTTCAAGCCGCTTCCGTTCGTGAACCGGGTCGTCTACATCGCCACGCCGCACGCCGGCAGCTCGCTGGCGTCGCTGGCCGTGGGGCGCGTCGCCTCGGCGACCGTCCAGCAGCCGGAGGAATCGCTCGCCATCCATCGGGAAGTTCTCGGTGCCAACCCGGGGGCCTTCCGGAGCGATTTCGAACGCGCCCCCCCAACGACGGTCGACATCCTCGAGCCGAAGTCATCGATCCTCCAGGCGCTCCATGATCTCCGTCCCTCGTGCCGGGTGACGATGCATTCGATCATCGGCAATGGTGTCACCTGGCCGTTGAGCGGCCCCGGCGACAACGTCGTGCCGGTCTCGAGCGCCCGCCTGCCGGGGGTGGTCAGCGAGGTTCTCGTCCCCTCGGTGCACACCGAGCTTCACCATCACCCGATCACGGTCTTCGAGATGGAGCGGATCCTCGCCGAACACCTCCGCGAGAACGGGCTGTGAGTATTTGGTGAGCGGGGCGTCGTCTCTCGTAGACTTTCCGGGGGCGTTCCGTCCGTGCCGGTCGTTCCCCGGAGAGGTTTCCCGATGCACTCGTTTCATCCTCGCACCCGATTCACCCGGCAGCGGATCCCGCGGCGCGGCTTTCTGGCCGACAGTGCCGTGGTCGTCGCCGGAGCGGTAGGGTCTGTCGCCGGCGCCGCCGATCTGGGGCGGGCGCGGACGGTATCGATCTTCCACACCACCGATCTCCACGGCCGGATCCTCCCCACGAGCAGCTACGAGGGGCTCGACGATGTCGGCGGCTTCGCGCGCGCCGCCACCTGCATCCGCCAGTGGCGCCGCGAATCCCCCCACTCCCTCACCGTCGACGTCGGCGACGTCGTGCAGGGAACTCTGGCGAGCATGGAGCGTGGCGGGCAGCTGATGTTCGAGCTGTTCAACGCGCTTCAGTACGACGCTTGGACGCTCGGCAATCACGACTTCGACTGGGGCCCGGAGAAGCTCGAGGCGAATCTTGCCCTCTCCAAGGCCGCGGTGCTCACGGCGAATCTCGAGCGCGGCGGGAAGGCCGCGGGAGCCTTTGACGGCGTGTGGGAGAAAGTCGTGCCGTGGACGATCCGCGAGGTCGGTGGCTTCAAGATTGGCCTGGTCGGCCTGATCACGCCCGGCCTCGCCTCCTGGCTCGATCCCGAAACCCTCGGCGGCACCGCCGCCACCGATCCCGGCCCGGCGCTCATGCGGGCGGTGGCCGAGTGCCGCGATGCCGGGGCCGAGGCG
>CAMBFA010000279.1 GCA_945865325.1 Candidatus Kuenenia stuttgartensis
GCCAAAGACGTGGATCCCGGCGACCAGGCAAAGCTGCGGTACTCCGTCTCTGGCGGAGCCGATAAAAACCTATTCACAATCAACGGCATCACCGGCCAACTAGCGTTCAAGAGCCTTCGCGACTTCGAGGTTCCCAGCGACGCCGACAAGGACAACATCTTCGACGTCGCGGTCTCCGTCACCGATGGCAAACTCACCGCAGTGCAGACGATCGCCGTAACGCTTGTGGATGTCAAGGACGGCCCCACAATCACGAGCGCCGCTGTGGTAATTGTGTCTGAGAACAGCCTGATAAACGGATACGCTGTAGTACAGACAGTGACAGCTTTCTCTGGCCTTAATGAATCGATTGAATACAGCGTCGTAGGCGGCCTCGATCGGAATGTTTTCCGAATACAACGCAGTGGGGAACTCAGATTCGCTGCTGTCCCTGACTACGAGCAGCCAACCGACAATGGCCGTAATAATGTCTATAACGTGACGGTCCGCGCGACTAGCTCCCAACGCTCCACCACGCGTGCAGTGACGGTGGTCGTCAGGAATGTCATTGACGCGCCAACGATGTCAATTCCTGCAAGCGTGTCGGTCATGGAAAATTTGATGGCGGTACAAACCGTTACGGCAATCCGCGAGAAAACACGTCCCAACGCACCGCTTACCTACAGCATTACCGGGGGGGACGATAAAGACCTGATGTCAATCGACGCGATAAGCGGAGAGTTGTCGTTCAAAAATGCACCGAATTACGAGGTCCCAACCGACAAAGGCCGCGACAACGTCTATGACGTCGCGGTCAGCGTGAGCGACGGTTTCAACACGGGTGAAAAAATTGTTTCTGTGTCGGTGACGAACGTCATCGAAGACCCGGTGATCACTTCTGCTGCAGTCTTTTCAGTCGCGGAGAACTCCACGGCTGTAGGGACGATTACGGGTTATGCAGACTCAGAAAAAATTTCTCCCTTTTTCTATATCATCACGGGCGCTGATTCCTCCAAGTTCACGATCGACCTTCAGACTGGCAAGTTGGCGTTTATAGCGGCACCGGACTACGAACGACCCGCCAGCATAAACAACGACAATGTTTATAAAGTAAAAGTTAAAGCGACCCAAGGGTCTCTCTCCGCGACACGTTCTACTTTTCAAGATATCAGTGTGACAGTGACAAATATCGTCGATGCTCCGACGTTCACGTCAACGACAGAGTTCTCAACCGCGGAGGGTTCGCTCAACATCGCCACGCTGGCGGCAGTGGGCGAGTTGGGCAAATCGCTCACCTACAGCATTTCAAACACAACTGTCTTCTCCATCGATTCCGCCACGGGCCAGCTCTCGTTTAACCGTAAGAAGTTCGAAGGTAATTACTATCCGGGTCCGTCGTTCGAGGATCCTCAAGGTGAGAACGGCACCAATGTGTATCGGGGAGTCGTAACTGTGGACGACGGCACGAAGACAGCCCAGCAGTCGATTAAGGTCACGGTAACCAACATGGATTTTGGGCCGTTCATTACCACACAAACCCTCCATCAGATTGAGGAAAATAGCATCTTAGTCGCTACAATAGCGGCCAAGAAGGAATCCACGCGGCCTAATTCGACATTGACTTATTCGCTCTATAAAAATCCAATTGATCGAGACTGGGAGTATTTCGACATCAATAGCAGCACCGGCAGGCTTGCATTTCGAAATGCCCCGACATTTAAGCTTCCTGGGTCCGACGGTCACAACAACGACTACTATTTCTATGTGGGAGTCCATGACGGAACTATAACTGGTTATAAACGCATCAACGTGACCGTCATCCAGTCCTTGTCTCATTACGAGTGAGACACTCAACGGCGTCGGCGACAACCGGGCGGCCGGTCGGGCCGCCCCGCCACGGCCGCACGCCGTCTCGGCACGACCTACGTGCCGAGACCAGAAGCCGTCGGTGAGCACGACGTCGCCGAAGTCGTCGGCGGTTGGCGACGCGGTCGAACCAGGGAGCCCCGCCGCCGCCGCCGGGTTGAAACGGCTTGACATCCTTACTCGCTCTAACGACCAGATCTTCTGCAACGCCGATCAGCTCGCCACGCTCCGGAACGTGTCAATGACTTTGAGACACCTGCGTGAGGAAATGAGTGTTGTGCGGGAGCTGAATCGCGTGTGGGATCGCCCCGTTTTCCGGGGGGTTGATTTAGACTTCGGCCGCAGGGCTTGAGGGCTTCGGGATACCGCGGACGAATCGTTCCGGATGCAGGGCGTAGGCCTCTTCGAGGACCACTCGTCGCTGATCGAGGATCCTTCCTGCCGCCCCGGTGTGGACGGCGGCGGGCGGGAGCAGCCCCAGGTTTATGTGCCTGTGGTGGTTGTTGTACGAATCGATGAGCCGGCGGCTGCCGTCGAGGGCGTGGTCAAAGCTCTCAAAGCGATCTGGGAAGTCGGGATGGTTCTTGAGCGTCTTGAATTGGCTCTCGGAGGAGGGGTTGTCGTTGCTCGTATGCGGCCGGCTGTGGGACCGGGAGACCCCGGGGGATGCCATGAGTTGGCTGACAGGGCGGCTCGTCATCGCCGCACCGCGGTCGGCATGGATCGTGAGCTGGTCGGGGCGGATCTGCTCCTTGACCGCGGTCTCGCGAAGGAGCCGTTCGGCAAGGTGCTGGCATTCACGATGGGCGAGCATCCAGCCGACGACCTATCGGCTGTAGATCTCGATAGGGCCCTCGGGCTGGCGGCACGCGGCTGAGGTTTCGGCTCCACCGGCGAGCGCTTTCGGTAGACCACCCCTCGACACGCCGAGGGCGGCACAAGCTGCCACCGTGCCGACGGAGTCGGCCAAGTCCGCGACCGCGGTCATGGCTCGCTCTCGTAATCGTTTGGCGGTCGTTCGATCCCCAGGATCATGTCCAGGCCGTGGGAGAGTTTTTTTGGACGTCGAGAATTGCCTCCTTCGCCTGTGCTTGCGGTAAAGATGGGTGACTTCGCGTGTGAGCCGCTTGTTCTCCTCGACCAGCGGCGAGTGCGGGGCGGCCTTGCCGTCCACGACGCTTCGGCGCCAGAGCCTCGAGCGAGGCCGCATCGCGTTGCTTCCGCCATGCTGCAAGATGCGACGAAGAGAGCCCTACGCACCGGAGCAGGGCGCCGAGCTGCCCCGACGCCGTCGCATGCTCAGCCTCGCGAAGGATCCGGGCCTTGTATTCGGCCCCGGATCGACGCCGCAGCGCCTTCGCCGGTACGGCCAGATCGGGCCGGCTTGGAACTCTCGCCCCCGCCTCTTGTCGTCCAATCATCTTTTCGGTCTCCATCTGCCTGGCTCCTGGCCCTCTCCTCTCATGGGGACAAGGCAGGTGTCTCACCTATCATTGGCGCAGAGGGGTGCTCTCAGCCAAGCCCTGGAACGTGTGCCTTCAGGGGATCGCGGTTTAAGGATGTCTGCGGAGAGGCGACCGAGAGCCCGCCGTTCTATCTGTTCTATCCGTTCTATCCGTCCTATCCGTCCTATCCGTCGTATCCGTCCTTCCGCCCCTTCTGACTGCCAGAACCTGGGGTAGGTGCTGGGCTCCACTTTCGCTCGATTGCGGCAAAACAGGCGAAAACTCCGAGTATGGCCAGTCCGTAGAGCATCGCGCTCAGAGCCAGCGCCACGTCGTAAGGTTTGGGCGTCGA
>CAMBFA010000280.1 GCA_945865325.1 Candidatus Kuenenia stuttgartensis
GCCTCGCCGGTGAGCGCAGCCCGGAGGGCGAAAGCGACAGCGGCGCGGAGAGAGCCGAGGCCATGGATGGCCGAGGCGAACGTCCGGCGACGGGGCACGGGCGACCCCGAAGCCACGTTTGGCTCTGAGCTCCAGCAGCCGACCCCGAAGCCACGTTTGAGCCAAGGATTAGGAAAGCCCAGAGGGCCTCGAGCCTGTGGATGGTACGTCGGCGGGGCCGGCAAAAGTCTCGTCGTTTCTCGGAGGACCTCGTCACTCCTCGAGCGTTCGCCGATCCCCGCCTCGCCTGAGCGGCTGGAGAGCTTCTGGGGCCCGCGTTACTTCCCCGCGGCCAGTCGGGCCTTCCAGCGCGGCGCGTCCTTCGGCTCGAAGCGGGTGATCTCGAAGGTGTCGCGGACGACCTCGCGCACGCTCCGCAGATCGACGCTCCCGTCGCGGGAGAGAAGCTGCACCAGGAGATTGCCGATTGCCGTCGCTTCCACCGGGCCGGCGAGGACGGGGCGGTCGGTGGCATCGGCGATCATCTGGCAGAGCATCCGGTTCTTGACGCCGCCGCCGACGACATGCACGCGTCCGATCCGCCGGCCGATCAAGCCGTCGAGCTCGTCGAGCGTGTGGGCGATCGCCGCCGCCACGCTCTCGAGCGCCGTCCGCACCACCGCCGCGGTCGACTCGGGCACCGGTTGGCCTGTCGCCCGCGCCAGCGCCCGAATCGCCTCCGGCATGTCGGCCGGGGCGACGAGCGAGGGATCATTGGGATCGACGATGGTCAGCAGCGGCGGCGCTTCGGCGGCCAGTTGCGTGAGCTGATCCCACGACCATTCCTTTCCCGCCCGCTGCCAGGCGGCCCGGCACTGCTGCACGAGCCACAATCCGCAGACATTCTTCAGCAGCCGCGTCGTGCCGCCGATCCCCCCTTCATTGGTGAAGTTCTTCGCTCGGCAGGCCTCGGTGACCAGCGGCCGGTCGAGCTCGGCGCCAACCAGCGCCCAGGTGCCGAGGCTCACATAGCACCAATCGGGGCGGGCGCTGGGGGGCTCCTGGGCCGGCACGGCGGCGACGGCGCTGGCGGTGTCGTGCGTGCCGGGCACGATCACGCGCACGCCCGAGAGGCCCGTCTCGGCGGCCACTTCCGGACGGAGGGGCCCGAGGTCGGTCCCCGGCTCGACGATGGCGCCGAAGATCTGCTGCGGGAGCCCGAAGCGATCGAGCATCGGGAAGGCCCAGTCCCCCTTCTGCGGATCGAAGCATTGCGAGGTGGAGGCGTTGGTGCGTTCGTTGGAGGGGATTCCGGAGAGGAGCCAGTGAACGATGTCGGGGATCATGAGGAGCCTCTCGGCGGCGCCGAGCACGCTCGACCCCGACTTCTGCATCGCCAGGAGTTGGAACAGCGAGTTGATCTCCATGAACTGCAGGCCGGTGGCGGCAAACATGTCGGCCCGCGACACCGTCTGCTCGGCGGCGGCGAGCATCCCCCGGGTGCGGGAGTCGCGGTAGCAGACGGGATTGGCCAGGAGCGTGCCGTCGGCGGCGAGGAAGGAGAAGTCGACCCCCCAGGTATCGACGCCGACGCTCGACACGCTGCTGCCGTGCCGGGCCGCCGCCATCCGCAGGCCGGTGGTCACCTCCTGCCAGAGGCGGACGAGATCCCAGACAAGCTGGCCGCCGAAGGCTACCGGGGCATTCTCGAAGCGATGGATCTCCTCGAGCTCCAGAAGCCTGCCGTCGAACGTGCCAGACACGACCCGGCCCCCCGAGGCACCGAGATCGACCGCCAGAGCCACGCTGCGTGCCATCGGATTGAGATGCTCCTGAATCGGAAGGGGCCGGTTTCGTCGCCCCGGTGTGACGGAGCGGGACATTCTCGACCTTTCCGGAGGCGGTGGCGAGTCCTGCGCCCCGTCCCGCGGCGGCAGGCCACGAGGGCCCTGGTAAGACCGGTCGAGTTTGCCCTCCCCGGGGACAGCGGGGGGGGCCTGGCACGTGCCGAGTCGATAATCCGGAGCAGACATCAACCGGCATTCATGAGATATTTAAGCAACGATGGTAGGATTGCCTGCCAAGGCAAGTTTTTCGGCCTCCAGCGAGTTTTTTTACCGTGAGCGGCCAGTTCTCCCCGCCGACGATCTCTCCAGAGTCCCTGGCGGCCGCCAGTCGGGCGCTGGAAGGGGCGGAGCCCCCGGAGATCATCCGCTGGGGGGTGGAGACATTCGGCGCTCGGCTGACGATGGCGACGGCCTTCGGCCCGGAGGGCTGCGCGATCATCCACTGGCTCGCGGCGATCGCCCCGACGACGTTCGTCTTCAATCTCGAGACGGGCTACCAATTCCCCGAAACGCTCGAACTCCGCGACCGGATCGCCCGGCGCTACGGGATCGAAGTCTCGCTCGAGCAGCCCGAGACCACCGTCGAGGAGTATGAGAAGCTCCATGGTGGCCCGCTCCATGGCCGCGATCCAGACCGCTGCTGCGCCGATCGGAAGATCGCCGTCGTTCGCCGCGTTCTCGCCCGCTTCGATGCCTGGATGAGCGGGATCCGCCGCGACCAGAGCCCCGACCGGGCCGCGGCCCCGATCGTGGGCTTCGACGCGAAGTTTGGCGTCGTGAAGATCTCGCCGCTGGCCAACTGGACGAAGGCCAAGATTTGGGATCTGATCGTCCGCGAAGACATCCCCTACAACCCGCTCCACGACCAGGGCTATGTGAGCATCGGCTGTGCTCCCTGCACCCGTCCGATCCAGCTCGGTGAAGACGAGCGGGCCGGCCGCTGGAGCGGCTCGGCGAAGACCGAGTGTGGCCTCCATTCCCGTTCCCACTGACGCCCCCCATGCGCCTTTCCGCCAAAACCGAATACGCCGCGATCGCCGTGCTGGAGCTGGCCCGGAATTGGACATCGGACGAACCGGTGCGGATCCGGTCGATCGCCGCGGCGCATGGGGTGCCCTCGCGGTTCCTTGTCCAGATCCTTCTCCAGCTCAAAGGGGCCGGGCTGGTGACGAGCACGCGTGGTGCGGCGGGGGGCTATCAGCTCGCCCGGGCGCCCGACGAGATCACCCTCGACGACGTCTTCCGGATCATCGAGGGCCCCGACGAGCTGGTCACGGCGGTGACGCAGGATCTGGCCGGGAAGTCGCGGACCGTGTCGGTGCTCCTCGACGCCTGGCGGATGGTGGCGGGCACCGAGACGGAGGCCCTCAAATCGGTGAGCTTCGCCGACCTCGTCGAACGCTCCCGCTTGGCGACCGATCCGATGTATTACATCTGACGCCGCTGATAGCCGGCTTCGGCTCGATGTCCGAGTCGAGATGCAGGCCGGACTTTTCGGCGACGCGAAGGTGTGCTTGGCCTGTGGTTGGCTTCGGGGTCGCCCGTGCCCCCGCGCCGGACGCTCGCTCCGGGCATCCATGCCCTCCGCTCTCTCCGCGCCGCTGTCGCTTTCGCCCTCCGGGCTGCGCTCACCGGCGAGGCCGGCTTCGGGAGCCCGGGCGACCCCTCGCGAGGAGTCCTTTGGTGATCCAGCGGAGGCGCCATGGTGCAGCGGAGGC
>CAMBFA010000281.1 GCA_945865325.1 Candidatus Kuenenia stuttgartensis
ATTCCAGAGGCCGTCGTAGCGGGCGATTCCCTCGAGCCCGTCGTCGCCGACCGCGACATCGATGAGGTGGAGCGAGCGGAGGGCGGGGAACTGGAGGAGCGTCATCCCCAGTTCGGCCCCCCCCTTCCCCTCGGGGCAGAGATCCTGACTCCCCAGCCGGAGGTTTTTGAGCCTGGGCAATTCGGCGAGCGCCGCAAGGCCCACAAGCGTGCACCGGGCCTGGGGGAGATTGACGTCGCGGAGGGTGTGGCAGGCGGCAAGGTGCCTGAAGCCTTCGTCACCGAGGGGGGATTCCCGGAGCACGAGCCGCTCGAGCCGCGGTAGGCGAGAAAGCAGGATCGCCTTGGCATCGTCAGCCACTCCCTCCTGGAGATCGAGGTGCGAAAGCGCCTCGAGGCCGGCGATCGCCTCCCACTCCTCTTCGGTGAGCGGCCGATCGGCCACCCGGATCCGCGACGACGTCCCAGCACGAACCGCCGCGACCTGCTCGGCAAACAACGGCTCGGCGGCGGCAAGCGGGGGGGAAAAGAACGATGCGACGGCAGCAGCGACGCCCCCTCCAAATACACGCAGTGCGAAGGACCGGCGAGTGGGGGCCGAGGAGATGGGAGCGGTCATGGATTCATGGATTCAAGGATTCAAGGATTCAAGACAAGCGATGGTGCGGGAAAGCCTATCGACCCCAACAGGAACAAGTGGCATCCCGTGGACAATGCTGCTCTGCGCGTCGATCGGCTCCCTGGCCTGAATCCTCCGTGAAACAGGGCATCGCATTGAGCCGCCGCGACAGCTCGCTCTGGGCGCTGCCAGGACGGGAATGTACGATTTTCACACGTCTCAATCAAATTTATTGTATCTGAAGTGCTATTCTGTTCCAAGCATTCGCCGGGCACGGATGTCGTTGCCTCGCTCTTTCCATAGGTTTTCCGATGTTTCTCACGCAGAAAATCCTGGCTTCACGGCTCCGCGATGCGCGCCAGGGGGCTGGAGTCACCCAGGAGGCGGTAGCCGAGGCGTTAGGCATTCCCCGCACCGCCGTCGTTCAACTGGAGTCCGGGAATCGCTCTGTCAGCACGCTCGAACTAACGCGATTAGCCGATCTCTACCGGAAGACCGTGACGAGCCTGCTGGCCGACGAATCGCCTTCGGATGAGTCCGACGCCCTCGTGGCCCTTTTTCGCGCTGCATCCGTCCACGGTATCAGCGCGCCTTGGCAGAAGGACGCCGAACGCTGTCTGGCAATCTGCCGGGCTGGTGCCCAATTGAGACGATCCCTCGGGCTATCGAGCGGCGCATTGCCCCCCGCCTACGACAGGCCTCCCCCCACTCGAACGATGGAAGCCGTCCGCCAAGGCATCGACGCCGCCAGACAAGAGCGAGGCAGGCTCGGGCTGGGGCATCGGCCTGTTCCCGATATGAGCGACCTCGTCAACAGCATGGGCATCTGGGCCACCGGTGCGGTCCTTCCTGACGGGATGTCGGGAGTGTTTCTCAAGGATCGGGAGGCTGGCCTTGTGATCCTCGTGAACTTCGACCATCCCCGCCCGCGGAAGCGTTTCTCCTACGCGCACGAATACGCGCATGCGATTTTCGACCGGCAGTCTCCAGCAGTCGTGTCGTGGGAAAAAGACGGTGACGCGGTCCTCGAAACCAGGGCAAACGCCTTCGCGGCCGAATTTCTTCTGCCAGAGGAGGGCGTGCGTTTGTTCCTTGCCGCTCTCTCCAAGGGGGGCCCTGCGGTCGCCGAGCACGCCCTCCAGCGCTCCACAACCGACAGTCAAGATGTCGCTCGAGCTCAATTCCGAGTGCCTGCCGGATCGCAGCGAGTGACGTTCGAGGATGCAGCCAGACTCGCATTCCGTTATGGCGTGGCCTTTAAAACTGCCGTCTATCGGATGAAAAATACGGGGATGATCGGCGAGCCAGAGTTCCAATCGCTCCTCTCGCAGGAGTCGCTCGCGGCCCGCTACTCGGCTCTGCTCCACCGCGACGACCAGCCCCCTTCGGGCACCCGTGATCGGGCCCTCGTCCCCGAGGTGATCCATCTCGCGATCGAGGCCTATCGGCGCGAACTGATCTCCGGAGGAAAGCTCCGGGATCTGGGTCGCCTCCTCGACGTTCCCGGCCGGGAGCTCGTCGAGCTCGCCGAGGCTGCTTCGGGATGAGCGGTCCGAGTCGCACGCTCGTGATCGATACGTCGGTATTGATCAACTTCATCGCCGTCGGACGGCTCGACCTGATGGCGGCGTTGCCAGGCACCACGGCGGTCGTTACCGATCACGTGCGGGGCGAAATCTCGGACGACCACCCAGACCAAATTGGCATCTTCGACAGGGCGGTCAGCGCGGCGATGATTTTCCCCGTTCGGGTCGACACCCCCGACGAACTGATCACGTTTGCCGGGCTCGAGTCATCCGGCCTCGGTACCGGCGAACGTTCCGCGATCGCAGCTGCCATTCGCCGCGGTTTCGTCGTCGCCATCGACGACCGGCGAGCGATTGCGATTCTTAACCGGATCTTCGGGAATATTCGGGTGCTTCGCACACAAGACATCGTCCGCGAATTGATTGAAGCGGGGGTACTCACCGTCACCGAAGCGGATGCGATGAAGCGACGCTGGCAGGAGTGTCATCGGTTCACCTTGCCCTTCGATTCGTTCGCCGATCCGCCCTGACGGGCGTTCTGTTCCCTCCGGCGGCCGCCAGACCGTCCGCTGCCAGGGGAGCCCGCAGCAGGCCGGACAGCGGAGCAGTTTCCCGCGGCTCGCCCGCCGCCTTCCAGCCAATGCCGCCGGTCTCCCACACGCTCCGCGCGTACCCTCAGGAAGAGACGAGCTTCCAGCTCCGTGCTTCGCGATCCAACGACTCCGCCTACGACGACGGCACGATCGCGAAGATCAGTCGCTGGAGTCGCCTCACGCCAGGACCTCGCGGATCGGTTCGACATGCTCGACGCCGACGAGCTTCTGATCGAGGCCGCCGAAGAAGTAGGTGAGCCGATTGGGATCGAGGCCGAGGCAGTGGAGCACCGTGGCGTGGAGGCTCTTCACATGGAAGCCGGTACGACCGTCGTGGACAGGCGCTATGGCCGCCGAGCCGAGCTCATCGGTCTCCCCCACGCTCACCCCTCCCTTGATGCCACCACCGGCCATCCACATCGTGAAGCCGTAGGCATTGTGATCGCGGCCGGTTCCCTCGGCATACTCGGCCGTCGGCTGCCGGCCAAACTCCCCCCCCCAGACCACGAGCGTGCTGTCGAGGAGCCCGGAGCGCTTGAGATCCTCCAGCAGCGCCGCGATCGGCTGATCGGTGTTGCCGGCGTGGAAGTTGTGGTTCTTCTCGAGATCGCCGTGGGCGTCCCAGTTGTCGTCGTTGTGGGCCCCGCCGGAATAGAGCTGCACGAAGCGCACGCCGCGCTCAACAAGCCGCCGGGCGAGGAGGCAGCGGCGGCCGAAGTCGGCGGTGCGGGGATTATCGAGGCCGTAGAGGGCCTGCGTCTCGGCCGTCTCGCGCGCCAGATCGACCGCCTCCGGGGCATGC
>CAMBFA010000282.1 GCA_945865325.1 Candidatus Kuenenia stuttgartensis
TGTTTGATGGCGACCGGATCGGCGTTGATGCCGAGCACACAGGCCGTTTCGCACGGCGCCGGGCAGACGCGCCCCGTGAACTCGGGGAAGTTGTTTGTGGCGTGGAGGCGTTGAGCGGCCTCGTGCCACTGGCCGCGGTACACGAGGTCGTTGAAGTCGGGGATGATGTTCCCCAGTGGACAACCGGTGTGGCAGAAGGGCACGCCGCAGTCCATGCAGCGCGCCCCCTGCTTGGCCATCTCATCAGGGGAGAGGATCGTGAGAAACTCGTTGTAGTGCTTGAGGCGGTCGGCCACCGGCTCCTTGCCGGAGATCTGCCGATCGTATTTCATGAATCCGCGTGCTTCACCCATGGATCTTCACCTCCGCCCTGCGGGCCTCTTCCTGTTCTTTTTCCTGTAATTTCCGAAGCTCGAGCAGCGCCCGCTTGTAGTCGGTTGGCATCACCTTGACAAACCGCGACTGCTCCTGGGCCCAGCGGTCGAGGATCGCGCGGCCGCGGGTGCTGCCGGTGAGCTCGACATGCTTTTCGATCCGCGATCGGAGGTATTCCACGTCGCCGGCATCGAGGGCTTCCAGTTCCACCATCTCCTTGTTGACCTTGGGGCGGAAGGTCCCCTTCGGATCCCACACATACGCGATCCCACCGCTCATGCCGGCGGCGAAATTGCGCCCCGTCTCGCCGAGGATCACCGCCCGGCCGCCGGTCATGTACTCGCAGCCATGGTCGCCGACCCCCTCGACAACCGCCTCGGCGCCGCTGTTGCGAACGCAGAACCGTTCGCCGGCGATGCCGCGGATGAAGACCTCGCCGCTGGTCGCCCCGTAGAGGACGACGTTGCCGGCGATGACATTCTCCTCGGCGGCAAACGACGCCTGCCGCGACGGCTTGACGACGACACGCCCCCCAGAGAGCCCCTTGCCGCAGTAATCGTTGACATCCCCCTCGACGGTCACCGTCACCCCCGGCACGCCGAAGGCCATCACGCTCTGGCCGGCGGTGCCGGTGAAGTTGATGCGAATCGTGCCGTCGGGGAGCCCGGCGGCGCCGTGCCGGCGGGTGATCTCACTGGAGAGGATCGTGCCGACGGTGCGGTTGATGTTGCGGATCGGCAGGTCGAGGACAACGGATTTGCGCTCCTCGATCGCTCCCCGGCAGGCTGGCAGGAGCGTCGTCATGTCGAGCGATTCGGCGATCCCGTGGTCCTGCGCCTCGACCCGATGGGTCTTCACGTGGGCCGGCACCTCCGGCTTGTGGAGGATCGTGGAAAAGTCGAGCCCCTTCGCCTTCCATTGGGCGATCGCCGAACGGGTGTCGAGCCGGTCGACGCGCCCCACCATCTCCTCGACGGTGCGGAAGCCGAGCTTCGCCATCAGATCCCGCAGTTCTTCGGCGAGAAGGAAGAAGAAGTTGACGACATGCTCCGGCTGGCCGTTGAACCGGGCCCGCAGCTCGGGATCCTGCGTGGCGATGCCCACCGGGCAGGTGTTGAGGTGGCACTTCCGCATCATGATGCAGCCGATCACGACCAGCGCCCCGGTGGCGATGCCGAACTCCTCGGCGCCGAGCATCGTGGCGATAGCGACATCCTTGGCGGTGCGGATCATGCCGTCGGTCTGGACGGTGATCCGGCCCCGCAGATCGTTCATGACGAGCACCTGATGGGCCTCGGCGAGGCCGAGCTCCCACGGCAGGCCGGCGTGCATGATCGACGTCTGCGGGCTGGCCCCGGTGCCGCCGTCGTGTCCCGAGATCAGGACGACGTCGGCTTTCCCCTTCGAGACCCCCGCCGCCACCGTCCCCACGCCGACCTCCGCCACGAGCTTGACGCTGATCCGGGCGTGGTGGTTGGCGTTCTTGAGGTCGTGGATCAGCTGGGCGAGATCCTCGATGGAGTAGATGTCGTGATGGGGAGGCGGCGAAATCAGCCCCACGCCCGGCGTGGAGTGGCGGATGCGGGCGATCTCACGGTCGACCTTGTGCCCAGGGAGCTGCCCCCCCTCGCCCGGCTTGGCCCCTTGGGCCATCTTGATCTGGAGCTCCTTGGCGTTGACGAGGTAGAGGCTCGTGACGCCGAAGCGGCCGCTGGCCACCTGCTTGATCTTCGAGTTCTTGCTGTCGCCGGAGGGATCGAGTTGGTAGCGGATCGGGTCCTCGCCCCCTTCGCCGGTGTTGCTCCAGCCGCCGAGCCGATTCATGGCGACCGCGAGCGTCTCGTGGGCCTCCTTCGAGATCGAGCCGTACGACATCGCGCCGGTGGCGAAGCGCTTCACAATCTCCCTGGCCGGCTCAACCTCCTCCAGCGGCACCGGCGTCGAGTCGGTGCGGAAGTCGAGGAGCCCCCGCAGTGTCAGGAGCTTCGTCTGCTGCTCGTCAATGAGCTTCTGATACTTGCGAAACTCCTCCCGGCTGTTGATCTGCGTCGCCCGCTGGAGGGTCGCGACAACGTCGGGCGAAAGAACATGCTCCTCTCCCTTGCGCCGCCAGGCGTAGCGGCCGCCGACGTCGAGCTCGAGGGTCTGGGCCACCTGGTTGCGCGGCCAGGCGTGCTCGTGGCGGCGGAGCATCTCCGCGGCGATTCCGTCGAGACCGATGCCGCCGATCCGGCTCGGGGTGCGCGTGAAAAACTCGTCGACGAGCGCCAGATCGAGGCCGACCGCCTCGAAGATCTGCGCGCCGCGGTAGCTCTGCTGCGTGGAGATCCCCATCTTGCTCATCACCTTCAGCAGCCCCTTCGTGGCCGCCTTGACGAAGTTCTTGTGGAGCTTCTCGCGCGGGTGGTCGGCGCTGACAATTCGCTCGGCCCGCATTTGGTCGAGCGTGGCGAAGGCGAGCCAGGGATTGACAGCCCCGGCCCCGTAGCCGGTCAGAAGGGCGAAGTGGTGCACCTCGCGGGCCTCGCCCGTCTCAACGACGAGCCCGCACCGCGTCCGCGTCCCCTCGCGAACGAGATGGTGGTGGACGCCGGCCGTGGCCAGCAGCGCTGGCACGATCGCCATCTCCCGGGTAGCGCCGCGGTCGGAGAGGACGAGGATCGTGACGCCGTCTGCGATCGCCTTCGACGCCTCGGCCCGCAGCTCATCGAGCCGGGTACGGAGGCCGGCGGCCCCGGAACCGGCCGGGTAGAGGAGCGTGAGGGTGCGGGAGACGAGGCCCGGCCTGGCCAAGGGGCCGACGAGGGCCTTGATCCGGGCACACTCGGCATTTGTGATCACCGGCGTCTCCAGACGCAGCAGCCGGCACTGCTCGGGGCTGGTGTCGAGGAGGTTCCCCTCACTGCCGATCGTCGTGATCATCGACGTGATGATCTCCTCACGGATGGCGTCGAGCGGGGGATTGGTGACCTGCGCGAAAAGCTGCTTGAAATAGTTGGCCAGGAGTTGCGGCCGGTCGGAGAGGATCGCCAGCGGGGTGTCGTTGCCCATCGAGCCGAGCGGCTCGGCGCCGTCGGTTGCCATCGGCGCGAGGATCACTTTCAGATCCTCGAGCGTGTAGCCGTGGAGCC
>CAMBFA010000283.1 GCA_945865325.1 Candidatus Kuenenia stuttgartensis
GCCGCCCGTGACGATCTCCTCGTCGTCGTCCCCCGCCGCGCTGCCGACGGTTCGCCGGCAGTCCCCAGCAGGCTCCTGGTCCGCCGCTCCCCCGACGAGGTCGTCGCCGCGGCGAAGCGTCTGTTTGCCCCCCCACGGGCTGCGGCCACGGCCGGCCCTCCGACGGTTGTCCCATCCCGGCTGGTCGTCCCCGCGCCGAGCTTGGTGGTGATGCCGTCCCCGGCCGACTTTCCGCCAATGCGCGTCACCGAGTTCCGCGACTACCTCGCCTGCCCCTACCGCGACGGGCTCAAGCATCGCCTCGAGCTCTCGACTTCCGGTGACGAGGCGCTCGAATTGGGGCCCGGCGACTTCGGAACGCTGATCCACGAGTGCCTCGACCGCTTCGGCAAGAACGAAGCGATTGCCTCGAGCGCCGATCCCCGAGAGATCAGCGACTGGCTCTCGGCCGCACTCGATCGCTTCATCGACGAGCGCTATGGCCCCGGGGCGGCGCCTGCGGTGTTCGTGCAGGCGGAGCTGGCACGGCGACGGCTGCGCGAGTTTGCTCGCGTCCAGGCCGACCGTACCGGCGAAGGCTGGGTGATCCATGCCACCGAACAGATCGTCCGCTCGTCGGCCTTCGTCGTCGATGGCGTGCCGGTGGCGCTGTCGGGAAAGATCGACCGCATCGACCATCACCCCGACGATGGCCGCTGGGAAGTACTCGATTACAAGACGTCGGCCCGGGGAAAAACCCCTGAGCGCACCCATCGCGATGCCCGCGGTTGGATCGATCTCCAGTTGCCGCTCTACCGGCATCTCCTCGTCGAGGTCGAGGGGATGCCCGAGCTCGATCTGGCCAATCCGCTCCGGGTGGGCGTCGGCTACTTCAATGTCGCCGCCCGCGTTGAGGAAATCCGCATCGAAACCGCCTCGTGGACGATGCCGGAGTACGACTCGGCAGACGAAGCCGCCCGCGAGGTCGTCCGCGCCGTCCGGGAGGGGCGATTCTGGCCCCGCAACGACGACGCCGCGGGATCGTTCCCAGAGTTCGACGCGATCTGCCAGACCGACACCATCCGCGATGATGAAGACGAGGGAGACTCCGCATGACACCGACCCCGCGCGACTCTCGCCGTCGCCCCACGAAGCCGGACAAGGCAGCCGACGGAAACGGCTCCTCAGCCCCCGCTGTCCCGACGACACACGCATCGACGCCGGCGCCGGCAAACCGCCCGCTCGAACCGATCGTCCGGGTGCTCGCGAGTGCCGGCACCGGCAAGACCCACGCCCTGTCGACGAGGCTCATCCGCCTCCTCGCCGACGGCGCCGACATCGACGACATCTTCGCTGCTACCTTCGCCCGCAAGGCGGCCGGCGAGATCCTCGCCCGGGTTCTCCAGCGGCTCGCCGCAGCCGCCGATCCCTCCACGCCGGCGGAGACGTCGACGCTGGCAGCGGCGATCGATCGGCCGACCGCCGACGCCCTGTTCTTCCGCGATCTCCTCGTCCGCGTCACGGCAAACGTCGACCGCCTGGCGGTAGGGACGCTCGATTCGTTCTTCGTGACCTGTGCCGATGCAGCCCGCTTCGAGCTCGGGCTCCCGCCGGCCTGGTCGATTGGCACCGAGGCCGATCTGGCCAACCAGCGTCGCCGCGCGATCCACCGAACGATCTCCGATGCGCTCGCGGCCGGGCCCTCCGGGGGAAGCGGGGGCGACTCTCCGGCGAAGCTCCTGGCGACGCTCATGGTGCATTCGTCCGGAGGCGCGACGACGACCGGCCTCGAGGAGGCGATCGAGAACATCGTCAACGATCTCGCGTCGCTGCACCGCGATGCCGAGCCGGCAGCCTGGGATTGGCTGTCGGTGTCGGTGCCCAGGCCTCCCTCAGGCGACGCGCTCTCCGCGGCGGTCGAGACGCTGCGGGCGAGCGTGTTCGACGATTCTCGCGTGGCCGACGCCCGGGATGCCGCCATCACCGCCTTGGAGCAGTCCGACTGGAAATCGCTCCTCTCGAAGGGGATCGTGCCGAAGCTCCTCGCCGGGGAGACGAAATACCAGCGGAAGCCGATCGATCCGGCCGTCGCCGCAGCCTACTGGACGATCATCGATCTTTTGAAGTCGGTGATCCTGGCCCGCCCCGCCACCCAGACCAGGGCGTTTCGGGATCTCCTCGACCGTTACTCTGCCACTGCCGACCGGCTCATGGCCAGCGACGGAATGGTGTCGTTTGACGACGTCACCCGGCTCGTCGGCTCCGCCGCCGGCGACGGCACCCTCGACGCCGCCCGGTGGCGCGGCATCCGCTTCGCGAAGCATCTGCTCATCGACGAATTCCAAGACACCTCCCCGAGCCAGTGGCGCGTCCTCGAGCGGCTCGCCGAGCATGCCGTCACCGCCTCGGGGTCATTCTTTGCCGTCGGTGATCGGAAGCAGGCGATCTACGGCTGGCGCGGCGGAGCCCCGGAGCTCATCGACGCCTTGCCCGATTTCTTCGCCGCCGGAAAGCGGCCGCTTGTGTCACTCGACCTCGCCGCCAGCTATCGCTCGAGCCCCGCCATCCTCGACACCGTCAACCGGGTCTTCGAGCGGCTCGCCAGGGCGGAGCCACTCGCCGATCATGCCGGTATCGCTGCCCTGGCAAGCAGCAAGTTTCCGCGCCACCAGGCCGCCCGTGAAGCCCTCCCAGGCTGGGTGCGACTGCGCACCTGTGCCGCTCCCGAGGAGGGGCAGAAGGGAACCGCGCTCCTCCTCGCCGCCGTGGCGACGAGGGCCGCGGTACTCTCCCGGGCCAACCCGGGAAAATCGGTGGGAGTCCTCGTCCGCACGAACAAGGCGGCAGAACTGGTGATCGCGGAATTGAAGAGAAATGGCATCGTGGCCAGCGCCGAGGGGGGCCAACCGCTCGCCGATTCGCCGGCCGTCGAGCTCGTGCTCTCCGCCCTCCACCTCGTCGATCATCCTTCCGACGCGGCAGCGCGGTTCCACGTCGCCACTTCCCCTCTCGCTTCGCTCCTCGGCCTCGACCCGTCCGGCGCCGCGGGGGAGATCCCCGCCGCCTGCATCACCGCGCTCGATCGGCTCCGCCGTGATCTGGTCGATGACGGGTATGGACCGGTGCTCGAGCGCCTGGCCGCGGCGGTCGGCCCGTCAGGCTCGCACCGCGATCTGCGCCGCCTCGAGCAACTCGTCGCGGCGGCCCGGGAATGGGACATGGCAGGGGGCCGTTCGCGCGCGGGACTGGTGCGGACCGCCCCCTTCATCCACCACTGCCGGACGGTGAACGTCGCCGATCCGGTCGCGTCGCCGATCCGCGTGATGACGATCCACAAAGCGAAGGGGCTCGAGTTCGATCTCGTCGTCCTCACCGATCTCGATCGCAAACTCGTCGCCCACCCGCCCCGCGTGGTCGTCGACCGAAAGAGTCCCCTCGAGCCGATCCACCGGATCCTCGTCCACGTCTCGAAGGAGAATCAGCCACTCCTCCCCCCCGATTGGCAGGAGGTGTGCGCGGCGGC
>CAMBFA010000284.1 GCA_945865325.1 Candidatus Kuenenia stuttgartensis
AAGTTGCGATAGATCACCGGCTTGTCGGTGGCGATAAGTTCGATCGGATCGTTCCCCAGTCCGACCGGGGGCCGCGGCTTGGCCAGCGACACATATCGCCACACCGCCTCGATCTGATTGCCGGCGTCGCCAGAGAGGATGTCGGGATAAAAAACTTTCCCTTCCGGCCAGGCGGCAGGCATCCGCGTGCCGGGGCGAAAGCGTTGTGGGTTTTCCACGTAGGCCAGATACCACTGGTGCCTGAGGCGCTTGGGGAAGCGGGTCATGTCGATAGCCCCGAGCCCTTGGCCGCGGTCGCCGGCGAAGGCGTGGCACTTGATGCAGCCGAGCCCCTTCGAGCCGACGAGATCGCGCCCCTTGTCGACGATCTCCGCTTCGGCGTGGCCGGCGATCGCCGGGATTCTGATATCGGTCTTGGGATCGTCGGCAAGCAGCGCCGCGAGGGGCTTGGCGACGTCGCCGTGCCACTTCGGCATCAAGGTGTACATCGTGGAGCGGCGATCGACGCCCCCCTTCTCGAGCACCTCATCGAGAAACTCGCGCCGCAGCTTGTCGCCGACGCCGTCGAGCGTCGGCGGCAGTCGTCCCTCTTCTCCCATCTCCGGGATCGGCCCGGTGAACAGGGCGTCGCGGGCGGGCTCTTTCAGGATCGGCTCGCCGTCGTCGTCGAGGATGGCCACCGCGGGGATCGCCCCTCCCTTCCCGTCGCGGACATGGCAGGCGAGGCAGTTAAGGCTCGTGAGTGACCGGAAAATCGCCCGCTCGCGCGCCGGTGCTTCCGCGGCGGCCGGAGAGGCGAGGAATGCGAGCGCCGCGCCGATCGCTTCCCGCTGCGTGTCGTCGAGCCCGTAGAGGGGCGCTCCTTTCGTGGCAGGCTTCTGGCCAAGGCAGCCCGCAACGTTTGCAGCGCCGTCCTTCCCTGCGAGCGTTTTCAAGTCCGGCACCTTCAAGGCGACCGGCTCGGCCCCGTCGAGGCGATGGCAGCTGGCGCAAGCATGCGTCGCAAAGGCCTGCTTTCCTTGGGCGACGAGCCCCGCGTCGACCGCAAACGGCGGCGGGGCAGGGCGGGAGGTGCGGGCCGGCTTGGCGTCGCGCGAGGGCGTGACAAACGCGAGGGCCGACTCGCGCGAGCCCCCCGGAGGGGCGACGTCGAGCTCGAGCGAACATTGTCCGGCCGCCTCGAAAAACTCGACCACTATTTCGTGGATGCCGGCATCGAGCTCGATGTCGCCCGAGCGCCAGCTGTGCGGATGAACGCCATCGTTGTCGATCACGGTCGCGCCGCCGACGAGGAGACGGCTGCCGTCATCGCTGGCCAGATCGAACCGGTAGCGCCCTTTCGCCGGGGCATGGAAAAAGCCCGACAGCTGCACGCAGAATCCGTCGGTGCGGCCGGCAAAGCCTTCCACATCAAAACCTTGAAGCGGCCCGGTGCGGTCGGGTTTCCCAAGCGTGGCGAAATCGGGGAGCGAGCCGAAGGTCTGATTCCACGACTTCGCCTCGAAGGCCACCGTCTGCTCGGCCACGCCCCCCCAGCGGCTTTCGGGGAGGAGGAGGGCCGCGACGAGATGGCGACGATCGCCGTCGTCGAGCGGGAAGGCGGGCATCCGGCTCGAGGGGCGCGTGTGGAGGGGATTCTGAAGGAAGGCGTCGAGGGCGGCAGGAGACCATTTTGCAGCGAGATCCCCGAGAGGCCGCTGGTCGGGGAGATGGGGCGCGCTCGACAGCCGATCGCCATGGCAGGCCCGGCAGCCGACGCGGTCGTAGATCGGCACCCCGTCGCGCGGGCGGCTATCCTGGGCCCCCGGAAAAGCCCCCCGGGAAAACTCCCCGGTGGAAGCGAGATAGTGGGCGATCGCCTGGGATGTCAGCGCTCGCGCCCCCTCGTCGAGACTCGCAAGCACTTGGGGCATCGTCGTGCCGGGGTAAGCCGCGGCAGGATCGCGGAGGTAGGTCGCGATCCAGGCCGGATCGATCCGCTCGCCGACCCGGTCGAGGATCGGCCCTGCCTTAGCGCTGACGTGGGCTGCGGCCGCGCCGGCCTGATGGCAATTCACGCAGCCGAGCTCGCCGAGGAGCAAGAGCCCCCCTTCGATCCGATCGATCGTCTCGCCGGCAGGGCGGCCAAAGCGCTCGAAGCCGGCGACGATCGGCGCGGCCGTGGCTCTCACCCCAGCCAGGCCAGCCGCCATCCCGACGATGACGGCGGCAAGCAAGGAACGACACGATCTCGGACACATAAGCAGAGTCCCCAAAACGCCAACCGCAACGGGCCATTCGGAAGCCGAGTCGCCACGAATATACCGGCGTCAGCGGCGATCGTTCAGGCCGCCCCGGGGGCGGGCGCCCCCAAAGCTCCCGTCATCTGCCCTCGCCGTCGCTCACCGGCAGTCCGGTGACGATCTCCACGATGCGCCAGTCGAGCCAGCGGGAGTCGGGATCGAGCCCCTTCTTCCCGACAAATCCCACATGGCCGCCATGATCGGTGGCGACCAGCCGCACGCAGTCGGGATAGGTGACGCGATCGCTGGAAAACATCCAAAAAGGAACGAGCGGATCGTCGCGCGAAGTGATGATCGTCGTTGGCGTGTCGATCGTGGGGATGAAGGGAGCGGCGCTTGAGTGGCGGTAGTAGTCGTGGGCGTCGCGGAAGCCGATTGCCGGGGCGGTGAACCAATCGTCGAAGCCGTGCAGCGTCCGCGGCCGCGGCCCATCCGGCGGCCGGAAGGCGTCTGGCCGGAGGTGCCACCAGGCTTCGAGGTGCTTGATGAGGACGCCGGTGAAGTGCCGGTCGTAGACGCGGTTGGTGCGGCTGCCGATCGACTCGATCCCCGCCATCAGGTCGATCGGTGGATTGACCGCCACCGCCCGGCGCACCGCGGCCGGGATATGCCCCGGCGCTTCGCCGAGGTATTTGAGAAGGACATTGCCGGAAAGGGAGACGCCAAACAGGGTCAGGTCAGGCAGCGGTACGTTGGCCTCGGCGCCGGCCGCCGCGCGCCACTCGGTTCCTTCCTCCCCGCAGCACCAGCCGATGACGGCATCGACAACGGCTGCGAGATCCCCTGAGCAGCCGGCATGGTAGGGGCGGCGGGCCCAGGCCATCCCCGCGCCGCAGCCGCGCATGTCCCAGCGGAAGACGCGCACCCCCCGCGCCGTGAGCTTTTCGGTCAGCCGCACAAGCAGCGGCGTGCGGTGGTGGTCGGCCAAGCCGTGCGAGAGGATCGCCACCTTCCCGCCGGGGGCCCAAGCCTCGGGGCAATCGTCGTGGACGGCCAGCGCGTCGCCATCGGCGAGCTCGACGCGCCGCAACAGCGCCGCATGATCGGCGAGCTTCTGCGGCACAAGCGCCGGCAGGATCGTCTGCACGTGGGGATTCTTCATCCACCACGGCGGCTCGAAGGCCAAGGGGGTGTCATCAGCGGGCATGGTGGCTCCTCGCGGCCTTGGGGGAAGAGCCGGAGCGTAGGTGTGGATCAGGCGAGGATGTCGGCGATC
>CAMBFA010000285.1 GCA_945865325.1 Candidatus Kuenenia stuttgartensis
GCCAGATGCCCGCAGTCGGGCACCGCGGCGGCCAAGTCCGACGAGGCAAACACGCAGGGCTCGCGATCGGCAAGCTGCTTCAGGGCCCGAGCGAGTTGCTTGAGAGGCTGCATGACTTGACTCTACAAAAGATTGCAGAAAGTGCAAGGTTTTGTTGAGTCTCACCCATCCACCGATCGGGACCGTCCCGGCTCTGCCGCTGGGGTATGATCGGGGGATCATGCCGACTCTGCCCTCCTCACTCCGGGTCCTCGTGATCGAGGATGACGCGGCTTCGCGGCAGGCGATCGCCGAGGCCCTCCGCGAATCCCGGCACACCGTCTTTGAGGCGGCCGACGGGCCCGCCGGCCTGGAGATCGCCCTCAAAGAGCCGCTCGACGCGGTCGTCCTCGACTTGAAGCTGCCGCGGATGGATGGGATCCAGCTGCTCCGGAAGCTCCGCGAGGCGAAGCAGGTGCCCGTGATCGTCGTCTCGGCCCGCCGGACGACCGACGACCGGGTCGAGGCCCTCGAGCTCGGTGCCGATGACTATCTCACCAAGCCCTTTGCCATCCGCGAGCTCCTCGCCCGGCTGCGGGCCGTGGTGCGGCGAAGCGCCCCCGACACGGCGGCGGAAGTCACGATCGGCGACGTCGTCATCGATTTCGACGCCATGGCTGTCTCCCGCGCCGGAGAACGGATCCCGCTGACGGCGACGGAGTTTGCGATTCTCGCCCCCCTCGCCCGTCACCGCGGCGAGGTAGTGCCCCGCGAGGTCCTCGAGGCGGCGATCCGCCAGGAGGGGAGCGCGCATGTCAGCAACGTCGTCGACGTCCTGATCCTCCGGCTGCGGCGAAAGCTCGGCCGCGACCTGATCACGACGCGCCGCGGCCAAGGCTTCCTCATCGAATGGCAGGACGGCCGTGGCTAGCAGCGTGCTCCGCTCGCTCCGCTGGCGGGCGACGATCTCGATAGCGCTCTTTCTCATCGCAATCGGCATCGCGATCCGCTCTGTCAATTACGCGGTGACGCGGGAGATCCTCGTCCGCGACATCGACACGCAGCTGTGGACCAGGCTCGGCGCGTTCAAGACCCGGCAACAGTTTGCCCCGGAATCGCTCGTCGGGCCCGATCTCGCCTTCAGGGAGATCTCGCTCCCCGACGTCCGCACCGCGAGCGACCTCAAGCCCTCCGTCGCGATGCGACTGTTCATCCCGTCAGCGGTCACCGCGAGGCCCTTCCCGTGGTTTGCCGGCGCTTGGCGGGAGGATGGCACGCTCCTGGCGGCGCTGCGGCTCCCCGACGAAGTCGCCCGAGGGGAGCCATGGCGAGAATCCAAGGAGACTATCCGGACCGAGCCCAATGGCAAGGCCCGACTGGCCATCTGCCGGGGGAGCGACGGGACGGTGCTGCTGGTCGGCACGCCGCTGGAGCCGCTCGCGCAGGCCATGCGGGAGGCGCTCTGGTTCTACATCTGGACGGTCGTCCTGGCGATCCCGCCGATGGCGCTGCTGATGTGGTGGATCCTCTCCCGGATGATGATGCCGCTGGCCCGCATCTCCCGCACCGCGGCAACGATCGCGGCGGGAAACTTTGCCGCGCGGATCGACCTAGCCGAAGCCGACTCCGAGCTCATTGGCATGGCCACCACCCTCAATGCCATGCTCGACAGGCTCGAGGCGATCCGGATCTCCCAGGCCCGGTTCAACGCCGACGTTGCCCATGAAATCCTCAACCCGATCCACGGCATCCTCCTCCAGGCCGACCTCGCGGAGCAGCGGCCGCGAACGACCGCCGAGCTTGCGCGCGCGATAGAACACTGCCGTACGCTGGCGCTGCGGATCCAGAAGCTCTCGGAGGCGCTCCTGGCGCTCTCGAAGGCGGAATCAGCGGGCGACGGGCCGATTGCAACGCTCGACCTCGAGCCGATCGTCGAGGAGGCCGCCACGCAGGTTGAGAGCCTGGCCCAGGCGCGGCAGGTGACGATTGAGGTCGATTCCCACAGCGCCCTGGTCGTCGGCAACGCCGACCTGCTCCACCAGGTGTTTGTGAATCTGCTCGCCAATTCAATCGAATACAGCCTGGTTGGCGGGCACGTCGAGATCGTCATGGCGCGGACCGGCGGACGCTTCGTCGTGCGCGTCATCGACCACGGGGAGGGGATCCCGGCAAGCCAGGCCGAACAGGTCTTCGAGCGATTCTTCCGCGAAGACTCGTCGCGGCTGACGGCGACCGGCGGCCATGGTCTCGGCTTGGCCATCTGCCGGAGCATCATGCGTGGCCACGGTGGGGATGTGATCTGGCAACCGACCCCCGGCGGCGGCGCGACGTTCGAGGTGCAGTTTGCCGCGGAAAAAGTCGCTGCCGACAGGGCCCATCTGAACGGCCCGTGAATGTTCCGTGAACAGCGCGTGAATCGGGGGAATGTCCAGCGGTGGCTTGATCGCCGCGCGCCGCCGGATGCCCGTAGATCCGCGCTCGGCTGATCGCGATTCGCTCGGGGCGTCTGCGATTTTTTTTCCGCCGAGCCGCAGAGCGAGAGAATGCGACACGGAGCAGGGGAATTTCGAACGCACGCTCCGCGTCGGTCCTTCACCCCTTCCAACCCAGGTGCTCCATGAACCCGCGTCATCATTTCCAGTATCTCGGCCGCTGCCTGACCAGGGCTCTGTTCGCCGATCGCACCCCCCCCAAGCCCCGTCGGCGTCGCCGAGAACAGCCGACGCTTGCCGCCTTCGATCAGCTCGAGCAACGGCTGGCGTTCGCCGTCGGCTATGCCACCGTGAATGACTGGGGTTCGGGGCTCCAGGGAGAGCTGACGCTCACCAACGACACCCAGGCGACGCTCACCGATTGGCAACTCTCCTTCAACTACAACCGCACGATCAACGACATCTGGAACGCCCAGATCGTCAGTCGCACAGGCTCGCACTATGTCATCAAGGGGCCCGCCTGGGATGGCACGCTCGCGGTGGGTGAGGTGCAGGGCGTCGGCTTCACCGCCGGGGCCGGCGCCGACGCCCCTTCCGGCTTCGTCCTCACGGCCACTGGTGCCACAACGACGCCGACAACAACGACGCCGACAACAACGACGCCGACAACACCGCCGACGACAACACCGCCGACGACAACACCGACGGGCGGCGACCTTTGGAAGGAGCAGTTTTTCGCTCCCTACGTCGATATGGGGCAGTATCCTGTGCCAGACCTCGACGGCCTGGCTCGGCAATACGGCGTCGGGCTCCTGACGCTGGGATTCATGCAGGCCACGCCCACCGGCAAGCTGGGGTGGGCCGGGTACGACGTGCTCACGCCCGGGAGCACGAACGAGCAGGCGCTCGCTATCCAAGGGGAGATCAACGCGCTGCGGGCAGCCGGCGGCGACGTGATGGTGTCGTTGGGGGGTGCGGCGGGGCAGAGCCTGGCGCAGGCCTACGCCCAACGTGGCCTCGGCTCCCAGGGCTTGGCGACGGCCTACGGCGACATGGTCGA
>CAMBFA010000286.1 GCA_945865325.1 Candidatus Kuenenia stuttgartensis
GGTCCTTCCAATCCGTTCCTGCCGAGCGGCAGCCGATGAACCGTCCGTGGTACGCCCCTCTCGTGGTCGTCTTTTGGCTGGTGACCACCGGCTGGCTGTTCCTTTCGAAGATCCTCCCCGCGATCCTTCCCGGCGCCCCACCGGGCCATCAGGCCCACTACACGGCCGATGGGCAGGTCGTCCCCGTGGCGTGGAGCGTGATCCTCGACGACAAACCGCTCGGCTGGTCGATCAGCCGGGCCGAGCGGCTCGCCGGCGGGGCGATGCGGGTCGAGAGCCTCCTCCATTTCGACCATCTCCCCATCGGGCAGCTCCTTCCCGCCTGGACGCGGCTTCTCGTCCGCCAGGCGGTGCCAGCGTCCGCGGTGCTCACGCTCGAGGCGACAGGGCGGATGGAGATCGACCGGACCGGCCAGCTGACATCCTTCAGCTCGGCAATCGATCTGCCGGGGAGCGACGGCCGGATCCTCCTCACGGGGACGGTCAACGACGGGGAGGTGACGATCGTCATCCGCTCTGGCGAGATGGTCTATGAGACGAAGCGGTTCCTCCCCGAGACGATGGTCCTCGGCGACGAGCTCTCCCCCCATGCGACGCTCCCCGGCCTCGTGCCCGGACGGCAGTGGACCGTCCCGGTCTACAGCCCGCTCCGCCCCGCCCAATCGCCGATCGAGATCCTCCACGCCGAGGTCGACGGGAGCGAGACGATCTTCTGGGATGACCATCTCGTCACCGTCGACGTGGTCTCCTACCGTGACGATCCGGCGTCCCACCGGGAGCCGCGGGCCCGGCTACTGGTCGACCGCACCGGCCGCGTGCTCCGTCAGGAGGCGACGACGATAGGGCGGAAGCTCGTCTTCGTGCGCCGCACCGACGCCGCGGCCGAGACGCTGGCGGCGAATCTCGCGAAGCTGGACGATTCGCCGGCCGGCCGTTCCCTCCCGGCCGCCGCCGACGGCGGGGAGTCACCATGATCGCCTTCGAAGGGGTGACGCGCTCGTACGGCGAGAAGCTCGCCGTGGCGGGCCTCGATCTGACGATTCCGCGCGGGGAGCTGTTCGCCCTCCTCGGCCCCAATGGCGCCGGGAAGACGACGACGATCAAGATGCTCGTCGGCCTGCTGCGGCCATCGCGCGGCACCGTGCACGTCGCCGGGCACGACCTCGTCCGGGATCCGCGGGCCGCCCATCTTCACCTCGGCTACGTCCCCGACGAGCCGTGTCTCTACGAGAAGCTGACCGGCCGCGAGTTCCTCTGGTTCATCGCCGACATGTTCGGGATGCCGAAAGCCGCCGCCGAGAAACGGATCGCCGCGGAGATCAGCAATTTCGAACTCGGGGAATTCGCTGACGACCTCGCGGAGAGCTATTCCCTCGGGATGCGTCAACGGCTCGTGTTCGCCTCCTCGCTCCTTCACGACCCCGATGTCCTCGTGCTCGACGAGCCGATGGTCGGTCTCGATCCGCGCAGCGTGCGGATCGTCAAGGATCTTCTGCGGGAAAGGACCCGCGGCGGAATGACCGTCTTCATGTCGACCCACACCCTGGCGATGGCCGAGGAGCTGGCCGATCGGGTCGGGATCATGGTCCGTGGCCGGTTGCAATTTCTCGGTACCGTCATCGATCTCCGCGCCCGGGGGAGCGGCTCGGTCGAGGGTGCCGGGGGCGGCGAGTCGCGGAGCCTCGAACAGCTCTACCTCGAGATCACGTCGACCGACGGCCCCGGGTCGTCGCCATGATGCCTCCTCCCGCCCCCGACGCCGCTCCCAGGCCGATCAGCAGCGGCGAGGAATCGGGGATTTTCCTCCGCCTCCGCTGGCTCATCGCCCGTTCGACGGTGCGCGAGATGCTCCGCACGTCGCGCCTGCGGGTGTCGCTGGTGATCCTGTTGAGTGCTCTCTTCTGGGGATCGCTCTTCGGGCTGTTCCACGAGGCCTTCACCTTCGTCGATTCGCTCCACGCGGAGGTGATCTCGCTCCTCTTCAACGCCTTCTTCTCGTCGCTCATGGTGATGCTCGTCTTCTCCACCGGCATCCTCCTCTACAGCGGGCTCTACACGACACCAGAGGCGCGGCTGCTGCTGACGCTGCCGGTCCGGTCGGAGACGATCTTCGCCCACAAGTTCCAGGAGGCGTTCTGGTTCTCGAGCTGGGGATTCATCCTCCTCGGCAGCCCGATGCTCACCGCCTACGGCGTGGTCCGTCACGCCCCCTGGCCGTTCTTCGTGCTCATCATCCCCTTCATGGTGGCGTTCGTCGCCATCCCCGCGACACTCGGGGGGATCGTCTGCCTGGCGCTGGTCGCCTGGATGCCGCGGCTGCGGCTCCACGCCCTCTCGATCGCCGTTGGTGCCGCCCTCGTGGCAATGATCGGCCTCGCTTGGATGGCGCTCGCCTCCCCCCGTGCCGATGCGATGTCGGTCGCCTGGTTCGAGCAGGCCTTCTCCCGGCTCTCGATCACCGAGCAGCGGATGCTGCCGAGCTGGTGGCTCTCCAGCGGGCTCATCGAGGCCGCCGCCCGCGCCAAGGACGGCACGGTGGCCCGCCACCAGACCGAGGCCCTCCGCTTCCTCGCCGTCCTCGTCTCCAACGCGCTGATGCTCCAGCTGGTAGGGCGCCAGGTCGCCGCCCGCCTCCACCGTCTCGGCGCCAGCCAACTCGTCAGCGAGATCCCTACCCGCCGGCAGCGCCGGATGAGCTGGTTCGACGATCTCCTCTCCCGCGCCGGCACGGATCGTGGCCGGCCGCTCCGGCTCCTGATCGTCAAGGATCTGCGGATCTTCCGCCGCGACATCTCGCAGTGGTCGCAGTTCTTGATCTTCTTCGGACTCCTCGGCCTCTATTTCTGGAACGTCCGGGTCTTCAATTACCAGCATGCCTACGCGGCGATGATCGGATTTTTGAATCTCGCCGTCGTCGGGCTGATCCTCTCGACATTCACAACCCGCTTCGTGTTCCCGATGATCAGCCTCGAGGGGCGCAGGTTTTGGATCCTCGGCCTCCTCCCGGTGAATCGCGACCAGATCGTGTGGTCGAAATTCATCTTCTCCTTCGTCGGCGGCATCGTTCCCTGCTGCCTGCTCGTGGCGTTGAGCGACACGATGCTGGGCATCGAGCCATGGCTGATCGCCCTCCACGAGGTCTGCTGTGTGGTGCTGTGCGCCGGGCTGTCGGGGATCGCCGTCGGGATTGGCGCCCGGATGCCCGATCTGCGCGAGGTCTCCCCGTCGAAGATCGCGTCGGGGTTCGGGGGGACGTTGAGCCTCGTGATCAGTTCGCTGTTCATCATCGCCGTCGTGCTCGTGACGGCGGTGCCGGTTCACATCCGCTTCGCCGCCCAGGAGCGGGGATTCGCCGTGGCGGGCTGGACCGGGGCCGACCGGGGAGTGGCCCTGGGGCTGGCCGCTGCCATCGCCCTGGGACTCCTAGCGACCTTCCTCCCCCTCGTCCTCGGCCTCCGCGCCTTCCGCCG
>CAMBFA010000287.1 GCA_945865325.1 Candidatus Kuenenia stuttgartensis
AGACCTTCTCCGCATTCGGGAATCAGCCGGCAGGTGACGCCAGGCTCACAGCGAGTCGATGTCGATCGCAGGCAGCTCGTCGGGCGACGCCTGAAGGAGGTCCCGGTCGTCGTGCACCTGCACGAGCTCAGTCCAGTCGGTGGGCGGCCCGCGAACGGGAGAGAGCGGCGGCGGTTATGCGGAGGGTGATGACAACGCAGGAGCTCTAAGCGGTGGCTTGGCCAACCGCTCAATGATCGTGACATTCGCCGGCGCGGATCTCGCCGCGAAGCCGGTTGAAGAGGGGCCGGTCGTAGTGCCGCCGTCTTGGTTTGCCATCGGGGCTTGGAACGCGTAAGGTGCTGAAATCTCGGGCAGGATCGCTCGTGAGACCGCCTGACGAGCACCGTTTTCAGAAGCCGGCTGTCGCCGGTGCAAGTTTGCCCGCGGCGCTTCGCGGTCGCGCGCGATACCAGATGATTCCTTCGGGTACGGTTTCGGCAAAGCAGCGTGGCTTGCGGAACTTGGTGGGGGCGCCATGATCGACTGGCTCCGACGGCTGGTCATGTGGGACGGCATCCTGCCGCTGGCGGTGTGGGCCACGCCCCGCGCCGCGCAGTGGTTGCTGCCCGGCGAGCGCTGGCCGATCGAGGTGCTCGGAGTAACGCTGCCGATCGTCGCCTTCATCGCCCGGTTTTTCGCCGGGATGGCTGTCGTCCGCCGCCAGCAGCCAAGCGCGGTGTTCCACGCGGTGAAGGTGGTGATCCTATTTTTTGGGCTGTGCTTCCTGATGATCATCGACGTGACGATGATCCTCAAACTGGATAGGCCGAAGGGGGCATTCGAGCAGCCCGGCGACCTGATCGGCTGCGCCCTGTTCTACGGGCTGTACGTCGCCATGATGGCCTTGGCGACTTGGCCAGGAACCCGTTCCCGACCACGCCACGCCCACGACGTCTCCTCGGCTGAAGATTTCAGCAGAGGAACACCTTGACGAGATTGGCGGCGATATCGACAAGCGCCGCTCCCTCGATCAGGCCTCCACAGATCGGCCCCGCGGAACGTGTCAACGGCGGGAAGCACGACCTCAGGCCGCTGCTCCCTGGCCATGGAAATTCCGGCAGAACCCATGGCTCCGGTTGACTCTCCACCAAACGCCTGCTGCCCGCGCATCAGCCGGCTTTAGCTGTTTTCGGACTGCGTGTCCCCTACCACTTCAGCCGCCAGATCCTCGGTAAAAAACGGCAACCGTTGCTGCGGATCGGGGACCGGCGGGCTGGGCTTCCGCTTCGATCGACCGGCGCTGTCGCCGCCGTCGCCGAAGAGGGTGCGACGGACCGGATCCTGCTGCATCGCGCCGCGGCGATCCTTGCGGCTGCCGTGGCGGTGGGCCACGTCGCGAGCCTCGGCCCGCGACTCGGGAGCGTTCCGCACCATCGCAAGACGTCGCTTGGCCTCCCGCACCGCGACGATGTGATCGACCAGCGGCGCTGGGTAATCGCGCCCGACGATGCAGCCGGACGTCTGCTGCACGTCCACCGGCATCGTCCACGGCATGTGGAGATAGGCCAGCGGCAGACCCGCGAGCTCCGGCACCCAGCGGCGAATGAAGATCCCGCGCGGATCCTGATCGATCGCCTGCTTCGTGGGATTATAAATCCGCAGCGTATTGATCCCCGTGGTGCCCGATTGCATCTGCAACTGCGACCAGTGGATGCCCGGTTCAAAGTCGAGGAAGTGACGGGCGAGATGCAGGCCGGTGGGCCGCCAATGGAGCCAGAGCGAGTAGCTCGCAAACGACACGAGCAGAGCCCGCATCCGAAACGTCAGCCAGCCCGTCGCCAGCAGGCTTCGCATGCAGGCATCGACAAGCGGGTAGCCGGTGTGGCCCGACTGCCAGGCGGCCAGCCGCTCTGGCACAACCTCGCGCTCCCGCAGGCCGTCGGCCGCCCTCAGCATGTTTTCAAACTCGATCGCCGGCTCGTCCTCCAGCTTCTGCATGAAGTGGCAATGCCAGTGGAGCCGCGACTGCACGCCCTTGAGGCTCCGCAGCCAAGCCTTGCACTCTGCCTTCTCCCGCGGGCTCTCAGCCGTCGCGAGAGCGGCCTGCACGTCGAGCCGCCGAGCCTCGCTCGCCTGCCAGACCCGTCGCATCGAGAGCGCGCCAAACGCGAGAGCAGCGCTCAATCGGGAGCAGCTTGTCGCGGCCGACACCGGGCTACTGATGCCACCGGAATAGTGGCGGCCACGGTGTTGAAGAAAATCGTCGAGCACCGCGATTGCCGCCCTTTCGCCACCCCGCTGCCGGTCTTTTGTGTCCTCCGGCAAGCCGAGCTCGCGGCACCCGAGAATGCCGAGTGAGCCGAGCCGCTCGACGACATCGCTCCCGCCGCGACCGGTGCTGCGCTGGACGCTAGCGCACGCGGCTGTCATCCGTTTTTCCCACTGTCGATTCCACCCGTTACGCGTTGCGAGCCTCCGCACCACACCGGTCTGAGGCACTTCGAGCAACTCGATGCCGGCCGTCCGCGCCCAGCGTCTCACCCGCCTGTCGCGGGCATACGTCACGCCCGTGCCTGTCTCCTCATGGGCCACCAGCAGCCGAAAGCCTGTCTCGTTCCGCAGCTGTTCGAGGCTCGCCACCGCTTCGCCCCGCCGCGTGACAAGCCGGATGCTCTTGCGGCGGAGGGCGGCCTCGAGGTCCGCAAGGCATTCAGCCTGAAACGCCGTGTGGCTCGAATCCCATTCGGGCTGCGTGAGCACCTCCGGCTCGTACACAAACAGGGCAAACACAGCGCCGCCGCGGGCCCTGGCCACGGCCTCCGCGAGCGCGGCGTGATCGTCCGCGCGAAGATCGCGCTTCAGCCAGACACAGACGGGAGGGGAGGAGTCGGGCACGACGATCAGATCCTCTTCACCCAAGACCCTGGCCCGGCGAAAGATACCTGGCAGCTACGTTGCAGAAGTATAGCGCCTCACCCGATCCGGCGACGTTCTTGAGGCGTGGACCGCAGCCCAGCTCGTCTGTGACCGCTCGCTCATCACCATCTCGCTTTTTAGGCGATGAGCCGTCGGTGATATCGTGCGCCCATCACCCCGCCGGGCGGAAACGCTGTCCCGGGTAGTGGCCGCGTGGGCTCTCCGCCACGGCCATCCCGTCAGGCGAGCAGCTCGCGGATCACCCGCGCCGGCTCGACGCCGGTCAGCTTCTGCTCGAGCCCCTGGAAGAGATAGGTGAGTTCTTCGTGCCCGAGGCCGAGGAGGTGGAGGATCGTGGCGTGGAGATCGCGGATCGGCACTTTGTCTTCCACGGCGTTGAAGCCGAAGTCATCGGTGGCCCCGTAGGCCATCCCGCCACGCACCCCCCCGCCGGCGAGCCAGACTGAAAATCCGTACGGGCTGTGGTCGCGGCCGTCGGCACCCTC
>CAMBFA010000288.1 GCA_945865325.1 Candidatus Kuenenia stuttgartensis
CCATCGAGATCAGCAACGCGCACATCGAGCACCCCGTGCCGCGGATCGATGACGATCTCCCGGAAAGCCCCTGCTGTCCCAGCATTCCCCACAGCCCCCGGTTCCGCCCCCCCGAGCAACACCCGCAGCGCCCCGCTCGCCCGCCAGCCGAACTCCGCCACGACCAGATCGCGGCGTCCGTCGTCGTCCCAATCGAAGGGGACGGCACTCACGACCCGCCCCAGCCCGCGCCGGATGTCGACCGCTGAGGCCCGATTCCGGGGGGCATCGTCCTCGATCAGGTCGGGGACGAAAAACACCCCACCGGTCGTGTGATCCTCGGGGAGAAACGACCCCAGATCGGCGACAAACCACCCTTCCCCCGCGGCGCCGGCCGAGGAGACGCGGCAGGGGTGGGAGAGACGGGCGAGCACCCGCCCTTCGGCCGCTCCCCCCGTGAGCTGCCAGCGGCGGATCTCCCCGGAACGCATGTCGGTCGTCACCAGCTCAAGCGCCGCCGCCCCGCTCCGCGGCAGGGCGATCAGTTGGGCGATCGCCGGATCGACGGCATCGACTCCGGTCAGGCCTTCTAGCGGTAGGAACGTGATGGGTGCGGAGGGCTCGGCCCGATCGGCCGCCCGCGGCACGGAAAGCCGGTCGGGGGCGGTCTGCTGGAAATAGCGGATCGCCTCCCCCTCCGGCGGCCGCGGGAGATCGGTCCGCAGCGACGCGAGGTAGAAGTCGAAGCCCTGGCGGACTTCCTTCGGCCAGCGGTCGCGGGGAAAGCTCGCCGGCGACGGCAGGTCGTGGCAGTCGCCACAGAAGCGCTCGACCCGGGCCCGGGCGGTGTCGGAGAGCGTGGCGGCGACGGTCTCGAGGGCTGGGGTCTTCTCCGGCGGCCGAGCGGTGGAGAGGGATTGTGACGGGACCGCCCCTCCCGGCCGATCACATCCGCCGAGCAAGACGCCGGCCACGACGAGCCAACGCCACGGCAGCCGGTAGACGCTCGCACCCCGGCTCCCGGTCAGAACGCGGCTCCGGCCGGCAAAACCGGGTGGGGCCACGTCAGCAGCTGACCGGAGGCGAGCGCAGCCCACGGATTGACTCAACACGCCCACGGCGTCACTCCCACAGCCCACGGCGTCACTGTTCACGCCCAGAGCGTCATTCTTTGAGGAGATCCTTAAACACCTTGCGGACCTTGGCGACCTTCGGAGAGACCGCCGCCTGGCAGTAGGGCTGAAACGGATTGTTCTCGAAGTAATCCTGGTGGTAGTCCTCGGCCGGATAAAACGTCGAGGCCTCCGTCACCTCGGTGACGATCCGCTGCGGGAAGACCCGGGCCACATTCAGCCTCTCGATCACCTTGTCCGCAATCTGCTTCTGCTCGTCGTCGTGATAGAAGACCCCGGAGCGGTACTGCGTTCCCGAGTCGGCCCCCTGGCGGTTGAGCGTCGTCGGGTCGTGCGTGGCGAAAAACACCTCAAGGAGTTTTTCGTAGGGGACGAGGTCGGGGTCGTACTCGATTTCGACCGCCTCGGCGTGCCCCGTCAACCCGGTGCAGACCTGCTTGTAGGTGGGATTGGGGTTCTTGCCGCCGATGTAGCCGCTGGTCACCTCCTTGACCCCCTTGATCTCCTTGTAGACCGCCTCGGTGCACCAGAAGCACCCTCCGGCGAACGTGGCTTTCGCCATCGGCTTGTCGTCGGCCGTGTCATCGGCCGCCGGGGTGGACGGGATCGACATCATGGACACTCCGAAAAGGGTCAGGGCCGACAGCCAGAGAGTGGCCCGGCGCCGAGGGTCGACGATGGAACGGGAAAGCCCTGCGTGGAAAGGGTCCATGGTGGTCTCCTGCCGGACGGGGTCAGACGGGGGCGACCGAAGACGCCGCTCCCCAACCCAGACCATTGTAGGGGGTCTGACGGGATCGACGACAAACCGGGGGGGGCTCGGTCGCCCAATTCCCGGCGTCGCGGGGCTCTTCCCGACTCCCCTGGGAGCGGCGGGGAGGATCGGGCATGATGCTCGTCACCGCGGCGGACGGCCTTCAGGCCCGGCCCGCCGGTTGTCGCTTCCCTTCGCTCTCTTCCCCTTCCTTTCCCTCCCCGTCCCCAGGATTCTCCCCGCACCCATGGAAGCAGGCATCGTCGGTCTCCCCAACGTCGGCAAGAGCACCCTCTTCAACGCCCTGACGATGTCGAAGGCGGCGCAGAGCGCCAACTATCCCTTTTGCACGATCGAGCCCAACGAGGGGATGGTGAGCGTGCCCGACAAGCGGTTGACCAGGATCACGGAGTTCATCCCGCCGCAGAAGGTGATCCCGGCCGCGCTCAAGCTCGTTGACATTGCGGGGATCGTGAAGGGGGCGAGCGAAGGGCAGGGCCTCGGCAACAAGTTCCTCGCCTACATCCGCGAGGTCGATGCCATCCTCCAGGTGGTCCGCTGCTTTGAGGATCCCGACGTGATCCATGTCGCCGGGAAGGTCGATCCGGTCTCCGACATGGAGACGATCGAGCTCGAGCTCGAGCTCGCCGACATCCAGCACCTGGAAAACCTCCTCCCCAAGGCGGAGCGGGCTGCCAAGGGGGCCGACAAGGATGCCAAGCTCAAGGTCGACGTGATGAAGAAGTGCCTGGCCCACCTCAGCCAGGAGCAGCCGGTCCGCACGCTCAGCCTCGACGCCGGTGAGAAGGTGGCCGTCCGCGAGATCGGCCTCCTCTCCGCCAAGCCGATCCTCTATGTCGCCAACGTCGACGAAACCGATCTCGCCGGCACAAGCGACCTCGTCATGAAGGTCAAGGCGGCGGCGGCGCGGGCCGGAGCGGAGGTGGTGCCGGTGTGTGCCAAGATTGAGGCGGAGATCGCCGAGCTCGACGAGGGTGACCGGGCGGAGATGCTCGCCGGCGCCGGCCTCGAGGAGCCGTCGCTGGCGGCCCTGGCCCGGGCCGCCTACCGGACGCTCGGCCTGCAGAGCTACTTCACCGCCGGCGAGAAGGAAGTGCGCGCCTGGACGGTGCCGATCGGGGCGACGGCGCCGCAGGCGGCCGGCGTGATCCACACCGACTTCGAGAAGGGCTTCATCCGCGCCGAGATCTATTCCCTTCCCGACCTCGAGCACTACAAGACGGAGAAGGAGATCCGCGCTGCCGGCAAGCTCCGCGTCGAGGGGAAGGAATACGTCATGCAGGATGGCGACATCTGCCACGTCCTCTTCACTCGGTGAGCGGGGGACCTCCCCGACCGGCATCCCGACCAGCACATCGAGCATGCGATCCAGTACGAGGAAGCGCTCGGATGGCGGGTCGCACTGTCGAACTGCCATGCGTGGGGCAGATTGGTCTGCCCCCAAGCATCCCGAGGGGGCTGCATCGTGTCCTTCTGGTCGACGCCGAGAGT
>CAMBFA010000289.1 GCA_945865325.1 Candidatus Kuenenia stuttgartensis
CCGCTCTTCCGGTGAGTCTCTCGGGGAGCAGGACGGGAGCCATCATGTCAGCTTGCCTCGCTCGCACTCCGAGCGCTCGTGGAGATAGAGCGTCGCGAGTGCTGCGGCGGTGAGGAGATGCCAGAGGGCGTGCCCCTGGAGCCAGGACTCTGGCCCCACCGGAAAGCTTCCGGCGACGTCGCTCTGCCGGCAGGCGATCCCCGCCGCAAGCAGGCAGGCCCCCCCGCCGAGCCACGCCGAGCGAAACCGCCCCGGCCAGCGCAGGTGCTCCGCCACGGTCACCCCGGCCATCGCAGCGATCAGCGTCGAAAGGACCGTCGTCGCCGACATCGACCACTTCCATCTCCACAAGGCGATCTCCGCCACGACAATCACCGCGGCCAGCACGCCCCACGTCGGCACGACGGCGCCGAAGCAACGCCCGATCCGCGGAGGGAGAGCCCGCGCCGCCGCGATCGCCAGCAGGGAGAGGAGCGGCGGATACATCGCCGCCACGTCGAGCCGCTGGCCCGCCCGCGTCAGCGACGCATGGAAGAGGCCGCTTGAAAACCCGAGCCACAGGCACGACAGGCCAAACAGCACCGACAACGCCGGCGTGGCGACAACGATGTTCACCGGGGGCGCGTCGGGGCCGGCCAACCGGGCCCGACGCCGGTCGGCAAGCGCCAGGCCACAGGCGTAGAGGCCGACGGTCACGTAGGCCAGGTTGGAGAAGGTGTTGGCACGGGTGCGGATCGGCCGGTCGGGCCAGACCCGCTCGGCGTAGCCGGGCCGGCGCAACGCGCGCCCCTCGTCCCAACCCTCCCACGGCCCCGTTCCCTCCGCCGCCGCGGCTGCGAGGATCACGGCGATGGCGGCAAGGAGCGTGCCTCCCCAGGCGAAGGCATGGACGGCTCGTGGCATGAACGGGCCCCCGGGGAGCGATGCTTCGTCAGCATACCCCGCCTCCCGTCGCAGCCGCGGTCTACACTTGGGCCATGACCAGCGACGACGCCAGCGCCGACGACTTCGAGGATGACGAACCGGCCGAAGATCCGGGGGCCGATGCCGAGACGGAAACCCTCGAAGGGGCACCGTTCGACACCGACGCTCTCGATGTCGAGCCGAACCGGCTGGCGGCGGCAACGAAGGTGCGGTTGTTCCCCACCACCTCTGGCGTCTACCTCATGAAGGATGGGGCGGGGCGGGTGATCTATATCGGCAAGGCGAAAAATCTGCGCGCCCGGGCCGGGAGCTATTTTCTCCGGGCCGCCGCCGAGGACCGGCGGACGGCGGAGCTCGTCCGCGAGATCCGCGACATCGACTACCTCGAGGCGGAGAGCGAGGTCGACGCGCTGCTGATGGAGAGCCGGCTGATCAAGGATATCCAGCCGCGGTTCAACTCCGATCTCAAGGACGACAAGACCTTTCCCTACCTCCAGATCACCACCCATGAGGATTATCCGCGGGTGGAGTTCACGCGGACGCCGCGCCACAAGGGGGTCAAGCTCTACGGGCCGTTCACGAGCGCCGGCAGCCTCCGCGGGGCGATCGTTGTTCTCCAGCGGATCTTCAAGTTCCGCACCTGCACGCTCGACATCGATGCTACCGACCCGCAGTGGCGCTGGTACCGCCCCTGCCTGCTCGCCTCGATCGGCCAGTGCACCGCTCCCTGCAACCTGCGGATCACGAAGGAGGAATACCGCGGCGACATCAACCGGCTGCGGACGTTCCTCGAAGGGGGAAAAAGAAAGCTCCTCGAGGAGATGCGGGCGGAGATGCTTGCCTCGTCGGGGCGGCTCGATTTCGAGCGGGCGGCCCGGCTCCGCGACGAGATCAGGCTCCTCGAGACGCTCGACCAGCGCGGCGACCTCGAAGAGCATGTCCAGCCGGAGGTGTTCCTCGTCGATCCGAAGAAGGGGCTTGCCGGGCTGGCGAAGGTCCTCGGGCTGGCGGCTCCGCCGCGCGTCATCGAAGGGGTCGACATCGCTCATCTCCATGGCAATGAGACGGTGGCGAGCCTCGTGCAATTCATCGACGGCCTCCCCTTCAAGGCCGGCTACAAGCGCTACCGGATCAAGGGGGTCAGTGGCATCGACGACTACAAGAGCATCCACGAAGTCGTCTCGCGCCGGTTCTCACGCCTCGTGCGCGAGGGGGCGAGCCTGCCCGACGTGTTCCTCGTCGACGGCGGTAAGGGGCAATTGTCAGCGGCAATGGCGGCGCTTGAGTCACTCGGGATCGAGGCGCCGTGCGTGATCTCGCTGGCGAAGCGGGAGGAGGAGGTGTTTGTGCCGGGAAAGAGCGAGCCGCTCAAGATCTCGCGCGACGCCTACTCCCTCCGCTTGCTCGAATATGTCCGCGACGAGGCCCACCGCTTTGCCCAACACTACCACCATTTCCTGCGGCGGCGGCGGACGCTGGGGGAATGAGAAGACCGTCCGTCTGAGGCCGCGATCGTTGTCCGGAGGATTGCGATCATGAAGCAAACGGTCGCCCGCTCCGGGAGACTTCAGGCGTCGTTTCCGGCGAATCGGCCGAAAATTGGCGATTGGCTGCGAATATCACGATCGGTAGGCTTCTGTTCATGAGCACTGTCGAAGAAATCGAGGCGGCCATCCAGCGACTCGCGCCGACGGACATGGCCGCCTTCCTCGCTTGGTTCGCCGAATTCGATGCTGCCGAGTGGGATCGTCAGATCGCAGCCGATGAGGCGGCAGGGAAGCTCGACTGGCTAGTCCAGGAAGGGCTCGACGATCGGGAGCCACGCCGAGTGTGACTTGCTCCGTCGTGATCTGGCGGGACAGGTGGCCATGGGCTCCGCATCCGCGGGCTTCGCGTCACCCCGGGGCGTCAGGACAATTCGACGACCGACTCCCCGGCATCGAACGCCGCTTCGACTCTCTCGAACGCTCTGGCGAACGCCGCAAGCAGTACGGCGTTGCGACAGTTTCCCTACCGCACCCACAGCAGTCGCCCCATCGCATCCGGCTGATTCGCGAGGTAGAGGAAGTCCTCGTCCTTGGAGACGATGATCCGACCGTCGGCTACGGCATGAGACCACAACGTCCGATCATCGAGCCTTGCCAAGCCGGCGTCGTAGGCGTGGACGGCATCGTGACCACGATCGCACAACCAACCCGCCAGCGATGGCGGCAATTGATTGTCGACGAGCAACTTCATGCCACTTCGACCACGACGTGATTCGTCTGTCGGGCGGCGTAAGCGATGGCCGCGAGTATGTCGTCTCGTTCGAGA
>CAMBFA010000290.1 GCA_945865325.1 Candidatus Kuenenia stuttgartensis
GAATCAGCCAGCGCCGTCGAAACGGAGACCGCGCCGGCAAGGATCGCGAGGAGAAGAGCGGAGGTGAAGCGGCGGAGGTTCATCGATTGGCTCCAGGAGATGGACCACATACCACGGAGCGACATTGCTCCGGGCACGGGCAGACAACACCCTGAATGGTAGGGGGAACGGGCGGAATGTGCAAAAAATGGACTGTTCCTCCGTCTGCCAGCGGGCTACGCCTATCCTGGCAGACCGGCTCGAGAGGAGTCCTGTTTGGAGTTGCAGAACAACCGCCACCGCAGCCCGCTCTCCGCCATCGCCGGTCAAAGCCATGCCCCGTCGGGCCGCCGTGGCGGCATCAGTCCATTTCCTCAAGCGTCCCTCACAGAGGGGACAACGCCAAAGGGGAACCGTCAGCGGCCGTACCGCCGTCGCTCCAGGAGTCCCAGTCCACAGGCGAGCAAACCCAACACGGCACTCAAACCGTTCGGGTCGATCTCGGGGACGGCGGCGACGCTGACCGGACTTGCGAGACGAAAACCGGTGTCGTAGAGCTCGCCCGACGGGGCGCCGGAGTACCTGTAGGACGACGACAAAAAGAACGCGTTGCTGGAGTTCCAATCGCCGCCCCGCGTCACACGAGACGAGCCGGCAGCACCATCCAGATCGTTCCACTGATACACGTTCCCGCTCTGGTCAAACGTGCCGTAGAAGCTCCCGCTGTTCGTGAACGCGCCCACGTCCGTCAAGTAAACTTTATTGTAGTTCGCCTGATTCGTCATACTCCCGACGACGTTGCCCGGGGCCGTGTTGCTCTGCGTGGCGTAGGCGTAGTAGCCGCCAGCCCCGCCGTTGAGCGTCGGCGAGTAATACGCTGCCTTGTACCACTCGTTCTCGGTCGGAATATAGAACGTCGGAGCAGCGTTCGTGTTCGGGTTCGTTGCGTTCTTGGCCACCGCGTTGCCGCTGGTCACCCCATTCACATTGTAGGCCCCGTTCTCCGTCGTCGTGGTCGTCTGGTTTCCCGTCGGCTGGCCGTTGGCCATCCAGTTTGAAAAGCGTGCCGAATCCCACCAGCTTACCCACGTGATCGGGCGGTTGGCACTCCCGAGCACGCTGTAGGCGTAGCTGCCAGATCCACCGGTACGTGAAATGCCCTTGATGTTTACGTCGGTCCCCATGAGGGAGTTGTAAAGCGAGTAGGTGTCGGTAGCAGCCACGGCATTCAGAAACGCCGTGTACTGGCCAATCGTCACGTCGTACTTGCCGATCTGGTAGTCGTAGGCCACGGCACCGTTACCGGTGCCCCCGGTGTCGTTGGCGTTACCGGCATTGCCGACCGTCACCATGTCGATGGAAACGGCCCCAGCAGGAGCCACCAGCAGGCAGGCCAAGGCAGCCAGCCAAAGGGACAAGGCTTTCAAAGAAAAGCGAGCCATAGGATCCATCCTTTCGATGAGCAGACTTGCATTCGACGGAGAGCGGGAAACAACCCCCCCACTCATTTAATAGACCACCCCCAAAAATTTTATTTCAAGGCCATTCCAAGTCCCTGTCCGAAGTCTCACGAAGTTTCCGCAAGTCACGGCCGGCAGATCACTTTTCCGGCATTTGTCCAGCAACCACGGCACGCAGCACGCGCACAAAGCGCCATCCGAAAGACCCTTCCCCTTCCCACGCCGGCGACTCGTTACACCCCGGATCGCGCGATGGCACCTGCGCCTCATCCGCGACCGGTCTGAACCGGGCGGAAATCGAATCGGGGGGGCGGGCAAGGCAGCCGCCGGCTCGGCAAGGCGGCGGCCGTCGCGGATTGCTTGTGCCAGGCGAAAAACCGCCAGCACAACCGACGGCTCGAGAGCCGCTCGAAGCATCGCATGAGCCAGGGTTTTTTTCAGACATCGACCCGAGTCGGATGTCACCCACAGATTCTGCGGGGGAGGACAAAAAAATGGACTGTTCCTCCGTCTGCCAGCGGGCTACGCCTACCCTTGCGGGCCGGCGGCCACGACCTCCGCACCGGCCTGATCGGCATAGGGAAGGAAATTGTCACGGAACTTCGCCGCCAGGGCTCTGGCCGCCCGCTCCCAGTGGTGGGGATCGGCCCAGGCCCGCGCCGGGACGAGGAGCTGCGGGGAAACCCCCGGCACCTCGGTGATGGCGTCGAGGCCGAAGACCGGGTCACGCTCCACCGCGGCGCGGTCGAGGGCGCCGCTGTGGATGCCGTCGATGATCCGCCGCGTCGAGGCCAGATCGATGCGTCGCCCCTGGCCGTAGGCGCCCCCGGTCCAGCCGGTGTTCACCAGCCACGCCTGGGCGCCGTGACGGGATAGCTTCTCGGCCAGGAGTCGGGCGTAGACGGCCGGGTGGCGGACGAGGAACGCGGCGCTGAAGCAGGTCGAGAAGGTCACCTGCGGCTCCACGACTCCCATCTCGGTCCCCGCGACCCGGGCGGTATATCCGGAGAGGAAGTGGTACATCGCCTGCTCGCGCGAGAGGCGGCTGACCGGCGGGAGGACGCCCGACGCGTCGCAAGTGAGGAAGATGCAGTGGCGCGGGTGGCCGGCAACACACGGGACCAGCGCGTTGTCGATGAACTCGATCGGGTAGGCCGCCCGGGTGTTCTCGGTGATCGCTGCGGACTCGAAATCGACCTCCCGGGTGAGGTCGTCATAGACGACGTTCTCGAGCACCGTGCCGAAGCGGATCGCGGCGTAGATCTCCGGCTCCTTAGCCGCCGACAGACCGATGCATTTGGCGTAGCAGCCCCCCTCGATGTTGAACACGCCGTCGTCCCCCCAGCCATGCTCATCGTCACCGATGAGACGGCGGGCCGGATCGGCGGAGAGGGTTGTTTTGCCGGTGCCGGAGAGGCCGAAGAACAGCGAGACATCCCCCTGCGGCCCCTCGTTCGCCGAGCAATGCATCGAGAGGATACCGCGCTCCGGCAGCAGCCAGTGCATGAGGGTGAACACCCCCTTCTTCATCTCACCGGCGTATTCGCTCCCCAGGATCACTTGCTCGCGGCGCTCGAGCGAAAGATCGATGCTCGTCTTGCTGGCGATCTGCTCGGTGAGGACGTTGGCGGGGAACTGGCCGGCGTTGTAGATCACGTAATCGGGATGACCGAAGCGCTCCAACTCCGCGGCCGTGGGGCGGATGAGCAT
>CAMBFA010000291.1 GCA_945865325.1 Candidatus Kuenenia stuttgartensis
TCGATCTTTCAGGAGGAGGGCTGTTCTCGCGGGCGCTTGTCCATCTCGAGCCCGGAGAGAAGTTTGTCTCCGATGCCGGGGCGATGATCCGCGCTTCCTCGAATATCGACATCGACGTCACGACCGGTAGCCGTGGCAAGGGGGGGATCCTCGGCGGGATCGGCCGTCTCCTCACGGGCGACACGTTTTTTCTTTCCACCTACGAGGTCACCGACCGTCGGCCGGGCGAAGTGGGCCTCGCACCGACGCACATGGGAGAAGTTCGTGAGGTCAGCGTTTCCCCCGACGAAGCCTGGCTGTGCGCGGGGGGAAGCTTTCTCGGCGCCGCAAGCACGCTCACCCTCGACACGCGCTTTCAGGGGCTGCGGGGGCTACTCGGGGGTGAATCGCTCTCGCTCCTGCGCGTCAGTGGCTCCGGAACGCTGCTGGTGTCGGCGCTCGGGATGCTTACCGGGATGAACGTCGACGGTGAACTGATCGTCGACACCGGCCATGTCGTCGCCTTTACCGAAGGCCTTGGCTACAAGATCGATAAGGTCGGCGGCGGCTGGATCAACACCTGGCTCTCTGGCGAGGGATTCGTGATGCGCTTCTCCGGGAAGGGGCGGATCATCCTCCAGTCGCACAACCCCACCCGCTTCGGCCAGATGCTCGGGCCCCTCCTTCCGGAGCGCCAGGCATGAACCACGAGATTCTCTGCGGCCCGAGCTTCAGCATCCTCGAGGTGACGCTCGCGGCGGGGGAGCGGATCGTCTCTGAAGCGGGGGCGATGGCCTGGATGGATGGCAACGTAAAGTCCGAGACGACGACCCGCGGCGGCGTGTTCGCCGGGCTGAAGCGGGCGGTGTTCTCCGGGGAAACGTTTTTCCAAAACACCTACGAGGCCGACGGTGGCCCGGCCCGGATCGCCTTTGCGCCGGGCGTCTCCGGCGAGATCGTCCCCTGGCAGCTCCAGGGGGAGGATCTCCTCCTCCAGCGTGGCGCCTATCTGGCGTCGACCGAGGGGATCCGCTGCGAGAGCAAGTCGGAAGGGCTCAAAGGGCTGTTCGCCCAGGGGCTGTTTGTCCTCCGTGCCACCGGCACCGGGACGATGTTCTTCAGTGGCTATGGGGCGATCGACACGATCGATCTCGACGGCGGCAGCCATTACACGATCGACAACGGCTATGTCGTCGCCTGGGAGCCAAGCCTTACCTACCGGCTCACGAAGGCCCGCAAGATCCGCAGCTTTTTGTTTTCCGACCAGCTCCTCCTCTCCTTCTCCGGCCGGGGTCGGGTGTGGATCAATTCCCGCAGCCCGCAGTCGCTGGCCAGCTGGGTCCACCCGTTTCGGCGAGTGAAGTCGAAGGATTCCAGCGGCGACTGACTCGGGCCGGTGAACTTCGGTGGGGAGTGAGAGGCGGGGCGGAGGCCTTGCGGGCGACGCAATGAGACCGATCCCACGCCGCACTGCATTGTGATGCCCAGATCTCGTCGTGATGATGACGACCGTTCTCGATCAATGGCTCGCGGCCACTGGATGAACCAGCGCTCAGAACGCTGACCGAGAATCGATGTATTTTGGCTTACGCGAGGAGAGTCATGATGCAGGCACCAACCGCGCACGAAGCCAATCTGCCAGATTGCCAGCATCGATCTGCCGCTCGGTCAGCTTCATCATCTCCGTGTATTTCTCCTCTTGCGATGCTCGCAAGTCATAACCGTTGAGGATGAGAAATGTTCGGTAAACAACCATCGCTGTGCGTTTGTTGCCGTCGTTGAACACTTGGTTGCAGCCGATGGCGAATGCATACTGCGCCGCAATCGCTGCAATGTCTGGCGTCGGGTTTCCGTAGGCCCACAGGTTCCGTGGGCTGGCAACTGCTGATTCGAGGCCGCCTCGATCCCGCAGCCCGTCGAGGCCCCCGTGCTCCGCGAGTTGCGCCGCGTGGATGGCCAAAATGACATCCAGCCTGATCCACCGCGGCTCGTTCACTTCGAGAGCGCCCTGAGAGCGTCGCGATCTTCTCGCATGACCCGCTTGGCGATCTCCATCTGCCGCCCAAACTCGGGATCATAGGGGGTCAACTGAATGCCATCGACGGTCTCTTGGACAAACAGCTGATCTCCCTGAGTCACTCGCAGCCGCGCGACCAGTTCCTTGGTCAGAACAATCCCCAGGGAATTTCCGACCTTGCGAACCTTGATTGTTGTCATTGCAGACCTTTTGTGTTGACACGATCGTGTCCACGTTCGTTGACACAATCGTACTCTTGTCTCATCGGATGGGAAAGGCGAGATCGGTGAACTTTTGTGTTTTTTGCGGCGTTAGCTTCGCCGGCCACTTCCGCCGCAAAGCGACCCCCTCTCACGAGGGTAAGCCCAAGGGGGGTGCGCGGGGCACTGCCTCAGGGCTTGGCCCGTTCTCTGGCCCCTTGGTCCGCGCGGCAGGTCGGTGCAGCACCGCCGCCAGCATGCTGTCGTAGCGGGCAACAGCCGTCGCCGTGGGATTCAGTCGCGGGACGAGCCGCTTCCAGTCGATATCGCGCGGCGGGAAGTCGCCCGCATGGTAGTGAACGGGACCCATCAGGCATCCTCCGCGGCGTAAAGCAGCGACGCACGGATATCCGCGGCTTCAAGGTCGGGGAAGCTCCGGAGGATCTCGTTGTTGGTCAGCCCTTCGGCGACCATGCCGACAACGGTGGCAACGGGAATACGAAGCCCACGAATGCACGGCACGCCGTTCATCTGCTTCGGGTCGACCGTGATTCTCTTCGTGATGGAGAGTGCTTTCGAGACGCGGATACGGAGAATGCCAAAGCCGACATTGTACCCCGAGGTTTCACCGCTTCCACGTGGAGCTTCATCGCGGGGTGGCCCCTCCACGAGGCCTTGGAGCACTCGACGATGAAGTCCGAGCCGAGTCCTGAGGATCGCAGGACGCTATCGCGAGTCTGCTCCAACGCCCGGTTCGCTGTCCCGGTCCTGCCCCAACTCAACGATCGCTTCACCATCCGCCAGCCTGACGAGGCACGCCGGCAACTCACGGCCGAGGAGATCCTTCAACGCAGCGTTTGATGTGTTGCCGCATCGGAGCCAGATAACACGCGGCGGCGGGCCAAGACGCTCCACCATTTTTGCAAAGTCGGCGTCCTTCGT
>CAMBFA010000292.1 GCA_945865325.1 Candidatus Kuenenia stuttgartensis
CGTGTTCGTGCCGCTGTTCGCCCTGGAGGGGATGGAGGGGAAGCTCTTCACCCCGCTGGGCATCGCCTACATCGTCTCCATCCTGGCCTCGCTCCTGGTCTCCTTGACCGTCACCCCCGTGCTGTCGTATTGGCTGCTGCCGGGCGCGAAGGTCATCGACCACAACACCGATGGCCTCCTCTTGCGGATCCTCAAGGCCCTCGCCGGATGGGCGATCCGCACGAGCGTGCGCTACCCGGCTCCGATCCTCGTGACGGTGGCGGCAGCGGTGGCCGTGAGCCTCGGCGTCGTCACGCAACTCGGCCGCGATTTCCTGCCACCGTTTAACGAGGGGTGCGTCCAGGTCAACGTTCTCCTTCCCCCCGGCACGTCGCTCGAGACCTCCAACGCCATCGCCGGAATGGTCGACGAGCGGATCAAGAAGGTAAAGGGTGTGCTCAATTTCGGTCGCCGCACAGGCCGCGCGGAGCTCGACGAGCATGCCGAAGGGGTGAATGCCTCCGAGATCATCATCAGCTTCGATCCCGATTCTGGCCGCGGCCGCGAGGAGGTCCTCGCGGAGCTCCGCGAGGAGTTAACGAAGGTGCCAGGCGTCGTGATCTCGGTGGAGCAGCCGCTCTCCCACCTCATCAGCCACATGCTCTCGGGGGTGAAGGCCCAGGTGGGGATCAAGCTCTATGGCGACGATCTCGGTGTTCTCCGCCGCACCGCCGAGACGATGAAAGCCGCCATCGCGGACGTGCGCGGCGTCAAGGATCTGATGGTCGAGCAGCAGGTTGAGATTCCCCAGCTCCAGATCAGGCTGAAGCGCGACAAGCTCATGCAGGTCGGCCTGACGGCCGACGAAGTCAACGGATTCATCGAGACAGCGCTGAACGGGAAAACGGTGTCGGAGATCGTGCAGGGGGAGCGTAAGTTCGATCTCGTCGTGCGGCTCGACGATCCCTACCGGGGCGACGTCGATGCCATGCGTCGGCTCTCGATCAATCTCAAGGGCGGGGGCCGGGTGCCGCTGGAGACGGTGGCCGACATCGTCGAAGGGAGCGGCCCCAACACGATCAACCGCGAAAACGTCCGCCGCCGGATCATCCTCCAGTGCAACACGGCGGGCCGCGATCTCAATGGCGTCGTGCTCGATATCCAGGCCCGTCTCGCCCCGATCCAGGCCGAGCTACCCCCGGGATATTTTCTCGAATACGGCGGCCAATTCGAGAGCCAGCGGCAGGCCACAAGGATGATCGGCCTCCTTGGCCTCGTGTCGCTGCTGGGGATGTTCCTCGCCCTGTACACGCTCTTCCGCTCGACGAATCTTGCCCTCCAGGTGCTCGCGAGCCTGCCGATGGCGGCGATCGGGTCGGTGGCGGCGATCGTGATCACCGGCCAATCGCTGACCGTCGCGAGCATGGTCGGCTTCATCTCCCTGTCGGGGATCGCCTCCCGCAACGGCATTCTCCTCATCGCTCACTATCTCCATCTGGTACGCCACGAGGGGGAGGGCTTCACGCCGGAGATGGTCGAGCGGGCGGGGCGGGAGCGGGTGGCACCGATGCTCATGACCGCGCTCACGGCGGGGATCGCACTGGTGCCGCTGGTGCTCGCCGCCGGCGAGCCGGGCAAGGAAATCCTCTATCCTGTCGCGACGGTGATCCTCGGGGGGTTGATCAGCTCGACCCTCCTCGACTTTTTCGTCCATCCGGCGCTCTTCTGGTGCTTCGGGCGAGCGCAGGCCGAGAAGGCGATGGCGGCGACGGAGCGGGATGAATTTGTGGCAGACTGACTGTTCTCAATGTTTGACACCGAAGGAGGATCCGATGCTTGGAACGATCAAGGCTTCCCGATTCCTGGCCCTGGGATTGGCCGCGACGGCGGCGGGGGGCATCCCGGCAATCGGCGCCCCGCCTCAGCCCGCAGCCCAGAAAGCCGGGCATGCGCACCCCACCGAAGGGCCGCATCACGGGACGCTCATCGAGCTCGGGAAAAAGGACTACCACGCGGAGGTGGTCCACGACGAAGCCGCCGACAGGGTGACGGTCTATCTGCTCGACGGCGCGGCGAAGGAGGCCGTGGCGATCGATGGCAAACAGCTCACGCTCAATCTGCTCGTGGGGGGGAAGCCGCAGCAGTTCCCCCTCGACGCCCAGCCGCTGGCGACCGATCCCGCCGGAAAATGCTCGGCCTTTGGCTCTTCGAGCGCGACGATCAGCAAGGCCCTCCATGCCAAGGGAACGACCGGCCGGCTGAACGTGACGGTGGCTGGGAAGGTGTACGTCGGCAAGCTCGGTGGCCACACGCATCCCCACCCCCACTGACGGTGCACGCCACAGTCGCTCCCCGGCCGATCCAGCTGCGGGCAGCCGGTGGCAACAACCCACCTAGCTGCCCGTGAAAACTCGTCTTCCTGCCGACGGCGACGCCGGGTAAACCGTGAGGCTCGCAAACGCCCCCCGACGAACGACGGGAGGGCGGACACTACCAAGGAGATTCCGAGATGGGCATGAGGTCTGCATCGAGCCAGCGGCTGGTCGGTTCCTTTTCGGCGATCGCATCACTGCTTTTGATCGCGTCGGTGGCCCAGGCCGCCCCCCCCCAACTCAGCGCGAATCCGGCCAATCTCGCGATCTTCCCGGCCCGGGGCCAGACGCCGGATCAGCAGCGGGCCGACGAGGCAGCCTCCTATGACTGGGCCACGCAGCAGACCGGCTGGGATCCCTACCAGGCGAAGACCGTGCTCGATCAGCAGTCGCAGGCGGCGACCAACGCCGCCGGGGCCGCTCGCGGTGGCGCCGTGAAGGGCGCGGCTGGTGGTGCGCTCGTGGGCGTCGCCGTCGGCGCGATCGCCGGGGATGCCGGCAAGGGCGCGGCCATCGGCGCCACGTCGCTGGGCCTGACTGGCGGCATGCGTTCCCGGCGCGCGGTCAAGGCTGCGGGAAACACCTCTGACACGGCCGTGGCCGCCTACCAGCAGCAGTTCGGGGTCTGGACCCGCAACTACATGGCCGCCATGGAGGCGAAGGGCTATTCGTTGCGGTGAGGACGGGGCATCGTTCCCGGTCCTCATCTCGGCCCACGGCGTTCATTTTTTGAAAACA
>CAMBFA010000293.1 GCA_945865325.1 Candidatus Kuenenia stuttgartensis
GTCGCCGAACTGGAGCGGGGCAAACGCGACAGCGAGGAGATGACGGAGGCGTTCGACAAGATCCGCCGCCAACTCGCCATCGAGCACGAAATCGCCCTCGAGGGAATCGTCCTCGTCCGCCCCAACAGCGTCCCGAAGACGTCGAGCGGCAAGATCCAGCGGCATGCCTGCAAGCGGCAGTTCCTCGACGGGACGCTCGAAGTGGTGGAGCAGCAGATCAGCTGGCTCCAGCCCGGCATCGCCGGCTCGACGGTCACCGAAGCCCCTCGGCCTGCGGCCCCGGCCGCGCGGCCCGGCGCGGAGGCTCCGCGCCTCGCCCGGCACCGACCGGTGGGGGAGTCGGCCCGTTCGGGCCGACCGCAGCGCGATCTTCCCGAGTCGGTCGTCGAGGCGGTGTTTGGTCAGGTCCGGAGCATCGCCAAGGAGCGGGCCGGAAACCTTGCCCTCGACAGCAACATCGTCGAGCTCGGGCTCGACTCGCTGGAGAGGATGGAGATCGTCACCGGTCTGGAGGAGACCTACGGGGGACGCTTCCCCGAGCAGGTGCTCCCCCAGATCGAGACCTGCCGAGAAGTGGTGGAGGCGATCCTCGACCACATGCCCGCGGCGAATCTCCCTGCCGCCGGCAGGCTCACTCCGGCTGCGTCGGCTGGGACCGGCCCCCAGCACCCGGCCGTCACCGCGGTGGCCCACGAGATCCCCCGCGAGGCCTGGGACATCGCTGAGTTCCCCGAGGTCCGGGCTCTCGAGCAGAACTTCAAGCTCGTCCGGGATGCCGGCCTCGAGGATCCTTATTTCGGCGTCCACGAGGGGCTCACCAACGATCGGACACAGATCGCCGGCCGGGAAATGATCAGCTGGGCGACCTACAACTACCTCGGCATGTCGGGGGAGCCGGAGGTGACGGCAGCCGCGAAGGCAGCGCTGGATCGCTACGGCTCGAGCGTGTCGGCGAGCCGGCTGGTGTCGGGCGAGAAGGTCATCCACAAGGAGCTCGAGCAGGCGATCTCCCGGTTCATCGGCACCGACGACGCGATCACCTTCGTCGGTGGCCACGCCACCAACGAGACGGTCATCGGCCATGTCGTCGGCCCCGGGGATCTCATCCTCCACGATGCTCTCGCCCACAACAGCCTCCTCCAGGGGGCCGTCCTCTCCGGCGCCCGTCGCCGCCCTTTCCCCCACAACGACGTCGACGCCGCCGAGCAACTCCTCCGGCAGGTGCGCGGCCAGTACCGCCGCGTGCTGGTGGTCATCGAGGGGGTCTACAGCATGGACGGCGACTTCTCCGACCTCCCCCGGTTCGTGACGATGGCGAAGAAGCACAAGGCCCTCCTCATGGTCGACGAGGCCCACTCGATCGGCGTCATGGGGGCGCGCGGGCGGGGGATGAGCGAGCAGTTCGGCGTCGACCCCGCCGACGTCGATCTGTGGATGGGGACGCTCTCCAAGGCGTTCGGGAGCTGCGGCGGCTACATCGCCGGCACGAAGTCGCTTGTCCGCTGGCTCAAGTACACCGTGCCGGGCTTTGTCTACTCCGTCGGGCTCCCGCCGGCGGCGGCCGGGGCGGCCCTCGGGGCCCTACGGCTCCTCGAGCGTCAGCCGGACCGGGTGACGAAGCTCCTCGCCAACTCCCGGCTCTTCCTCCAGCTCGCGCGGGAATCCGGCTTCGACACCGGTTCGGCCGGCGGGACAGCGATCATCCCGGTGATCCTCGGCAACTCGATCAACAGCCTCAAGCTGTCGCGGGCCCTGTTTGCCCGCGGGATCAGCGTCCAGCCGATCCTCTATCCGGCCGTCGAGGAACGGGCCGCCCGGCTCCGGTTCTTCATCACCTCCAAGCACACCCCCGATCAGATCCGGCGGACGATCACGGTGATGCGGGAGGAGCTGGCGAAGATCGATGCATCGTTCTCCCGGCGGGCAATCCCGCGGGGAGCGGCGGTGTCGGGGTGGTAAGCCATTCGGGCACGGGGGCCCAGCCGGCTCCGCAGCCCGGCCTCTCCCTGCTATAACGGCCGACATGCAGGGCTTCCCGGAAACCGTCAGCCACCGCCTCGTCCTCCCGGCCGACGCCAATCACCACGGCACGCTCTACGCCGGGAGCCTGCTCCGTATCGCCCTCGAGGCCGCGTATGCCGCCGGCTCCCGGGGAGTGGGGCCGACGGCCAACCTCATGCTCCGCCGCGTCGTGTCGCTGGAGTGCCGGCGGAGCGTCCCGGTCGGGACGCTCGTGGAGCTCCGCGGGGCGGTGCTCCAGGTCCGGCAGTGTTACCTCGTCGTCGGCGTCGTCGGCATGCCGATGGAGGGGCAGGAGATTCCCTGGATGGACGGCTTGATGGGGTTCGTCCAGGTCGATGCCGCCGGCTTGCCGGTCGAACTGCCCGCCGGCATCGTTTCCGCGGCCCGCGAACGGCTCTGGCAACCGCTCGCCGACCGGCTTGAGACGCTGTCGCGATCACGCGGGGCGACGGCCGGCTGGATCGGCGTCGACTTCGAGCGGCGCTGATCGTTCTCCGGCGGGGCGGGGCCTCCGCGGGGGCCCCCATCCGCCCGGGCCGAGGTCGGGTCGGCCCCGCGCTGGCGTCAAACGGGATCGCCGTTGGCATCGCTCCCCAGCGAATGCCAACGGCGACGACCACCGTGCTGCGTGCGTGGCAGGGGCTTCCGCCCCCACCGTTCCGATCAGTACTTCACCTCGACACCGAAGTCGACGCCGTTGACGAAGACGTACTCCTGGCCGCCGACGACCGGTCCGATCCGGTTGTAGGTCGGGCTGACTTGCGTGCCATCGGTCCCGGTCGGCGTCGAGGTCTTGACGACCCACGGATTCTGGAGGCTCGCCGGCTGGGTCTTATCCACCGGCTCGGCGTACTGCGTTGGCCGCCGCGTGCTGACGTAGCCGGTGTTGGACGAGGCCCGGGCGATGCTTCCCAGCCACATGCCGGTGTAGCCGGCCCGGAGGTTGATCGCCTGGCTGACCTTGTACTGCCCACCGAACCGCCATTCCCCGATCGGCGAGAAGACAAACTGGTGGCTGGCGGCGTTGGTGGTGTTGCTCTGGCCGACCCCGTAGACCTG
>CAMBFA010000294.1 GCA_945865325.1 Candidatus Kuenenia stuttgartensis
GGCAGCCCCCAGGTTGAACGCAGTGGCGGGCGAGAAGTTCGCTGTCGATCGCCGCCAGGCCGCGAAATCGACGAACGGTGACTGGTTTCTCTCGGCGAATCTGCTCCGCCAGGGCCATCAACCCCTCCTCGGAATGAGCCACGATCGCTTTCCCCCCGTCCGCCGGCATCACTTCCCCCCACGGGGCCCGCACCCACCCCACCCGCCCGGGGCCGGGCCCGGCCGCGTCGAGGAGGGGGCGGAGAAAGCGATGGAGGAAGGCGAGGAGGAGGACACCGCAGTGGATCCCGTCGGCGTCGGGATCGGTGAGGATCAAAAGCCGCTCGAAGCGGAGGCCGTCGGCCCGAAAATCGGCTCCCATCCCCGTCCCCAGCGCCGCGGTCAATTCCCGGAATAGCGGCTGCGCAGCGACGCGGTGCGGCGTCGCCTTGACGGCATTGAGCGGCTTCCCCTGCATCGGCAACACCGCCTGGAAGCGGGCGTCGCGGACGCGGGCCACGGCCAGGGCCGCCGATTCCCCCTCGACGACAAACAGCTCGGCCCCGGAGCCGGGGCCATGGACCTCGCAGTCGACCAGTTCGACTGGACCATGATGGAACGGCTTTGACATGGCAATGGCCGCTCTCTGCAACCGTTTCAGGGGGCGACGCTCAGTGCGCGACGGCGGCACCGTCGGCGGCTGGCGGGAGGGTAGACTTGGTCGCTGGTTCCTGGGGGAATTGGACCGTCGATGACCACGCCAGCCAACCACTGCCGTGCCCGAGGGCCCAACAGCCAAAAGCGACGCGTCGCCGCGGCCTTGGGTGTCCTGCTGTTCGGCGCCAGCGTCTGGGCGGTCCGCGCTGCCGATCCCGGGGTCCAAGCCCCAGCCGACCGGCTCATCTTTGAGACCGACATCGAGCCGATCCTCACCGTCCGCGGCTGTAATAGTGGCGGCTGCCACGGAAAGTCGGGGGGGCAAAACGGCTTCGCCCTGTCGCTCTTCGCCTTCGATCCAGCCTTCGATCATATCTCGATCGTCTCCGCCGCCCGCGGCCGTCGCCTCGCCCCGGCCGCGCCGCTGGAAAGCCTGCTGATCCAAAAAGGGACGGGGGCAGTTCCTCATGGGGGCGGGAAGAAACTCGATCCCGCCGGGGAAGATGTCCGCACGCTCGTCCGCTGGATCGAGCAAGGAACGCCGAAGGCAGGGCCCGACGATCCGCAGCTCGAGCGGATCTCGCTCTCGCCCGCGCCGCGGCCGCTGGCCCCCGGCGAAAGTCTCGACCTGAAGGTCACCGCCCACTACTCCGACGGCGCGATGCGCGACGTCACCGCCACGAGCGCCTGGCATGCCGGCGAACCGGCCGTCCTCGATGCCGCCGATGCGCGAGTCCGCGCCGGGGCCTTCGCCGGCGAAGGGACGATCATGGCCCGCTATGTCGGCACCATCGCCACCTGGAGCACAGGAATCGTTCCGCCGGGAAGCGTCGACGCCGCCGCGGTCGCCGCCCTCCCCCGCCCCACGCCGCTGGATGAGCCGGTGTGGCGGAAGCTCGCCACGATGAACATCCTCCCCAGCGAGCAGGCGGCGGAGAGCACGCTCCTGCGGCGCGCGAGCCTCGATCTCATCGGCCGCCTTCCCACCCCCGACGAAGCCCGCGCCTATCTTGCCGATCCCGATCCGGCGAAGCGCGAAAAGCTCGTGGCGGCGCTGTTGGACCGCTCAGAATATGCCGACTTCCAGGCCAACAAGTGGGCCGATCTGCTCCGCCCCAATCCCTACCGCGTCGGCATCAAGGCGACCCTCTCCCTCGACACCTTTCTGCGCGATGTCTTCCGAGAAAATCTTTCCTACGACGAGCTCGTCCGCCGGCTACTGACGGCGACGGGGAGCACCTGGCGCGACGGCGCCACAACCGTCTTCCGCGACCGGCGCTCCCCCGACGAGATCGTGACCCTCGTCAGCCAGCTTTTCCTGGGGGTGCGCCTGGAGTGTGCGAAGTGCCATCAGCATCCCTTCGAGGTCTACGGCCAGAGTGACTTCTATTCGCTCGCCGCTTTCTTCGGCCGCGTTGCCTACCGCGGCACCGGTCTCTCCCCGCCGATCTCCGGCGGCGAGGAGATTGTCACCGTCGGCGAGTCGGGGGAGGTCCGCCATCCCCTCTCGGGCGCCCTCCTCGCGCCCAAGCCGTTGTTCGGCACGGCGCTGGAGATCCCCGCCGGCGAGGATCCGCGTGTGGCGCTCGTCGACTGGCTCACCGCCCACGACAACCCCTTCTTCCACCGCGCGGCCGTCAACCGAATCTGGGGGGATCTGTTCGGCATTGGCATCGTCGATCCGGTCGACGACTTTCGGGCGACCAATCCTCCGACAAACCCAGCTCTTCTCGACACGCTCGTCGCCGAGTTCCGCGCCGGCGGCAGCGATCAGAAAAAGCTCCTCGCCACGATCCTGCGGTCGGCGGTGTGGAATCGCTCGAGCCTCCCCAACGCCACCAATGCCGGCGACTTCCGCAACTTCTCGCGCCACTACCGGCAGCGGCTCCGCGCTGAAGTCCTCGCCGACGCCATCGACGACGTCACCGGTGTGCCGACCTCTTACGCCGGTCTGCCCGAAGAATCGCGCGCGGTTCAGCTCTGGACGCACCGCACGCCGGCGACGTTTCTCGACGTCTTCGGTCGCCCCGATCCCAACCAGGATCCCCCCTGCCAGCGCGATCCCGACGCCACCGTCGTCCAGGCGCTCCATCTCATGAACAGCACCGCGATCGAGGGGAAGATCGCCGCTGACTCCAGCCGGGCCGCGACCCTTGCCGCCTCGGAGCTCTCCCCCGATCGCATCGTTGAGGAGCTCTATCTCGCCTGCTACACCCGGTTTCCGACATCTGCGGAGCGTGAGCCACTGGTGGCCCTTTTCGCTCGTGAGGGACGATCTCGCCGGCAGGTGACCGAAGACATACTCTGGTCGCTGATCAATTCCCCCGAGTTTGTCTTCAAAGATTGATCGAAGGATTGATCGAAGGACTGATCGTCAGCAGCCGGTTTTCTTGCAGAGGCACTTTTCATGGCCAACCACGATTCCCACGATTCCCACGA
>CAMBFA010000295.1 GCA_945865325.1 Candidatus Kuenenia stuttgartensis
CGGCATGAGCGAATTGGGGGAGGGCTGGAATTCATCGATCTCGTCGCGCTGGATCGGGTGCCGCTTCCCCTCGGCGTCGACCAGCTCCACGGCTGTCCGGCTCTCGGCGGCGAGGAGCCCAGTGACGACCCGACCGTCGTCGGTAGTCACCGTCCAGGAGCGGTAATTGCCCTCGACGGAGCGGTTGGGATCGAGGATGTGGATGAGGAGCTCCTGCGGCGGATGGACCGCCATCCCCGTCAGCTCCGGCCCGACTTTCCCCCCTTCGCCGGAATGGGTGTGGCACTTGCCGCACTGCTCCTTGAAGAGCGCCTTGCCGCGCGGCACGTCGCCCCCGGCGAGGACAACAGGGAGGACTGCGTCGATCACCTTCTGCCGGTCAGCGCTCGGCAGGCCGCCCCCTTTGGCGATCACCTTCCTGGCGCGCTCGCGAACCGCACGGTCGGGATGCTCGGTGAGCTTGCCGCGTTCCACCAGCGGCACGTCGGTGACGGCGACCGAGCCCGCCTCGAGCCGGTCAATGAGCTCGGCGGCCCACTCCCGGTTGGCAAGCACCACACGGAGCCCGGCATCGCGGACGGCCGGCGTGAGCGACGCGAGCTTGTCGAGAATGAGCCCTGCGGCCTCGGGTGCCGTTGAGCGGCCGATCGCGGCAACGACACCAGAGGAAAGCTGCGGGCTCGAGCGGCCGCCAACCCGCCCGAGGAGATCGCCGACAAGCTCCACATCGGCAGGGCGAAGGGCGACGAGCCGCTCGGCGGCCTCGATCCTTTGCGGATCCTCAGCCTCGGCCCGATCGAGATCGGCCAGGAGCGCCTCGCTAATCTTGCCGACATGGGCGTCGAGGGCCCGGCTGCCGGTGTGCTGAACGAGGGTCACCAGTTGCCCCTGCGACGAGGCGGGGAGCCGGTCGACAAGCGCCACGATCGCTTCCTCCGTCGCCGCATCGAAGGTAGCGGCCTTCCCCTTCGGCCATCCGCGCGCGAGCCCTTCCAGCGCCGCCGCGGCCGTGGCGGCGTCGGCCTTGGCAAGCTCGAGGAGCGTGCGGCCGACGGCGTCGGCATCGCCTCCCCGGGCCACATGCTCGGCGACCCGGCCGACGAGCGCGAGCAGCTGCGGCGACGGCGGAGTGACCTCGGCCACGAGCAGCGCCGGCAGGAGCGCCGCCGGAGCCAGCCCGGCCGCCTTCGCCGGATCGCGGTCGAGCAGCGCCGGGAGGACCCCGGCAGCTTGGACCGCCGCCGCACTCGTGGCGGCGTCGGCGAGGATCGGATCGGACAGCGTGCGCGAATCCTCGAGCGCGCGGACAACAAGCTCAGCGGCAAGGTCAAGCGGCGGGCACTCGGAGAGCGCCTCGAGAACGGCCAGGCGGACGATCGCCGAGGGGTCGTCGAGGACGCCGGCGCGGTCAATGGCGGCGACCGTCGCCGCGTCGCGCGGCAGCACCTTGATCGCATTCATGCGGACGCCGGCCGACGGGTGCTTGAGGGCGCCGCGGACGGCGTCGAGGAGGGCGATGTCGGCGTCCTCCGCGATCAGCCCCATTTGGAAGAGTGTCCAGAGGGCATGGATCGCGCCGGGATCGAGGCCGATTGAGTCGACCGTGCGGTTTTTCACGAGGCCCACAAGCCCGGAGGGGACGTCGAGGTCGCGTCCCAGCAGATGCGACGAGCGATCGACGAGCGTCCGCTGGGCACGCATCCGCCAGAAGAGGTTGTCGTCGGCGAGCATCGCCACGAGCTCTTTCGAAGTGGCGGCAGCGAGGTCGCGCGTGGCCGCGGCGGGGGTGGCCGCAGCGCTGTCGTGGACGACGCGGAGAATCCGGCCATGGCTCTTGTCGCGAAGCGGCGTCTCGTAGGCGTTCCCCTTACCGTTCTCAAAGCCGGCCGGCGTGGGATTGTGCTGAACGATGTAGTTGTACCAATCGACCACCCACACCTGGCCATCAGGGCCCACCTCGGCGGCGATCGGCGCCGTCCATTCGTCGTCGCTGGCGAGCAGATCCCAGGCCATCCGGCTCGAGAAACCGGCGCCGCGGGGCGTGAGCTCGAAGGTGGAGACGATGTGGCCGGTCGGCTCGCAGACGAAGGCGGTGCTATTCCAGTATTCGCGCGGGTAGGCCCTGGCCGTGTAGAGCCGGTGGCCGGCGGCGGCGGTGAACTTCCCGAAGTGGTCGACCTGCCGGACCGGGGCATCGCTGCCGTCGAGGCGCTTGGCGATCTCCATCAACGGGCTGCCGGCGATCCCGCCGAGGGTCGTGGCGCTCCAGCCGCGGACGCGCTCGTAAACCCGATTGGCCAGCGGCATGTGCTCGCTGGGGTTGCCGTTGGCGGTCGAGCCGAAGACGAGGCCCTCTTCCGAGAAACCAAAGCCCCAGGAATTGTTGTTGGTGCTGCGGAGGAACTCGAGCTTCGAGCCGTCGGGTAAGAAGCGGAAGAAGCCGGCCCCGAAGCGGATCGACTCACCGCCGACCTCGCCATGGAAGCCGGAATAGCCGACCATCCCGTAGACCCAGCCGTCAAAACCCCAGGCGAGGTTGCTGGGGCCGGAGTGAGTGTCGCTGGTGCCCCAGCCCGAGAAGAGGACCTCGCGCTGCTCACACACCCCGTCGCCGTCGGCGTCGGAAAGGAAGAGCATCGACGGAGCCTGGGCCACGACCCAGCCATTGCCGTGGTGAAGAAGGCTGGTGGGAATGGACAGCCCCTCGGCGACCAGGGTACGCGCGTCGTAGACGCCATCGGAATCGCTGTCGTCCAAACGGACGATCCGGTCGTGCCCCTCGCCGTCGCCGGGAAGCACAATCTCGTTGGGATAGTCGAGGCTCTCGGCGACAAACAGCCGGCCTTGGGCATCAAAGGCCATCGCCAGCGGCTTGGCTTCGATGACCGGCTCAGCTGCCGCAATCGCTACACGAAACCCCTCCGGCACGAGGGCATGCTTCCGCGATTCCTCGGGCGACAGGGGGGCCTGCATCTGTGACACCGGCTCGAGCTGCACCCCCCACTGCTTGCCACTGGGGTCGTAGGCGGGAACCTTCGCCGGGACAAACTCAAAGGCCGCCAGGCCCGCGGG
>CAMBFA010000296.1 GCA_945865325.1 Candidatus Kuenenia stuttgartensis
CGAGAAGATAAGCAAGCTGCTCGATGTGGAAGCGGTTGATCTGCTGGATCTTCGCCTGCTTCGTGGCGTCTTGGCCGTGATGGGAGAGGTCATGGTGCCCCTCGGGGACACCGATGAATGAATAGCTCTTGTTGCTCCCCTCGTTGGCAAACACGAAGGTCGAGACACGCGTCGTGTCAGTCAGAAAAGCGAGGACGAGCATGTCGGCGAGGATCCGCAGGTGTTCCTCGTAGCGCTCCGGCGGCCCCTCGGGCCGCGCCATGCCGAGATCCTGCGGCGAGGCGACTCCCTTGGAAAAACGCTCCAGCCGGACCTCGAGCTCGCGCACGGCGGTGAAATACTCGTCGATCTTGCGACGGTCGGCGACGCCCACCACCCGATCCATCCCCCGGGCCTCCTCGCGGACATAATCGAGGATGCTGCGGGAATGCTGCTCGCGCTTCACCCGCGCCTCCTCCGACTCGCCCGGCCGGCCGGCGGCGAAGAGCCGGTCGAAGATCAGCCTCGGATTGCTCTCCTTCGGCACCGATTGGGTGTCGCTCCGCCAGGCGATGTTCGCGGAGTAGACGCAGCTGTACCCGGAATCGCAGTTGCCCGACTGCCCGCCCCCCTCGGTGCCGATCTCGAGCGACGGCAGCCTCGTGTGACGACCGAGATGGGCCGCGGCGATCTGATCGACCGAGACCCCGGCACGGATGTCGGCCCCGGCCGTCTTGCGGGCCTGGGTGCCGGTGAGAAATGTCGCCAGGGCCCGAGCATGGTCGCCGGCGCCGTCGCCGTTGGCCTCGGCCTTCTTCTGCGCCAGGTGCGAGTGGATCGAGAACTTCCCATATACCCCGCAGAGCGGCTCGAGGGTCGCGGGGAGATCGAAGCCGGGCCCGACCTGTTTCGGCATCCAGTCTTCCATGTGGACGCCGTTGGGGACATACAGGAAAGCAGCGCGGCGCGGGGCTTGCTCGGTGGCTTCGGCAGCGACGGCATTTCCCCCCGTGGCTCCGGCGACTGGGCCGGCCGGGATCATCGCTTCCAGGAGCGGAAGGGCCACGGCCGTGCCGGCTCCGCGGAGCACGGTGCGGCGAGAGATCGGCTGGGTCATCGGGGAGCCTCCTTGCGTGGGGCTGGTGGTGCCCCCGCTGATTCAATCGTCGGTTGCCGGGGGCCGGGAGTCAATTCCGACCCGTGCCCCGGGGCCCCGGGAGGCCCCTCTCCAGCGGTGGATGGGGCTGATCCCCCGCTTTTATCGTCCGCTTGCCACTGCCGCGATCACCCGGCTCGGTGGGAGTCGGTCAGTGTGGTTGGTCCGACTCCCGTTCGCGGAAGGCGGCGCTGGTCACGATTCCCGCCACCATCGCCACGAACCGGTCTCCATCCGCCTCGGTCGCGGCGGCGATCCGCTCCACGGCGCAGGCATCGAAATACTCCACACCCCGTCCGAGGGCGTAGGTGAACAACTTCTCGGTGAGACACCGGCGGAACTCCCCCCGCCGCGCCACGAGCACCTGCCGCAGCTCCGCCGGGCCGGCAAACCGGCGCCCATCCGGCAACTCCCCCGAGGGATCGACCGGCGCCCCGCCATCCTCGCTCCGCCAGGCGCCGATGGCGTCGAAATTTTCGAGTCCGAAGCCGAGCGGATCCATGAGCTTGTGGCAGGCCGCGCAGGAGGGATTAGCGCGGTGCTGCTCCATCCTCTGCCGCAGCGTTCCGGTCAGGGCCTCGCCGGAGGTGGGAAGCTCGGGGACGTTCGGCGGCGGCGGTGGTGGCGGAGCGGCGAGGAGGTTCTCGAGCACCCACCGGCCGCGCTTCACCGGGCTGGTACGCGTCGGATTGCTCGTCACCGCCAAGATGCTCGCCTGCCCGAGGAGGCCGCCACGCTGGTCGCGGTTGACCGCCACCCGGCGGAACTCGTCCCCCGTCACCCCCTCGATCCCGTAGTGCTTTGCAAGGCGCTGGTTGACGAACGTCGAATCGGAGTCAAGAAACTCGACGATGCTCCGATCCTCGCGGACGATCGCCGCAAAGAACTCCTCCGTCTCCCGGCGCATCGCCTGCCGCAGGTCGTCGTCGAAGGCCGGAAACCGGGCCCGGTCGGGAGAGAAGGTGGAGAGCGTCCGCAGCTGCAGCCATTGGCCGGCGAAATTGTCGACCAGTGCCCGCGACTTCGGATCGGCGAGCATCCGCCGGGCCTGCGCGACGATCTGTTCGTCGCTACGCAGTTCACCGCGATCGGCTGCGGCCATGAGCGCCTCGTCGGGCATGCTGCTCCAGAGGAAATAGGAGAGCCGGGAGGCGAGCTCGTGATCGCCGAGCCGCCGCACCTCGCCGGGCGCGGGATCGGCCTCGACGAGGAACAGAAACGAGGGGGAGACGAGCATCGCCGTCACCGCCACCTGCATCGCGCGGTCGATCGTCTCACCCGAACTTCGTGCCGCGGCGTAGATCCCGGCGAGCCGTTCGACCTCGGCAGCGGTAGCGGGGCGACGGAAGGCCCGCGACACCAGCGGCTGGAGGTTGGCCACCACGGCGTTGCGCTCGGCGGCCGCGTCGAGCTCGGGAGGCATAGGCGTGGCGAAGATCCGCCGGTGCGACGCCGGCAGCGCCGCGTCGACAAGCCCCAGCGGGCCGACGACCGACAGCGATTCGAGATGGAGATTCCGATCGCGCTGCTTCGGATTCTCCGCTTCGGGGTTGTAGAAATCATTCAAAAAGGCGACCGCGAACCGCTGCCGGCCCGCCGGCAGGCGGATGCGGAGCTCATAGTCCTTCGGTGATCGGCGCCGGTTGGGGACGTCGACCACATGCTCTTCGCGCCCTGCGATCCGGAATCCCATCCGCACCGGATCGGGTCCGGCCTGATCGCCAGAGGCATTCGCCCGGAACAGATATTCTCCCTCGGCGGGGAAATCGAAGTCTTGGCCGATCTCCCCCTCCGAACCGAGCGTTCCCCCCGCTCCCTTCTGCACCGGCGCCGACTCGATCTCGCCGGTGACGATCGCCGCCCGGGCGACCTTCTCCGCGGCTTCGAGGGCGCGCTCGAAGAGGACCGGCGGCATCGAAAGGACATCACCGATG
>CAMBFA010000297.1 GCA_945865325.1 Candidatus Kuenenia stuttgartensis
CCTGGAGAATGAATCCCAGCGCCCAAAAGAAGAGGAGCGTCAGCGCCAGGGAGAAGATCGCGATCAGCCAGCGCTGCCACCACGTCCCGCGGGGCTCCGACTCGATTCCCTGCATGTTCGGCATGGCCGCATCTCCGTCAGTCTCATCGTTCCCCTCCCGGGTGATCCCCGGGCAGTCCGCCTCATGAGCGTACCGCACCGGTGCCGCGGAACTTCTGGCGAAAGTCCGTCGGACTGCCCGCCTTCGACCGCGGAAAACGGGCCATCGAGCGTGTCCCTACGCCCCCTGCCGCGAAGGTATGATTGCGTCTCCGACCCGCTTCCGCCCCCCTTCAACCACGGGATCCCATGACGAAGAAAGCCAAGACCGACCTCGAAACGCTGGAGCCGGTCCACCTTGCTCCCGAAACCGTGCCGGCGCCGATCGCGGATCTTGCCAAGGTGAACAAGAGCGAGGAGATCCGGCTCGAAGCACGGCGGATCCTCGATGCCGGCGGTAGCCCCCGTCCCAGGGACATCATCGAAGTTTTGAAATCCCGGGGGATCGAGGTCGTCTCTCCCCAGGTGAGTCAGATCCTCGGCACCCTGGGCGTGGAACGGCGCCCGCGGAAGAAGAAGAGCGTCGCCGTCTCGCCGCGGCCCCCCCGGGCGGCCGCAGCCCCCACGCCCCCCTCCGACGACGCCTTCACGCTCACCGATCTCATCGCCGCCAAAAAGTTCGTCGAGATGATCGGAAGCCCCAGGCGAGCGATGAGCCTCCTCGATGCCCTCGACAAGCTTTCCTGATCCCGCGCACGGCGCCGTCAGCAGGACGGCGTCAACGCCGATCCATCCCTCCCCGTCTCCCACAGGTCTGGGTGGTCTGCGTTCTCCGACGCACCGCGACGCTCACCCCTTCAAAGGAGGATTCACTCCGGACGATCACTTTCCAGAGGACCCGACGGCCCCTTGAGAAAGTCAGCCCCATGCTCCGTTTTGGGCCCGCAAGGCCCGTTCACGGTTGGCTCGGCGTGGTGATGGGGCTGGCGTTCCTCGCACCCTCGGGCGCCCCCGCATCGGACGCCGATCTGGTTGTTGCCGAGGTGATCCCCGGGGTGATCTCAGAGGAGATGACCGAGACGATCGCAGACGTCATCACAGGGGCCGACGCCACCTCCACGCGTCGGTTCTACGTGACCGGGATCGTCGGATCGTCGTTTGCCACGCTCACCGACGACTTGGCCGGAAGGTACACCGGCGGCAGTGCCAACGGGACGCTGTTCACGGCCGGTGGCGCGCTCGGGATGGCGTTTGATCGTCCGTTCGGGGCGATCAGGGCCGAGGTGGAGGGGCGCGGTCGCGACTCGCTCTACGACACCCTTGACGTCACGGCGATCCCACTGGCAACCGGGAGCGGGAGATGGGGGGCGGCCGACAGTTGGTCGACGATGGTCAACGTCTGGCGTGACTTCACCGTCACCGACGAGGTCGATCTCTATGTTGGTGGTGGCATCGGCGCCGGTGGCTCGACGTCCAGGGTCAACGGCCACTACCAGCTGACCGGCATCAGACCCAACTTCTTCTTCGGCGGCCCAGACACCGCGCAGAGCTTCGCCTGGCAGGCCGGCTGCGGCACCAAATGGGCGATCTCGGAACGGGTCGAACTCGATTTCGGCTACCGGTTCTTCGCGCTCGGAGCCACCACCACGCCGGTGACGCGCATGGAGGGGTCTTTCTTTCGGGGAACGGAGGATATCCGCCACGCCTTCTCGGCCGGCGAGATGCTCCTCTCGGTGCGGATCTATGAACCATTCCGCGGATTGAGGCGCTGACGGCTTCCGCCGCTCACCGCACGGCATGCTCGCCGCTGACGACGAGCCCCGCTTCGTCGACGAGATTGAGATACCACGCTGTCGCCCCGGCGGGGATGATGGCATTGGCCCGTCCCTCCGTGCCGTCGGCAGCAGGATGAATGGTGGCCGGCTCCGTTTCCCAGAGCCGATCCTGCCACCGGCCGGCGGCGGTGGTGAAGCAGAGCTCCGCGGTGCGGATCGGCTGCCCCCCGCGCCAGGTCACCCAGGTCGTCGTACCTGCGGACCCCTGCCCCGTGATCGTCGCCAGCCCCGCTGGCGCGACGGAGGATGGAACGCGAAGGATCGCATCGGCAAAGGCGTGGATCTCCTCGGGATTCTCCCCCGCGGGCCCGTGGCCGTGGGGCATCCGGACCCTCATGCAGAGCGTCCGTGGGCCTTTGGGGAGCCGGTAGGAGCGCTGCCAGGAGCCGGGCGGGTAGGCGAAGTCGTTGGTGCCGTTGACCCACAGCATCGGCATCTCGGCGCGCGGCAGCCAGCTCGCGGGATCCCACCACGCCGACCACCGCGCTGCCTTCTCCGGCCCCATCTCGGCAAAACGGGCCAGCCAGGCCGAGTCATCGGCAAGATAGCCGCAGCCGTACACCGGCACGGCGAGGCGGAAGCGCGGGTCGACCCCCGCCGTGAGACAGGTCAGATAGCCCCCCCAGGAGATTCCCGTGAGGCCGATGCGCCCGGCATCGACTTCAGGGAACGTGCGCAGAAGCGAATGCGCAAGGACGATCGCCGACACCGCCTGATGCGGCCACTGGTCGTCGAGCGGCTCTTCGACCTGGCCGAAGGCCGCATCCCAGCCGGGGGGCCCGCCGTCGGCATGGCGCTCCCAGTTGCCATACGTTCCACGCGGCACGCACCCGCACAGGTCGATGGCGATCGCCGCGTAGCCGCGATCATTCCAGACCTTCACCCAGCGTTCGAAGGCCGTCCCGCCGCCGCCATGGACGAGGACCATTGCCGGGAGCTTCGTGCCGGGTGGCGCGGCCGGGGCTCCATACCACGCGAACACGCGGGTCGGTCGCCCCTGGTATTCCGGCCCGGCAAAATACAGCGGCCTGATCCGCTCATCCCCCTCGGGGCCGACCTGGAAGCCGTCGGCCGGAAACACCTCCGGCACGCGCGCCAGCCGCTCGAGATCAAACGCCGCCACGCCGAATCGCTCCGCCGCCTGTGGCTCACCTTCGGCAGCGCTCGCGGGCGCCGGCAGCGAAGCCG
>CAMBFA010000298.1 GCA_945865325.1 Candidatus Kuenenia stuttgartensis
GTTTCTGACGTTTGTATCGGCGAAAACGCCAGGTGCGCTCCAGACCAGCTTTTTCGCAGTTCGCTCCGGGGCCGGTTCGTGCCCTGCCCATTCATCCCCGATTCACCACTCCACCGGCCCCGCGGCCATCGCGGGTCAGGGGGAACCCGAACGGAAACCGCACTGGCCCCGGTGGCCCGCATCGACTATCTCCATCCCGGCACCGGCCTGTTCGCGATGGCACGCCGGCCTCTCCCCCACCCCTCGAGATCTCGCATGCCGTCGTTCACGGTCCGCACCACCTCCGCCGATCCGGCGGCAATCGCCGACGTCACCTTCAAGGCGCTCAACCGCCACGCCGACTCCCGTGGCTGGCTCGTGGAGATCTATCGCGAAGACGACCTCGACTCCGCGCTTCATCCGGTGATGGCCTACGTGAGCCAGACGCAGCCGGGTGTGGCCCGTGGGCCGCACGAGCATGTCGATCAGACCGACTACTTCGCCTTCATCGGCCCGGGTGATTTCGAACTACTTCTCTGGGACGCCCGCGCGGGTTCGCCGACGTACGGGCTCCACACGCGGACGATCTGCGGCCATTCGAACCCCTGCGCCGTGACCATCCCGCCGGGGGTCGTCCACGCCTACCGCAACACCAGCCCCGTGCCTGGCTGGGTGTTCAATGGCCCCAACCGGCTCTATGCCGGCCAGGGCAAGAAGGAGAAGGTCGACGAGATCCGTCATGAGTGCGACGAGACCTCGCCATTTCGCATTGACGGCGGCCTTCCCCGCCGGGCGAGTGCCTGACTTGTTGTGGCCGATCGATCCCGACGCTCCGACCCGTTCCTACCATCCCAGGGCTGCACCATGTCCCCCCCGCGCGGCGCGACTTCGAACCATGGCCTCACCCTTGCCGGCACCGAGCCGCTCCACGCTGGCGGCCAGCCTGTCCAACCGCCGCTGAAGGGGATCGTGCTGGCCGGCGGGGCCGGCACGCGGCTCAACCCGATGACGCTGGCGATCTCGAAGCAGCTGCTGCCGATCTACGACAAGCCGATGGTTTATTATCCCCTCTCGGCGCTGATGCTCGCCGGGATCCGCGACATCCTGTTGATCTCGACGCCGCACGACCTGCCCCACTTCCAGCGCCTCCTCGGCGACGGCAGCGCGTTTGGTGTATCGCTTTCCTATGCCGAGCAGCCGCGGCCGGAGGGGCTCGCCCAGGCTTTTGTGATCGGCCGCGAGTTCCTCGGGGGCTCCCGCGCCGCGCTCGTCCTCGGTGACAATATTTTCTACGGGCACGGCTTCCAGGACGTCCTGCGGCGCGCGGCCGATCGGGACGACGGGGCGACGATCTTTGCCTATCCCGTCCGTGATCCGGAGCGGTTCGGCGTCGTCGAGTTCGACGCGGCTGGGCGCGCGGTGTCGCTCGAGGAGAAGCCGACGGTGCCGAAGAGCCATCATGCCGTGCCGGGGCTCTATTTCTACGACGCGCGGGTCTGCGACATCGCCGCGGCGCTCGCCCCGAGCCCGCGCGGTGAGCTCGAGATCACCGATCTCAACCGCATCTATCTCGAGGAGAACGCCCTGCGGGTCGAGACGCTCGGCCGCGGCTTCGCCTGGCTCGACACCGGCACTCCCGATTCCCTCATGCAGGCTTCCGGCTTCGTGCAGACGATCCAGGAGCGACAGGGATTGAAGATCGCCTGCCTGGAGGAGATCGGCTATCGGATGGGCTGGCTGTCGCGGGATGGCCTCGAGGCGGCCGGCCTGAAGATGAACAACGATTACGGCCGCTACCTCGTCCAGATCGCCGGCGAGGAACTGGCAGAGGAAAGAGCGCATGTCGACGACGGGCACGATCGCAGTTACCGGGTCATCTGGCCAACTGGGGAGGACACTGTGCCGGCTGCTCGGCAGCAGCGCCGTGGCGCTGCCTAGGAGCAGCCTCGACATCGCCGACCCGGCGGCCGTCCGCGCCGTCATCGGCCGGCTCCGCCCGAACGCCGTGATCAACTGCGCCGCTTGGACCGCCGTCGACAAGGCCGAGACGGAGCCGGCTGCCTGCCGGGCCGCAAACGTCCATGCCGTCGCAGCCCTCGCCGACGCCTGCCGCGACGTCGATGCGATCTTCGTTCAGATCAGCAGCGACTACGTCTTCGGGGCGGATGCGGCGCGGAAGACCCCCTACGGCGAAGACGACGCCACCGGCCCGCTCGGCGAATATGGCGCGAGCAAGCTCGCCGGTGAGGTGGCGGCCCGGGGATGGGAGCGGCATCAGGTGGTGCGCACCTGCGGCCTCTACTCGGCGGGAGAATCGGGGCCGGTGCGCGGGCGCAACTTCGCCGATACGATGCTCGTCGTGGCACGCGACCGACCGGAAGTGCGCGTCGTCGCCGATCAGTTTTGCACGCCGAGCTACGTGCCGCACGTCGCTGCGGCGATCGTGGCGCTGCTCGAAGATGGCACGCCTGGCACCTACCACGCCACGAATGCCGGCGGCACCTGCTGGCACGAGTTCGCCACGGAGCTTTTTCAGCAGGCGGGGCTGCCGACGGTGGTGACGGCGATCACGTCGAAGGAGTATCCAAGCCCCGTCGCCCGCCCACCGTACAGCATCCTCGACACCGCGAAGCTCGCGAGGCTCGGGATCACCCTCCCTGACTGGCGGCAGGGGATCGCCGACTACCTCGCGGCAAGTTCCCGGTAGATCGCCTCGAAGCGGGCCGCGAAGCCGGGGAGGTCGAAACGTTCCCGGGCGTCGGCATGGGCGGCCTTGCCCATCGCGGTGACGGTCTCCCGGTCGGCGAGCATCCCGACGAGGGCCGCGGCAAGGTCATCGACGTCGCCCGGCTCCACGAGCCGACCGGTGATGCCGTCACGGACAATCTCGGCGAGTCCTCCGGTGCGGCTGGCCACCACCGGCACCCCCTGCATCTGCGATTCTGCTGCCGCCATGCCAAACGGCTCGGCCCACACGCTCGGCACGCAGGTCACCCAGGCCCCGCGCATCTGGGTCAGCGTGTCGGCATGGGAGAGGTGGCCGGGGAACGAGACCTTCTCGGCCA